>JACQGE010000011.1 GCA_016199675.1 Acidobacteriota bacterium | reverse complement strand
TTCTTCTTCGGCTCCTACGAAGGCTTGCGGCAGAGCTTGGGGACCACGGACTTTCGAAGCACCTTGACGGACGAAGCACGGGTGGGAATCATCACAAATTGCCCAATCAATCCAGCTACCGGGACACGATTTGTGGCTTGTCCGAAGGATCAAGCCATCGTGACGGAGACCCTTCCGAAAGGAATCCACCCGGACATCATGCCCTTTCTGGCGCTGATCCCTCGGGGTACCCACCTGTATCAGAATGATGGCAGCCAGGAATTTCGGGTCAGCCGAACGCAGGTGGGCCGGGAAAATTATGTGATGGGCCGGATTGACCAGCGGCTGAGCGACAGCGACAATATTTTTGGCCGCATGGTGGTTGATTACAGCAGCAAGGAGTTGCCGGACTCACAATTTCTAAGCGACGGGAAGACCCACCCCGTCAACGCCGAATGGGGAGCTTATAATTTTGTGACGTTGGACTGGACTCGAATTGTCTCTCCCTCGGTGCTGAACACAGCGCGCTTCGGCTTTTCCCGCAATCGAACCCAACAATGCCAGTGCATTGAGGGAGACCCGCGCAACGATGTGGTCAATTTCCCGGGGCTGGCTCCGCAGCTTGAAGTTGTTCCCGGAGTGCCTTGGAGCGGTCCCTGGTCCATTCCCGGAGTAAGCCTTCCGGGAGGGCATAATGGTATCGGGACCGCGGTCAATGGGGCCTACCTGGCTGCTCCCTTAAAGTTTGTGAGCAATACGTTTACTTATTACGATTCCGTGCGCATCAGCAAGAGCCGCCATTCGCTGGACATGGGAGTGGACATCCGGCGGTTCCAGGAGAACGCGCTGCGGACGACTTGGACACGCGGAAACGCCAGTTGGTTTACTCCCGTCAAGAACTTCCTGACGGCAGGGCAACGAACCACGGGTTACTGCACCGGAGGTTCGAACGATTGTCGTGGGATTAACAGCATGACTGTTGCCCACACTCTCACAGCGGACAATGGATATGCGCTAGCGGACCCTTACCGAGGCTATCGGCAAATTTTGGCCTCCTGGTACGTTCAGGATGATATTGCGGTGCTTTCCAACCTGACCCTGAACTTTGGTGTGCGCTGGGAACATGCCACTCCTCCCGTCGAGGTTAACCAGAAGACGGCCAATATTGTTGATGTGCTCCGGGACACGGTGTACACGCAGTTGGGCGACAAACCTTTGTTCGAGCTCCGGGACATCCTGGGAGGGTTCATGCCGCGGTTTGGCTTTGCCTACAGCCCGGACCAGAAGACTTCGATCCGGGGCGGTTTCGGAATGTTCAAGGAGATGCCCTTGTTTTACCAGTTCTCGCTGGCTGTCTTCCACCCGCCTTCTGCCAATCGAATCCAACTCCGTAACCTCACGCGGTGGCCGAACCCATTGGCGGGAGTGGATCCCCGTACAGGCACTCGCGCGCCCACCATCATCGCCTATGATTACAAATATCCTTATGCGTTGCAGTGGAACTTTGGAATCGAGCGCCAGATCGGGCAGAGTTGGGTCGGGAGGATGAGTTATATTGGCACCCGAGGCATCAACCTGGGTTCAGTGAACAATGATGTTCAGCCTGCGTTAAGCAAAGATGCCAACGGAGTGTTGTTTACGCCGCGCAACCAACCTCCCGCTAACCCTGCTTGGGATAATACCCGTACCTTTGCCAATATAGGAGACAGTTGGTACAACGCCCTGCAAATGCGAATTCAGAAACGGTTTGCCCAGGGAATTGAGTTCAGCTCCTCCTATACCTGGTCAAAAAACCTGAGCAAAGCGACGGGACTCGGCGTCACGGGCGGAGAGGGCGGCAATTCGTTCCAGACATCGAACTCCTGGGACTATAAAAACTTCGATAAAGGCCGGGCCGATCAGGATGTCCCCCACAACTTCAATTTCAACTTCACCTATGAGATTCCTGTAGGACAGGGTCTCGCCTTCGGGTCGAATATGGGCAGTGTTGCCAATGCGATTCTGGGGGGTTGGCAAATCAATGGAACCTTTACCAAGCGGTCTGGCTTGCCGCAGACGATCGGCGGGCCTGGCTACTCGACCAATACATTCTGCCGGTGCGATGTTCGGCCCATCTTGAAGCCGGGAGGAAACACCAACCCGGTGATCGGAGAGCTGGATCATTGGTTCGATGAAACCCAGTTTCTGCCGGTAGCCCCGGGATATTTTGGGAATTTGGCGAAGAACACTTTGGATGGGCCGGGATTAACTAAGTTCGACCTGTCCGTATTCAAGGGGTTTGCAATCGGCGAGCGGAAGAACCTGCAATTTCGGGCAGAGTTTTTCAATTTTGCAAATCATCCAGTCTTCGCTGGCCCGGGAACAAGCGTATTCGAAAACAACGGAGGGCCTGTTGATAATCCGGGACGGATCACCAGAACAGTGGGCACTTCTCGGCAAGTCCAGTTGGCCCTGAAATTCGAGTTCTGACGGCGGAGAATTTCGATTTGCTACAAAAACCCTCCTGCAATGTATGAGGAGGGTTTTTTGTATCTAGTAAATTGCCGACAACAATGATATATTTGGGCACACGGGCGAAGGAGGGATAGAAATGGCTAGGAAGCGAAAGCTCTTGAATACGTGCATGTTACTTCTATTGCCAGTGGCGGGGCTTGCCGCCTCTAGCGACGATGCTTCGCTGGTGGATGCTGCACGGCGAGGAGATACGGCGCAGGTGCGTTCTTTGTTGGAGCGCCAGGGGACTGATGTGAATGCTCGCCAAACGGATGGTGCGACAGCGCTGCACTGGGCGGCTCATTGGAATGATCTGGACACGGCGGAACTTTTGATTCATGCCGGCGCAAATGTGAACGCGGCCAACGAGTATGGCGCTACCGCTTTATGGCTGGCCAGTTCTAACGGCAACGATGCTATGGTTGAGAAGTTATTGCAGGCAGGGGCGAATCCTAATACAGCCCTGCTTTCCGGAGAAACGGCGCTCATGGCTGCTGCTGGAAAAAGCGCGGAAGCGGTCAAGTCCTTGCTAGCCCACGGAGCGGACATAAATGCGAAAGAACCAGCAGGGCAGACAGCTCTAATGCGTGCGGCGGCGGAAAAACGTCCTGATGTAGTTCAGGTTCTGATCGAGCATGGAGCGGAAGTCAACGGTCGTTCCAATGGTGGTTTCACGCCGTTAATGTTTTCTGTCCAGCAGAACGATCCAGATTCTGCCAAGATCCTGCTGGCAGCGGGAGCGAAAATCAACGAGGGCTCGCCGGACGCCAGTCCCTTACTGCTGGCGGCTTCTAGCGGTTACCAGCAACTCGTTATTCTTTTCCTAGAAAATGGCGCGGACCCGAACGCCGTAGACTTTAACGGCTATACTGCTCTGCACTATGCGGCGGAGCGCCGGAACATGACTGAATCCGTGAAAGCGCTCTTAGCGCACGGAGCGAATCCTAACGCACGGATTGAGAAAGCTGCTGCTAAGGATCAAAGAATCCCGATTATCGGAGTCTCGTTTTTGAAATCACCTTCACGAGTTATAAGGGATGGCACCAAGGGTGGCACAGTAGCGATTGGCGCCACGCCGCTTTGGCTGGCAGCGGAGCAGGGTAATGCCCCCGCAATGCGCTTGCTGGCCGCTGGCGGAGCTGATCCAAAGCTCACGACCACTGAGAACGTATTTCTGGAAGGGGGAAGCGGCCGCCGACTCGATTATATGGGGGGTACCACCCCTCTGATGGAAGCAGCGGGTGTGGGCAAGGTTCAGGGTAACTGGGCAGAGTACCCGCCGGAAGAGGAAAGCAGACATCTCGAAGCACTAAAGGTGGCAGTGGAAGAATTAGGCGGCGATGTCAATGAGGCAAACGAGTATGGCTTTACACCCCTGCACGGCGCAGCATACGTGGGCGGAAACAAGATGGTAGAGTATTTGATATCCAAAGGCGCTAAAACAGAGGTCTTTGACAATTTCGGGCAGACGCCTTTGAGTATCGCCTTCCACGTTATTACGACCGGCTTGGGTGATAGTCTCGACGCGAGACCCCGTAAATATCGTGATGACACAGCGGAGTTGCTTCTCAAATTAGGCGCCACTCCATTGGAGAAATCGGGTGTGAAGGTGCTCGATGTTTTAGAGCTCCATGACCAAGTAGCGGGTAAATAAAAGAACTGATTTCACGTTCAAATAAAAAACCCTCCCTTATCCGGGGAGGGTTTTTTATGATCCTTCGCGCAACAGAAAACCCGGCTACAGCTCCAGATCGCCAGTGCTATCGCCGAACCTATCAGCCTGGACTCCTACCTTATGCAGCAGGGCTAACTGAAGATTGGCCAATGGCGTGTCTTTTGAATATTGGATGTGGCGTCCCCCCTTAACCTGACCGGATCCTCCACCTACGAGCAAAATCGGCAGGTTTTTGGGAATATGCAGATTGCCATCTCCGAGACCGCCGCCGTAAACTATCAACGAATGGTCTAAAAGGGTTCCATCGCCATCCTGTGTCGATCGCATCTTCTCGAGGAAATAAGCAAACATCGTAGTATGTAGAATGTTAACCTGGATGGCTTTGTCAATCTTGTAGGGGTCGCCCTGGTGATGCGTGAACGGGTGATGTGGATCGGTAATTCCAATCTCGGGATAGGTCGCATTGCTCATTTCATGGCCGATCTGAAGGCTGGAGATGCGGGTCAAGTCTGTTTGAAAGGCAAGGGTCATCAGGTCAAACATCAGTTTGATATGTTCGGTAAATTTATCCGGGATACCGGCGGGCCGCTGCACAGTCGGCAATTCTCGAGAGGACTGCTCCTCAGCCTTCTGAATACGTCGCTCAGCGTCTCGAACGGATTCGAGATACTGGTTCACCTTGAGGCGGTCGCCCGAACCTAGGCCCATCATGAGCCGGCGGGCTTCCTCAGACACAAAGTCCAAAATGCTGCGGTTTTTCCGGACTCGAGCAAGCCGCTCTACCGGATCCGTGCTGTCGCTAGGGCCGAACAGGCGCTCGAATATTGCGCGCGGCTGGTTCTGCATCGGGAGAGGTGTGGTTGCATCGCGCCAGCAAATAGTGTCCGTATAGGCACAACTTCCATCGCATGCGCCAATCCCAATGGACTCTATTCCAATCTCGAGTGATCCAAGTTCAGTGTACTTCCCAAGTTCTTTGGCCGCTACCTGGTCCACAGAAATTCCTGCGCTAACCTGAGCCTCTCCAGTTCTTATATTCCTTGTCCCCGCATGAACACCCGTCATGTATGTGACGCAGGCACGCGGATGCGGCCCCTCGCTCTCACCCGCCAAGCCGATGGCCTGAACCGACGAGAGTCCGCTCAGTACAAGGAGCTGATCCTGGAATGCAGCCAGCGGTTCTAAAATTGGAGTCATCTTGAAGCCGGCTCCCACGGTCGCCGGCGTCCATTTATCTTGGATGGCCCCATTCGGAATATAAACAAACGCTAGCCGCGTTGCGGCTTTCGAGCCGGTGGGCGTACTTGCGAATGCCGGGATCATTCCGTCCAGCAGCGGCAAAGCCAGCGTTGCGCCAACGCCTTTCAAGAACGTGCGCCGGGGAAGAGTCTTCTTGAAGATCATCATGGTGTTACGCCTCCTACGCTTATATACTTTCTAATTATTGCATGTCACCAATTAGCGAACGCCCGCAACGGCTGCTGGCACTTGTGATTGTGATTCCCTCATCTGAAATGGCACGCTCTTGATAATGCCCAAAACTATGGAAGAAAAACGGTAGTCAGGCGCAGACTCCTGCAGAATTCTGCGGATAGCCGGACCGTCGTAATAGGCGGCTCCTCGGCCTAGGGCATAAGTCAGTAGTTTCTTTGCAAAGGTATCCACAAATTGTTCAGGATTTTTCAGCAGATTCTCCCGAAGCCCGGCCGCACCCTGCAAAGGAGTGCCATCGGGAAGCGCGCCTGAGACATCTATCGGCGTTCTATCCGCACCGGTTGTGGTTCGGAACTGGCCGACGGCATCGAAGTTTTCTAACGCAAAGCCCAGGGGATCCATTAATTTGTGGCAAGCTGCACACGCTGGATTTGCGCGATGCTGCTCCATCCGCTGACGCATTGTCAGTGCCTTGGCGTCCTTGTCGTCTTTTAGAGATGGAACGTCTGGTGGTGGTGGCGGGGGCGGGGTACCCAGGATATTTTCCAACACCCATTTGCCGCGAAGAACAGGTGAGGTCCTGGTATTATAGGAGGTCGCCATTAGAACACTGGCATTGCCGAGCAGCCCCCTCCGATTCTCATCGATCACCTTTACCCGCCGAAACTGGCTGCCATAAACATTCGGAATGCCATAATGGCGGGCCAGACGTTCGTTGAGGAACGTATAATCTGCATTCAGCAAATCCACCACGCTGCGATTCTCGCGCACGATGCTATCGAAGAATAGTTTTGTCTCCTGTAGGAGCGCTTCACGAAGGTTATCGTCGAAATTGGGAAACACTGACCGATCTGGAGACTTCGAGCTCAGGCTGCGAAGGGTTAGCCACTGCCCCGCAAAATTGTCAACAAGAGCCTTCGAACGTGAGTCGGCAAGCATGCGCTTCACTTGTTGCTCCAGCACCGCAGGATTTTTGAGTTCGCCGCGTTCGGCTAGGGTCAACAGTTCATCGTCAGGTATGCTGCTCCAAAGGAAAAACGATAGTCGGGAAGCCAGTTCGAGATCACTGATGGGATAGGGGGTATCAGGCGCCACGTTCTGTGGATCGCGTTCTACTCGGAAGAGGAAGGAGGGACTGTCCAGTATTCCTTCCAAAGCCAATTTGATTCCCGATTCAAAACCGCCCTTGGCCAAGCCAGTCCTATAAAGATCGAGCAGAGGTTGGATGTCCGCATCGCTGACCGGACGGCGGTACGCGCGACGTGCCAACGTCGAAAGTATCTTTTTGGCGCAGGGTTCTTCCTCCTGGCTGTTCTTTGGATTGCATAAAAAAATCTTGCTGCGGCTCGGTGTATTTATTGGTCTCCTCCCGTCATAGGGACCGCCGATTGTGAGTTCACTTACACCAGACTGGTCTCTTGCCTCACGAGCTGGGCCTTCCAGCCTCTTGGAATCTTTCAGGAAAGTGACTCCAACCAAATGGGAACCCGCTTTTAACGGAATGCGGATTTGCAAATCCGCATCGGTTGTTTCGGACTTGCCACCAACAGTGAACACTTGCACTCTTTCGCCATCCAAACGTAGATCGAGTTGTTTGGGATCTTCGAAACCGACAACTTGCCCCGCATATAACCCATCATCGACTTTCTTGAGACCAATTTTAATGAGATAAGAGCCATCCAATGGAAAATAATGGCGAACGGCAAGCCCGCCACGCGACCCGAAAGGTAGATCTTCGCTGGCACGGTCCTGTTGCTGGAAATTGCTGGGAATCTCGTATGTCGCGAGTGCTGGACGGATTGTAGGATCCCCAATCGCCAGACGACCGATTATCTCTGCCGCTGACATAAACCTTTCCAGCAGCGCGGAGGATACGGTTAGAATCTCTCCGATGTTGTCAAAACCATAGTTCGAATCATCGGGAGGCAGAAGCGATTCGTTGTATATTTCCAATGCCAGCAAATCGCGGATCGCGTTGGTGTATTCGGCGCGATTGAGCCGATGTATGGCAGCCGTTCTTCCGGGATTGGGTTTTGCTGCGGCCGCGTTGTCAAGTTCTGTCTCCAAATACGTGGCAAAGGAATCATAGGTGGCTAGGTCCGGCCGCGGCATACCGGCGGGAGGCATTCCCCGGACGCGAAGTTTGCGGATGACCTTTTCCCATACCTCCGCGCTTGCAGGAATATTCTCGATATCCATCTTGTCCAGCATCAAGCCGGCTGTTTTGAGTCTTTCGTTATGGCAGGTAAAGCAGTAGCGGCTGAGAACCGTACTATATTGCGCGGCAGGGCCGGGTGCAGGGTTAGGGACTTCCTGGCTAGCTGCCTGAAGAAGATGTGCTGTGCTGGCCAACCCGATTCCAATCCACGCCATTATTAGTTTTGACATTATGAAAAATCCGCCTCCGATGAGTTTAAAAATAGTATAGCTATCAGGTGGAGGATGTCAAGGAAATTTTTCCTTGACATCCAGTACTGGCGAGCGTAGGCTCCCTTCCAACGGGGTGTGGAGACGGACGCTGGGTAAACATTGCGAAGTCGAACTTCAGCCGTTTCGCGTCTGCGTCCGCAGATCACGATTGTCTCACGGATGGATCGAGGGTTTGTTGCCGGACGGGGAGGTCTTTAGCTATCTCGCTAAAGACTTGCCATTGGTCAGCGGTATTGCAACCTGTAAAGGAGGGTTTCCCATGAGAGGAAAGTGGATTTTGATGCAAGCAGCAGTGTGTGCGATGTTTGTGAGCACAATTGCCCTGGCCCAGGTCACAGGCGGGCAAATCTCTGGCGCTGTGTCTGACAGTTCCGGGGCAGTAATCCCGGGGGCAACCATTACCGTGCGGAACGTAGAGACAGGGATCACCCGCACCGTGAATACGAATGCTCAGGGGCGCTACACAGCGCAGCAATTGGGTTTAGGCATGCATGAAGTTATGGTAGAAGCGGCTGGGTTCCAAAGCGTGGTGCGCAGCGGAATTGAGTTGACGGTGGGACGACAAGCCGTGGTGGATTTCGCGCTGCAAGTGGGAGCGGTAGCGGAAAGGATTACGGTGATGGGGGAAGCACCGTTATTGGAGACGACGAATGCTACCGTGTCTAATCTAGTCAGTGAAAGGGAAATGAGAGAACTGCCGCTGAACGGGCGTAGTTTTACGGATTTAACGGCGATTCAGCCTGGAGCCGTTACAGACCTGGGGATTCCGTCGGGAGTCTTTCAGGGCGGCGGCAGAGTCGTGTTGAACGGAGCACGCGCGACGCAAAGCCTTTACCTGCTGGACGGGGTAGAGATGGTCAGCCCGTCCAATAACGTGGCCCCAGTAAGCGTGATGAACCAAACCCTGGGCGTGGATACCATCCGGGAATTCACGGTCCTTTCGAATAACTATGGCTCCCAGTATGGCCGCGCCATTGGCGGCATCATGAATGCCGTAACCCGTTCTGGAACCAATGAACTTCACGGGAGCGCGTTTGAGTTTTTGAGAAACGAGAATCTGGACGCGAAGAACTTCTTCGACATACCGGATGAACCAATACCGCCATATAAGCGGAACCAGTTCGGCGGCACGCTAGGCGGGCCGATTAAGAAAGACAACACCTTCTTCTTTGCCTCCTATGAAGGCTTGCGGCAGATTCGAGGAACTACCGATAACGGCCGCGTCATGAGCGACGAGGCGCGGAATGGGCAGATCACGGGGTGCCCGACTGGAATGCAAACCTGCACCAAGGAGCAAAGTGTTATTACACGAACGGTGGACGTAAGACCAGACATTCGTCCGATCATCGACCTCATTCCGAGGGGAAATGGGCTGTATTTGAACGATGGTCTTCAGGAATTCAAGGAAAGCGTGAGGGAGCGCGGGCGGGAGAACTATTACATGTTCCGGGTTGACCAACGGCTCAGCGACAATGACAACATTTTCGGGCGGTTCGTGATGGACCGCAGCAGCAAGGAGGTTCCCGACGCCCAGTTTTTGGATGTATCCAAGAATCTTCACACCTGGACGAACGACTGGGGCTCTTATAGCTACCTGGCGCTGGAGTGGACGAGAATAATCTCTCCGAGCGTCCTCAATATAGCGCGGGCTGGATTTACCCGCAACAACAACAACCAGTGCATGTGTATTGATGGGGAGGAAAACAGCCGCGTCAATGCCGATGACTATCCGGGACTTCCGCCACAGTTGGCGGTCATACCCCGGGTGTACTGGGGCGGGCCTTGGGGAGTTCCTGGAGTCAGCGTTCCCGGCGGCCACAACGGCCGTCCCGGCGGCACGGTCTTGGGCGCCGACCTGGACGACCCGCTGATGTGGGTGGACAATACGTTCAGTTATGCTGATTCCGTGCGCCTCACGAAAGGGTTGCATTCGTTTGATATTGGCGTGGATGTCCGCCGCTATCAACAAAACACAATCCGCTCGGTCCGGTCTCACGGGCAGACTTCTTTTGCTGCTCCAATGGCGAACTTTTTAACCGTTGGCGCCTGCACCGGATGCAATGGCTATACCCTCACGACGGTCGCGGTAACAGGCCCAGCAGATGTTTACCGGGGATGGCGGCAGACCTACGGCGCTTGGTACATTCAGGACGACTTCCAGTTGCTGCCGAACCTAAGCCTTAACCTTGGCGTTCGCTGGGAGAGAGTTACAGGGCCAGTAGAAGTCAATGGGAAAGCGGCTGTGGTGAAAGACACACTGCGGGATACCGGATGGACGCTGGTGGGGAAGGATCCATTGTTCTCAAGCCGGGATATTTTGGGAGGTTTGGGACCTCGCTTCGGCTTAGCCTATAGTCCGGATGCAGCAACTACGGTCCGAGGCGGGTACGGACTCTTCAAAGAAATTCCGCTGGAATACCTGTATCAAGGGGCGATTTATTATCCACCCTGGGCGGACCGGATCTTACTGCGCAACCTCAAGATTTGGCCCGACCCAATACCCAAAGTAAACACTTCCACCGGCACTCCGCAGCCTCAGAATATCAATACGGATCTCAAGTACCCGTACGGTATGCAGTGGAACTTCGGAATCCAGAGACAATTGGGAGCAAGCTGGGTGGTAAGCTCAACCTATATCGGAACCCGCGGTGTAAGCTTGGTAGGCGTTATTGACCAGATCCAGCCTGCGGTCCAACTCGATGCGCAGGGAAGGATGTTCACCCCTCGCCTCCAGCCATCCATCAATCCGGCCCTGGATTCCACGCGCACCTATGCGAATCTGGGAGACAGTCTTTACAACGCGCTCCAGTTGCGGTTGCAGAAGCGGTTCAGTCATGGGTTAGAGTTTAGTGTGTCCCACACCTGGTCAAAAAACGTCGGCACCGGAGTGCTTGGACTGAACGGGGCTGGTTCCTCCTCCACTTTTGGAAGCGGATTCACCTCGGGCAATCTATGGAACTACAAGGAATATGATAGAAGCCTGCTGGATCAGGATGTCCGGAACAACTTTGTTTTTAACTATAGTTATGAACTCCCTATAGGCCAAGGCCGGTTTTTCGGGGGCAATATGGGAAACACTGCGAATCTGATTTTCGGTGGCTGGCAAATTAACGGGATCGTCTCCGCTCGCTCAGGATTGCCAGTTACAATTGGCGGGGCGGGCTACAACATTAACAATTTCTGCCGCTCTTGCTCCTTAAGGCCCAACCTGAAACCCGGAGGCAACAACAACCCGGTGACGGGCGATATTAATCATTGGTTTGATGAGACGCAGTTCGAGCAAGTCCCGCAGGGGTATTTTGGCAACCTGGGCAGAAATACAATGTCCGGGCCCGGCCAAACAAAAGTGGACTTCTCGATATTCAAGGTATTTCCAGTGAGAGAGGGCAAGAACCTGCAGTTCCGGGCGGAGTTCTTCAATCTGCCAAATCACCCGAACTTCGCTGGACCCGGCTCCACCGTATTCACGAACGCCGGTACCGTGAGTCCAACTGTGGGGATTATTGACCAGACTTTGGGATCTCCACGGTTGGTTCAGTTGGCGCTGAAGTTCGAGTTCTAACGTAACTGAGAGACCAGGCGCTCCTGGGACGCTAACCCGTCTCAGGAGCTTTCCCGCATTATCAGTTTGTCTGCAGATAGACAGCAAGCAGGAACAAAAGCATAAAAAAGAAGAAAATTTGCCAGTTTTAGTTTAGAGTATTTGGCGCGGGAATCACCCTAAGAGAAACTCGGTTTCCACATCCTCAGGTTTTTTTCGCAGGAGGTCTAAGATGAAACACGTCGGTTTCGTAAGTGTCTTGCTATGCGCAGTGATGGCTGGTGTATGGCTTGGATGCTCTCCAGGTCCCCAAGCGGCAGAGGAATCTTCCGGTTGGCGTCCCATGACGCCGGAACAGTACGCCGCCTCACTTCCCAAGGACGTTTATCCGGACTCAAGAGGCCGTCTTCCGCTGGTCAGACGGGAAGACTTAGACGAGGAAGGCAAGAAGGCCTACGACCGCCTGGCCTCTCCTAATGACACCTCGCTCGCCGGATTCGCAGGGCCTGGAGGGATAGGGCTACACGCAAGTCGAAATAGGTCGGAGAGTGGCGTGGATCGCCGCCTGCAAGAATTAGCGAGGCTCGTGGTATCCCGCGAAATGGATCAGGCGTTTGAGTGGACGGTCCATGAACCAGAGGCGCTGCGGCAACGTCTGGAACCAGCGATCATTGATATTGTGCGGTATCGCAAGCCCCTGACGGGGGTACCCGAAAAAGAAGCGTCCATCATTCAACTGGGTCGCGAGCTCTTCGAGAAACACAAAGTGAGCTCGGAAACCTTCGCGCGTGCCTATAAACAACTGGGAGCTAGGAGTCTTGTGGACCTATGCGATTTTATGGGCAGTTATACGAACACTGCTATCAAACTGCACACGGTGAATGCGCATCTGCCCCGTGACCGACAGTCACTGCTGCCCCCGTTGGGAACGCAACTGCCTTCCAACTGGAGTCCCATGACGCCGGAGGCGTACGCTGCCTCGCTTCCCAGGGACGTTCATCCGGATTCGAGAGGCCGTCTTCCCCTGCCCAAACGAGAAGACTTGGATGAGGAGGGGAAAAAGAGCTACGACTCCCACATGTCTCCCAACGACACCTCGCTCGCTGGTATCGCAGGACCGGGAGGGATAGGGCTCCACGGGAGCCGCGGTGAAAACCTTCGGGAAGCCACCCGCGTATCTCGTCGTCTTCAGGAACTGGCCAGACTTGTGGTAGCCCGCGAATGGGATCAGGCATTTGAGTGGACGGTCCATGAACCCGTCGCGCTGAAAGAAGGCCTCGAACCAGCGATCATAGATGTCGTCCGGCATCGCAAGCCTCTGACGGGAGTGCCAGAAAAAGAAGCATCCATCATCCAACTCGGCCGCGAAATCTTCGGCCAACACCGAGTAAGCTCAGAGACTTTCTCCCGCATCTATAAACAGTTGGGAGCGAGGGACCTTGTTGATCTATGCAATCTGATGGGTAGTTATGCGACCACCGCCATCAAATTGCACACGGTGGATGCGCATCTGCCCTATGACCGGGAACCGCTTCTGCCAGTTTCTTGAACGGTAGCGGCTTGACAGCATGGGGCAGTTTACGTATGCTTCCGCGCATGGTGGAAGCCTGAATCCTGCATTGTAATTGAGGAGAAGGGAGGGGTCACTCAAAATGCCTAGGGTAAGACAGTTTTTTGTATTATTTGTAGCTTTCGGTTTTAGTTTTCTTGTTCCCTCGGTCTTGCGCGCTCAAAACGATGGCTTGCAACGAATCCGTCAAGATGCTCCATATTCCTTTGCGCTCCAGGTGACGGAGAACGGACAAACAAAAGACCTAACCGGGGAATTCAACAAGTTTTTGGATAGCAACAGGGCGAAAGGAGTGGTTTTCCATACCCGCACACACCCTGTCGTTAAGAGTCCCGTAGGAGACGGTCGGGTTGAGTTGGAACTTGGTGGTAAAGCTCAACTGATTATGATCACCGAGATCACTTCCCAAGCGATGTCTCGCAAGCATCGCTATGGCGACAACGGGGAGCCGCTTTACATGGTCTCTCAGGGCCAAGGAAAGACTAAATACACGACTAAGGAAGGCAGGGAAAGGGAAATCCAATGGAAAACGAACGATTTTTTTGCCGTGCCGCCGGGGAGTTGGATCGAACATAGTCTAGCTCCGGGAATGAATTCGGCCCGGCTGGTGGAGTACGTTGGATACGGGGTTAATTCCTTTTCGACAGCGGATATCGAGATGGACAGGGGGAGCGGCGGAGGCGGCGGCGAGGGAGGGAATGCTCCCATGGAGTGGCTAACGCAAACCGGTCCCGGATCACCACTTAGTTTTGATAACCTGAAGTGGCCAGGGGGGTATTTCCCGAATATCAAAGATCCTCGCCCTCCTCTTGAAAACCGGATCGTCCTTGATGTTACGCGAGTCGGACACAGAACTCACCCGCTCATCTATCTCAACGCCGAGGACGAACCTGCAACAGAAGATCCCCTAACACCCATGGAAGCAGCCGCTTTTCGTGCCTCACGCAAGCAGGTGCATCGCCATGGAGGCTCCGGCATGTACTACATCTTGAAGGGTAAGGGCTATGATGATTATTACAAAAAGGACGAATCCCCCAAGCGATATGAATATTCAGAAGGGGACATCGTCGGAATCCCGGTAGGAAGTTACCATCATTACCATTACAACGCCTCAAAAACAGAGCCCCTTCGCAACCTTGCCGTAGTTCCTAGATATGAAGAAGCGAAGTAATTCAGGCGATATAGTCGAAGAACCTAACTGACCTGCTCCCGGGCAAACTGGGGTGCCGGTCAGTTCAGGTTAGTTCGACGGCAAGAATCGAAGCTTTGGGCCTCAAGATAATCTACTGAAACTTTTCACTGGGTGGGGCAACTAGGAGCGGCCCACCTCAATGAGTTGCATATTGCAGAATACGTATAGCCCGATCTTATAAGGTCTGAAGATAGGCTACCACGTCATCGATTTCCTCGCCGGAAAGCATAGGCCCCATCGGCGGCATTCCCTCCGGGGGCATAATGCTACTACCATCCACAATCTGCTCGCGGAGCACTGCCGGAGTATGATCTTTGTGCTCTCTTCCATCAGCCATCTTGTGAGGAGGTTTGTGGGAAATTCCTTTTAATCCGGGTCCAACCTTCGCCTCTTCTGAGTCTGCGTTATGACAAATTTCGCATCGGTCTAGGAAAACTGTCTTCCCCTTGACAGCGTCTCCTTTGGCCTCATTCTTTCCATTACTGGCTTTATCCCCCTGAGGCGCTGCGCCGAGGGGGAATGAAAACATAAAAACTATTACAAGAATGCAACCCCGCCTCCATATCTTCATTCGCTTCCTCCTTAGTCGTTACTTCCTATTTACCGAAAAGATACTTCTTTTGCCGCTACAAAATAAAATAGCAATTTCTGTGGAGGATAGTCAAGTCAACCGCAACGGCATCGGCATGGAATCCCTCTGCGTGCTGCTGATTCCATGTGGCTTTCGTTCAACTTTCGACACGAAGTCTTCCATCGATCTTTTCGAGCATGCTCTTGCTCCTAATCCTGGCTCCATGATATAAACGGAAGCGCTGCTCCTCTGGGGTGGCGAGCATTTTTCCCACTTCGGGGGTTTCATTGAGTTTCATCAACTTTGCCGCCAAAGAGATTAATTGCAAGCTGGTATATTACGGAGCGGGCCTCGGCGGAAAAACTACCAACCTGGAAAAAGTTTTCGAGATGGCTCCAAACAAGGGTAAGATGATCTCGTTAGCTACAGAGACGGACCGCACACTGTTCTTCGATTTTCTTCCAATCGATCTGGGAACCGTGCGCGGCTTTAAAACGCGCTTCCACCTTTATACAGTCCCCGGGCAGGTCTTTTACGATGCCAGCCGCAAGCTGATTCTGCGCGGGGTGGACGGCGTGGTTTTTGTGGCAGACTCGCAAGAAGAACGGATGGACGCTAACTTGGAAAGCATTGATAATTTGGAGGAAAACTTAAAGGAGCACGGCTACGACCTGCAGAAGCTCCCCTATGTCCTCCAGCTCAATAAGCGCGACCTCCCGAACGTTCTGCCAGTGGATGTGCTGGCCAAAGAACTTCGTCGCAAGGACGAGCCGATTGTCGAAGCAGTCGCCTATAAGGGCATGGGTATTTTCGAGACCCTTAAGGAAATCTCTCGTCTCGTACTTAACGAACTGCGCAAGGGTTAGTTGCTCTCAAATCGCGCGGCTTCGGACCTACGGATGGGTGCGATCAAACTCGCAGCAATTTGCTACTCCAGGTACTCGATCAGGTTTGAATACTCAAATAACTTTTTCTTATAAAAAGCCCTTATATAAATATGAATATAAAAAAGATAATATTGACATAGAAGTCAGGAAGCAGTATTTTCTAGTCAAGCTCGGAGGCGGGGGATTAATGTTTAAACAGGCTTTGATAATAACAGGCATTCTGGTTGGCAGTTCTGCCTACATCCAAGCCCAAGACTCAGGGAACCCTGCTTCGCAGCCCGCCGCTCCAAACCGTACGGTTCTTGATCGATATTGCGTTACCTGCCACAACGAAAAGCTGAAGACAGCCGGACTGATGCTTGACAAGGCGGATATAGAAAATGTTCCGGCGAGTGGGGAGATTTGGGAAAAGGTTATTCGGAAACTTCGTGCTGGCGCGATGCCGCCTGCTGGAATGCCCCGCCCGGACAAAGCCACTTACGATTCCTTGGCCATGTACCTAGAAACGGAACTCGACCGTGTGGCGGAGGCCAAGCCTAATCCTGGCAGCCCAGCCGCCGTTCATCGCCTGAACGGAGTGGAGTACCAGAATGCGATCCATGACCTGCTCGCGGTGGATATCGATGCCGGCTTGCTTCTTCCTGCTGACGAATCGAACTACGGTTTCGACAATATTGGGGAAGTCTTATCCATATCCCCCTTACGGCTGGAAAGATATCTTTCCGCAGCACGAAAGATTACCCGCCTCGCAATTGGGGAACCGAAGGTATCACCGATCGTAGAGACCTATAATCTGCACAAGTTCCTCCTCCAAGAGGATCGCATGAGCGAAGACCTTCCGTTTGGATCGCGTGGCGGGATTGCAGTCCGCCATTACTTTCCTCTCGACGGCGAGTACGTTATCAAAATCGTATTGCAGAGAGATGACAGAGATCGGGTTAAGGGGCTTGTAGAGCCGCATCAGTTGGATGTGCGCTTGGATGGCGCACGAGTCAAATTGTTTACTATTGGAGGTGAGCACAAAGGCAAGTCGGCGCCGATTTTTTCAACTGCCGGTGGGGGCGATCCCGAACAAGAGCTGTATGAATTGACAGCGGATGAGGTGCTGGAAGTCCGTTTTCAGGCGAAAACGGGCATGCGACTGGTTGGAGTCTCTTTCATCCAGGAGAATTGGGTGCCAGAGGGAGCGCTTCAGTATGTCAATGGCAAGCCTGATTCACTCCCAGTCCATCACCCGACTTTCACGCTGACGGATCTCGCCTCCTATAAGGGTGGCGACCCGGCCGTAGACAGTGTCTCCATTGGCGGCCCCTATAGCCCCAAAGGCTTGGGAGACACGCCCAGCCGCCGGAAGATTTTCGTGTGCCGTCCGATCAACGAGGCCGAGGAGGAGACCTGCGCTAAGAAGATCGTATCCGGACTTGCGCGGCGGGCTTATCGCAGGCCTGTGGCGGATGCGGACATGCAGACTCTGTTGAGCCTTTATAAGGCCGGTCGGAACAATGGGGGGTTTGAAGCTGGAGTAGGAATGGCCCTGGAAAGAATACTGGCGGGTCCCGAGTTTCTGTTCCGCGTCGAACGCACTCCAGCGAATGTTGCGCCAGGCGCCGCTTATCGCATTAGTGATCTCGAACTCGCTTCCCGCTTGTCATTTTTTCTGTGGAGCAGCATACCAGACGACGAGCTTTTAGATTTAGCGGAAGCGAACAAACTCCGAGATGGTGAAGTGCTACGACAGCAAGTGCGGCGAATGCTGGTGGATTCGCGCACAAAATCTTTGGCTAGCAATTTTGCTGGGCAGTGGCTCTATGTCCGGAATCTACGTTCTATGAAGCCGGATCAGAGCATATTTTATGATTTCGACGAGAATCTGCGTCAGGCATTCCAATTAGAGACAGAGTTGTTCTTTGAAAGCATTGTGCGCGAAGATCGAAGCGTTCTGGACTTGTTAGCTGCCGATTATACGTTTGTTAACGAACGGTTGGCTCGGTACTACGGCATTCCCAATGTTTATGGCAGCGAGTTTCGGCGAGTGAAGCTAAGCGATCAGGAACGAAGGGGATTGTTGGGCCAAGGGAGCATTTTGACCGTCACGTCGTATCCAAATCGGACTTCCCCGGTTTCTCGCGGCAAATGGGTGCTTGAGAATATCCTGGGCACGCCGCCCCCGCCCCCGCCCCCGAATGTTCCCTCTCTAAAAGAAGATAGTGAGAATGGGAAGGTGCTCTCCATGCGGGAGCGGATGGAGGAGCACCGCAAGAATCCTGCTTGTGCAGTTTGCCATAAGCTGATGGATCCACTGGGATTCGCATTGGAAAACTTCGATGGTACTGGCAAGTGGCGAACGACCATAGGGGAGACCAAGATCGATGCCTCCGGAGTGCTTCCGGATGGTACGAAGTTCGAGGGCCCGGACGGGCTTCGAAAGGCACTGATGGGCAAGCCCGAGGGCTTTGTCACTACCGTCACTGAAAAGCTCTTGACCTATTCTCTGGGCCGAGGAATTGAATACTACGATCAACCGGCGATACGCAAGATCTTGCGGGAAGCAGTTTCTAGCGACTATCGCTTTTCATTATTAGTCATGGGCGTCGTCAACAGCACGCCCTTTCAGATGAGGAGGTCAGAACCATGATGATTTTTAAGAAGGCTATTCCCCGACGCACGTTTTTGCGAGGCTTCGGGACAGCGTTGGCATTGCCCCTCTTGGAGGGGATGGTGCCGGCATTCTCCGCCACGCGTGCACTGGCGGCGAAGTCACCAACTCGGCTGTCCTTTGTTTACGTTCCCAACGGAATCATTATGGACAAATGGACGCCAACAGCGGAGGGGTCCGCTTTTGAGTTGCCTCTGACTCTCGAGCCGCTGGCTGCATTTCGAGATCATTTTCTTGTGCTGACTGGACTGAACCACGATACAGCGGATCCTCTACCAGGCGAAGGTGAGGTGGCACCGCATGACCGTGCGAGTGCATCTTATCTTACCGGCGTTCATGCAAAGCGAGAAGGTCAGGCAGGCACCTCTGTGGACCAGATCGCCGCCCAAGAGTTCGGCAAACATACACAGCTCGCTTCGCTTGAGCTCGGCCTGGATGCGAATGATGTCATAGGTCAGTGCGAGCGAAACTGGAACTGCGCCTTCCGGCACACACTTTCCTGGCGCACCCCCACAACGCCACTGCCTATCGAAAATCAGCCGCGTGCGATATTCGAGCGCTTGTTTGGAGACAGTAGTAGCACCGATCCCGTTGAGCGGCGCGCACGCATCCGAAGGGATGCCAGCATACTCGACTCGATTACCCAGGCTGCCACTTACCTGATGACAGAGCTAGGGCCGCGGGATCGTTCCAAGGTTACTGAATATCTTGATGCCATTCGAGACATCGAGAGGCGCATCCAGGCAGCCGAGGAACAAGCCTCCAGGGAACTCCCCATAGTCGATCGGCCTCCTGGGGCCCCTGCTCGGTTTGATGATTACGCCAAGCTGATGTTCGATTTGCAGGTATTAGCCTTCCAGTGTGATATGACTCGCGTTATTACCTTTATGATGGGTCGGGAACAAAGCGATCGAACATATCGCGAGATAGGCATTCCCGATGCACACCACCCGCTATCGCACCACCAGAATGATCCTGACAAGATTGCGAAAGTGACTCAGATCAACCTCTTCCACGCCAAAATATTTGCCTATTATCTGGAAAAGCTGAAGTCTACACCGGACGGTGATGGATCCTTATTTGACCATTCAATGATTCTGTACGGTAGCGGGATCAGTGACGGCAACCAGCATTTACACCAGAATCTGCCTGCACTTTTGGCTGGAGGGGCTTCAGGCCGGCTCAAAGGAGGACGGCATCTTCGCTATTCGAACGATACGCCGATGTCGAACCTCTTCTTGACTATGCTGGACAAGCTGGATATTCCTGTAGAGAACTTTGGAGATAGTACTGGGAAACTTGAACTCCTTTCAGTCGCATAGCAATACTGGGAGTATGCCGGGGAGAAAGATGGCTTTCTAGGCTATAGTCGGAAGTAGCGGGCCGACTTTTCTCCTAGGTGAATGAAATGTTGTTGCAAAAAAGGGCGGGTCAACGATAAGTCGGCGTATTTAACAGTAAACAGCTCAGAAAGTTCATGCCTGCAAGGCACCGTATCGGAGTGTGAAAAAGTGTCTTTCGAGACACATTCAATTTCTACGTGTGCAAGAGATAACATTATGAAAACGCGGTTAATTGAAAGCCGTTTTGCTGCTTAAGAAGGAGGCGCGACTATGAACGCAAAGATTGAACGTCTGATTGGTTTGTGGATTGTGCCTCTATTGTCAGTCGCCAGCCTTGCTGCTCCCACAAGCGGCGATCTTAGCTTGATAGATGCGGTTCGGAACGCAAATACAGAAGCTGTGCATCTGCTCCTGAAGGAGGGAGCCGATGTGAACGCGGCCCAAGCGGACGGCGCAACGGCTTTGGCCTGGGCCGCTCATCGTGGCGACTTGGAAATAGCATACCTCCTGATCGCCGCTGGTGCTAATGCCAATGCCGCGAATGATTATGGCATCACTCCGCTCTGGCTTGCATGCAGCAATGGGAATGCTGCTATGGTGGAGAAGCTATTGAAAGCAGGCGCGAATCCAAATGCTCCACTGCTCAGAACCCAAGAGATGCCCCTCATGACATGTTCGCGGACGGGCAACGCAGAAGCTGTGAAATCATTGCTGGTCCACGGGGCGGAAGTGAACGCAAAAGAAACATGGCGTGGGCAGACCGCCTTAATGTGGGCAGTGGCGGAGGGACAGGTAAAAGCTGCGCGAGTGTTGATTGAGCACGGGGCTGACGTACATGCCCGCTCAAATAGGGGTTTTACTCCATTATTATTTGCTGCCCGGGTGGGGGATGTGGATTTGGCTCGGATCTTGCTGGACGCGGGATCCGATGTGGATGAAGGCACGAAACAAGATGGCAGCGCATTGGTGGTGGCAAGCGCCAGCGGCCACGAAGCGTTTACAACATTTCTCCTGGACAAAGGTGCGGATTCAAATGCTGCGGACGGCTATGGGATGACTGCATTGCATTATGCGGTCCAGAAGGGACTTTCGGATCTTAGCTACATCGAATACAAACCTTACCTTTTGCCACCGCCGAACATGACTGGATTGGTAAAAGCCCTTCTGAGGCATGGGGCAGACCCAAATACTCGCATCGCAAAAGATTACGAGCGCAACATGCGGGCGCCTTTCCGGCAGTCAACACCCATGAGTCTAGTCGGCGCCACGGCATTTTTCCTTGCAGCCGCATCGGGAGATGCCAATCTTATGCGCGTGTTGGCAGAGGGCGGCGCTAATCCCCGGCTGGGGACAAAGGACAAGACACCGATAATGGTTGCGGCGGGAACAGGACGTGCCCAAGATTTTCTGCCAGGAGAGGAGAGCAATTTTCTGGAGGCCATTCAACTAGCGGTGCAACTAGGTGATGACATCAATGCGCCCGATGCTGACGGCCAGACCGCACTCCATGCTGCCGCATCGGTGGGGGCAAATTCGATTGTTCAGTTCTTAGTGGATAAGGGTGCTAAGGTGAACGCGAAGGACAAAACCGGACAGACGCCCTGGACGATAGCAATGGCGATGGTTGCGGTTGTAAATAGTCAAGGGCGTCTGCGGCTTCACGAAAGTACGGCAGACCTGCTTCTCAAATTAGGCGCTGTGCCGTTAACCGTCAAGGACCTTCAGACTCCTCCGAAGGATCCTCAGTATCGGGTCAATGAGGATAAAACCAAAGACGTGTCCAAGCCAGTGAATCCAGTTACTGTTCAAGCTCAATAGAATCAGAACAGAAGAAGCACCTATTCATTAAAAATCGCAGAGTAGTCTGAGTCAATGCTTTTCATTAGCCGTAAGTAATGATCGCTAAATAGCGACTGCCAAGTGCTGGGGAGAAATAACGACATTGGCAGAAAATTTTTTCCAACGTAACAGGGGATAAATGTATGAGGGGACAGAGAATCTTAGGAGTTGTATCGGTTTGGGTTCTAAGTTGGGGGATTTCCCTAGCGCAGGTCACGACGGCCACGATTTCTGGGACGGTCACCGATAATACCGGGGCGGTCATCCCAGGCGCGGTTGTAACCGGCACAAACGTGGAGACAGGATTTACCCGCACCGTGGAGTCGGATCCGAGAGGCGTGTATCACCTTCGGCAACTACCGGTAGGCACGTATACGGTGAAAGTGGAAATGGCTGGATTCCAGGCGGCAGTTCGGGATGGCATCAAGTTGACGGTGGGCCAGGAAGCGGGATTAAATTTTTCCCTTAATATCGGAGCGGTCGCAGAAGTAATTACAATCACCGGCGAGGCTCCCATTGTGGAAACTACAACTTCATCTCTCTCAGCCCTTGTAGATGACCGCCAGATTCGCGCTCTGCCCCTGAACGGACGGGATTTCACGCAGCTGTTAACCCTGCAAGTTGGGGCGATCGAGGCAGACCGCAAAGGAGGCGGAAACATTGGTACTGCGCCTGGGAAGAGGATTTCGGTTAACGGTGCCAGAACGACTGCCAATACGTATTTGGTGGATGGCACCGAGATATCGGACCACATGAATCAGGCTCCGGCAGGGGTCACGGGACAGGCCCTGGGAGTGGAAGCGCTCCGGGAGTTTGTGGTGTTGAGTAGCAGCTATAGCGCGGCTTACCCGAGCCAAGGCGGAGCTGTGATTAATGCGGTTACACGATCGGGAACCAATGAGATTCATGGCTCGGTCTTCGAATTTCTCCGAAACGATATTCTGGACGCCAACGAATGGGCTGCCAATCGCAACAATAAGCCCAAACCCCCCTTCAAGCGCAATCAGTTCGGCTTTTCTCTGGGCGGGCCTATCCTGAAGGACAAAACGTTTTATTTTGGAACGCTGGAGGTGTTGGAGGAGCGATTAGGAAGGACCACCACCGCCACGGTGCCGGATGAGAACACACGGAAAGGGTTCCTCCCGATCGTGCAGTCGGGGAATGTCGTCGGTTACAGCGATGTGGGTGTCCATCCAAACATCGCACCTTTCCTGGCGTTGTACCCACCGGTAAACGGGCAAAGATTTCCTACCCTGGGGACAGGGGAGTTTTTCAATGTGTTCAGCCAGCCGACCGATGAATATTATTGGATGACCCGTGTGGATCATCGTTTCTCGGATTCTGATAGCATTTTTCTTCGCTATACGTTCGACGATTCTAAGAACTCGGCTCCGAATAACACGCTGACCTACCTGCTGACGTCGGCGACTCGATGGGACTATGTCACATTGGAACATAGTCACCTTTTTTCGCCGATTTGGATCAACACGTTGCGGCTGGGATACACTCGGACTCATCCGCGGGAAGCGGCGGAATTTACTTTTGCGCCTCTTCCGCCCCAATTTGACTTTACTCCCGGTTTCCGGTTTGGAGACCAATCAACGCTCTCACTGGACGGCGGCAGACTTTCTTCGATCGGAGGGAGCACCACCCGTGACTACACCACGAACTTCTACCAGGTGATGGATGATGTTTTGACCACGCAGGGCCCGCATCAGCTTAAGTTCGGTGGTCGCGTCATGAAATATGGGAACAATTGGTATCTCCCCACCGATACCTACGGAGGCTACAGCTTTGCTACACTTGAAGCATTCTTGAGGGCGACTCCACGACTCTTCGTGGGCATGAATCCGGAGGGCGCGAATGTCCATCGGAGCTATACTCAGTGGATGATTGGTGCGTACATTGACGATACTTACCAGGTTCGACCGCGCCTGACTTTGAACCTGGGTCTGCGGTACGAGATGGCAAGGGTTCCGACAGAAAAACATGATCGGATATGGGTTTTTCGCGCGGAATTGGACCCCGCCCCTACCCAAGGTCCACCTTACAATAGCATCCCACAGTGGTGGAATTTCCAGCCGCGAATTGGCTTCGCCTGGGATGCGCGGGGAGACGGAAAGACGGCAGTGCGAGCCGGGGTTGGGCTGTATCAACTGTATCTTCGTTCCGCTCATTGGGGCACCATCCCCCTACGCCAGCCTCCTCTCTTTTTCCGTGTGACTGCCTCCAATCCGCCCTTCTTGGGAGTATACCGGACTGTGGATCCAGCGACTACGAAGCCGAGTTTACAATCTATGGATTACGAGCTAGACCCGCCCTATCTGATGCAGTACAACTTCACCGTTCAGCATGAACTAATAGCGAATACTTCAGTGATGGTCGCTTATGTCGGATCACGAGGAAATCATTTAGGTAACGTTCGGTTGGCCAATTTCAAGGAGCCGACGATCTTGGCGGACGGCACTAAGTGTTTCAATTTCACAGGTGGTAATCCCTCTTGTCCCAATGGCAGCCTCACTCTGCGCAACCCTAACCTCACGGACGATGCCCGGACGTATTTTGATGGGCAATCCTTCTACAACTCCTTGCAGGTGAATCTCAATCGGCGCTTCCAGGGGGGTCTGCAAGTGGGACTCTCTTATGCCTACTCTAAATTAATTGATGAGGGCTCGGACCGATGGGACAGCCAAGCAAGCAATGCCGGTTCGCAAGATCGGTTTAACCACAAGGAGAATCGGGGCTTGAGTGTTCTGGATGTGCGAAACAACCTGGTGATCAATTTCCTTTATGACCTACCTACGGGTGATTTTGGGGGAAGGATTGCCAGAGGATTGTTAAACGGTTGGCAGGTGAATGGAATCATGCGGAGGGCTGCTGGGAAGCCTTTTACTGCAACCCTGGGTTACAACCGGGCTGAAACGGGGTCCACAGGATCCGCTAATAACCGCCCGAACTTGAAACCCGGGGCGAGTAACAACCCGGTTTTGGGAGGGCCAGACAAATACTTTGACCCCAGTGTATTCGAGCTTCAGCCGCGTGGATTTTTCGGAAACGCGGGAGTGCAGACGATCATTGGGCCGGCAGCTACGAACCTGGATTTTGCGGTGGTCAAGGATTTTCCTTTGGGCGAGCGGCAGCGCATGGAATTCCGGGCGGAATTCTTTAACCTCCTCAACCATCCCTACTTTGCTCGTCCGAACTCAACGATCCAGACAGGCGCGACAGCTATCTTTCCAAACCCTCTAGCGGGGCGGATCACGGACACCATTAACACTGCGCGGCAAATCCAGTTCGCACTGAAATTGGAATTCTGAACTGCCGCTCTTGAAATAGACGAGATTTTGCCATAGCTCGGCGGGCGAAAAGGAAAAAATAATGAGGTGACAGCGCCTGGAACGCAGTTCAGGTGCTTTGCTGGAAAAGCAGGAGATTCATAAATTCGGCAAGCAAGGGAAGGAATTGTGGCTCCGAAGCGAACACAGAAGGATGATCGCGAAGCACGCTCTACCGAGCGCTGGCGAGAAACAACGACATTGGCAGAAAGTTTTTTCCAACCTAACAGGAGATGAATTATGAAGAGGCAGAGAATCTTGGGAACGGCATTGATTTGGGTTCTGAGTGGGGGGATCTCCCTCGCGCAGGTCACGACGGCCACGATTTCTGGAACGGTCACCGATAATACCGGGGCGGTTATCCCGGGAGCGGCGGTAACGGGCACAAACGTGGCGACGGGATTCAGCCGCGCGGCGGGGTCCGATGCTAGAGGTGTATATCACCTGCGGCAACTACCGGTAGGTTCATATACCGTAAGAGTGGAAATGTCTGGCTTTCAATCGGCGGTTCGTGCTGGCGTCACATTAACGGTGGGCCAGGAAGCAACGCTAAATTTTTCCCTTAATGTTGGGGCAGTCGCCGAAGTGATTACGATCACTGGCGAGGCCCCCATGGTGGAAACTACGGCATCTTCTGTTTCGGCCCTTGTAGACGACCGCCAGATTCGCGCTCTGCCCTTGAATGGGCGAGACTTCACGCAATTGCTAACCCTGCAGATGGGGTCGATCGAGGCAGACCGGAAAGGAGGTGGGAACATAGGCCGGGGGACCGGCAAGAGGATTTCGGTCAATGGGTCTAGGGCGACCTCCAACTTGTATTTAGTGGATGGTATCGAGATATCGGACCACATGAATCAGGCTCCGGGCGGGGTCTCAGGACAGGCTCTGGGAGTGGAAGCGATCCAGGAGTTTGCGGTGTTAAATAGCAGCTATAGCGCAGCTTACCCAAGCCAAGGCGGGGCAGTTGTCAATTCCATTACGCGGTCGGGAACCAATGAGATTCACGGCTCGGTCTTCGAATTTTTCCGTAACGACGTTCTGGACGCCAGCGAGTGGACTGCCAATCGCAATAATGCTGAAAGGCCTCCCTTCCGGCGCAATCAGTTTGGCTTTTCCGTGGGCGGGCCCATCGTGAAGGACAAAACATTTTATTTTGGATCACTGGAGGCGGTCAGAGAGCGATTGGGAACCTCCACCACAGCCAATGTGCCGGACGAGAACGCACGGCAAGGACTTCTCCCGATTGTGGATGCACAAGGGAAAGTCACCGGATTCAACGATGTGGGTGTCCACCCGGATATCGAACCTTTCCTGCCGTTGTACCCACCGATCAACGGGGAAAGGTTTCCAACCCTGGGGACAGGGGAGTTTTTCAATGTGTTCAGCCAGCCGACCGACCAATACTTTTGGATGGCCCGTGTGGACCATCGCTTCTCGGAGGCCGACAACATATATCTTCGTTATACGTTCGACGGTTCTGAGCGTTCGGCTCCGAATCCCACGCTCACTGCCCTGAACGCGTCAGAGGTTTATTGGCAGTATGTCACATTGGAACACAGCCACATTTTTTCGCCGACTTGGATCAACACGTTGCGTCTGGGCTACAACCGGACTCATGCGTTTGAACATGAACCAACTACTTTTGAGCCTCTTCCGCCCCAATTTGACTTTACTCCCGGTAATCGGTTTGGAGTGGAATCTACGCTCTCAGTCAGTGGACTTTCTTCGATCGGAGGGAGCGCTACCCGTGACTACTACACGAACTTCTACCAGGTGACGGAAGATGTTCTGACCACGCAGGGCTCGCACCAGCTCAAGTTCGGTGGTCGGGTCGTAAAGTATGGGAACAACTGGTTTCTCCCCACCAATCGCTTTGGAGGTTACTCATTTCGTTCAATTGAAAACTTTTTGCAGGCGCAGCCACAAACCTTCCGGGGCATGAATCCGGTGGGCGCGGATGTACATCGGAGCTATACCCAGTGGATGATTGGCGCATATATTGACGATACCTACCAAGTTCGACCGCGCCTGACTTTAAACCTGGGTCTGCGGTATGAGATGGCGAAAGTTATGACGGAGAAACATGATCGGATATGGGTTTTCCGTACGACATTTGACCCCGCCCCTACTCAGGGTCCCCCCTACAATAGCATCCCGCAGAGGTGGAATTTCCAGCCGCGGATTGGCTTTGGCTGGGATGTGCGAGGAGACGGAAGAACGGCGGTGCGAGCCGGGTTTGGGCTGTACCAGCAGTATCTTCGCTCCGCCCAGTGGGGCACCATCCCTCTGCGCCAGCCCCCTCTCTTTGACCTTGTAAGTGCCCAGAACCCGCCTTTCTTGGGAGTTTACCGGACGGTGGATCCAGCGGGGCTGAAATCGAGTTTGCAGTCCATGAATTACGACTTCGACCCGCCGTATCTGATGCAGTACAACCTCTCCATTCAGCATGAGATCATGGCGGACACTTCATTGTTGGTTGCTTACGTCGGCTCTCGGGGAAATCATTTAACTGCGATTCGGGACGCCAATATCAAGGAACCAACGATCTTGCCAGACGGTCGGAAGTGCTTCAATTTCACAGGCGGCAATCCTTCCTGCCCCAACGGCAGCCTCACCTTGCGCAACCCCAATATTGTGGGTGATACCCGGACGTTCTTTGACGGACAGTCCTTCTACAACTCCTTGCAAGTGAATCTCAATCGCCGCTTCCAGAGGGGTCTGCAAGTGGGATTGTCTTATACCTATTCCAAGTTGATTGATGATGGTCCGGAGCGATGGGACAGCACAGGCGCTCCTGGTGCGTCGGATGCTGGGGAGCAAGATCCGGATGACTCCAAGGAGAGACGGGGCTTGAGTATGCTGGATGTGCGGAACAACATGGTGATCAATTTTCTTTATGAAGTCCCTATGGGTGATTTCGGAAACAGGATTGCCAATGGATTGTTAAAGGGCTGGCAGGTGAATGGAATCCTGCGGACCACTTCTGGGAAGCCCTTTACTCCGAAACTGGGTTACAATCGGGCGGCAACAGGGCTCACGGACAGCGGTTCTTCTCGCCCGAACTTGAAGCCCGGCGCAAATAACAACCCGGTTTTGGGGGGCCCAGACCAATATTTTGACCCCACTGCATTCGAGCTTCAGCCCCGTGGATTTTTTGGGAACGCGGGAGTAGGCACGATCATTGGGCCGGGATATACGAATCTGGATTTTGGGCTGGTGAAGAATTTTCTTATTGGCGAGCGGCAGCGCGTGGAATTCCGTGCGGAATTCTTTAACATTCTGAACCATCCCAACTTCTTGCGTCCGAGCGGCGTGATCCACAGAAGCCGGACGGCGGTTTTCCCGGACCCGCAAGGGGGACGAATCGAAGACACCGTTAACCCGGCGCGGCAAATCCAGTTCGCACTGAAATTAGAATTCTGAAGTGCCGCTCTTGATCTTAAAGGAGGGAACGAATGATTCGACGCTCGATATTGGTGGTGGCCTTGCTTGGGGGGGCATGGCTGACCAGCGTGCAGCGCTGCGCCGCCCAGACCTTTTTGGAGCCCCTCAAAACTCAATGGGAGGCCACGCGCAATTTGGTCCTGGGAATTGCCGAAATCATTCCGGAAGACAAATATGACTTCAAGCCGACCCCGGAAGTCCGCAGCGTTCGCGAGCAACTCCAGCACCTGATTTCTGAAAACTACATGTTCATGGGAGCGGTGGCAGGAGACCCGCCGCAGAATTCCAGCCGTTTTTCAAATCTAAAGACGCGGGCCGAAATCTTGCAGGCACTTAAAGAAAGTTATGAATACGGCGCGAAGGTTTGGTCCGGCCTCACCGAACAGAAGGCAATGGAAACCATCACGTTTCGCAATAATCAAACGGCGCGATGGACTCCAGCCTTATCCAACATCGTCGATAATATGGACCACTACGGTAACTTGGTGGTTTATGTTCGGCTGAATGGCCTCGTACCACCGTCGGTTCGTGGCGCTGGACGGTTCGCATCCGGTTAGTGCCTGATGCGCATAATCTTTTTGAAGTCAGAAGGAAAGGCGCAAGGCAAACTGGACCTGCCTGGAGGTAGTGGAGGTACTGGAAATTCTCCCAACGGACGGGTTGATGCGGCCAGGAGCTCCTGTGAAAATCGCGGTTCCTCTAGGTTCGCTGAAAGCGGTGTGGTTCAATGGATTGAATATCTCCATTCGGAATTGCAGACGTCTATCCGCTCCTAACCCAAAATCCCGCTGCAGCGAAACGTCTGTGCCGAATACGCTCGGCGCGGTGATCGTATTACGTCCTGCGTTTCCAATCGTGCCAAATTCTGGGAAAGCGTAGATACAGGGATCAAAGTATCTTCGCGGCGTGCCCAGTTTTTCCCCAGCCTGTATGGCGCCACAGTCGGAGGTGACCCCTTCGGTTGAAGGTTGATTCCCTTGTCCGACCTGCAAGTTGGGTCGTCTCGTCTCAAACAGGTAGCCATTCTTGCGAACATTCATCCCCGGCGAAAAAGGCGTTCCTGTTCGATACCGGGCAATGCCTCCGATTCGCCATCCCCCGAAAAGGTTCGAGAGAATCCCGGAGTTCAACCAGCGCCGATTGCGTCCGAAGGGAAGGGAATAGAAGTAATTTAAGCTCACCTGATGACGAGTGTCAAAATCAGAAAGTCCCCGATCTACACTTCGGAAATGGGGATATTGCGCTACCCCTAACCCATTTGCATCATCCACAGATTTGCTGAGAACATAGCTGGCCTGGAAAGAGGTTCCACTAGCTAGTCTTTTTGTTGCCGCAATCCTAAAAGAATTGTAAAAAGACTGTCCATCACTGGTCGTGTAATCCAAGCCGCCGGCAAGCGCAGGATTCATCGGTCCGGCATAGGCGCGACAAAATTGTAATTCTTGAGGTTCCGGCTTTTCCAGTTGGTCGCACTGTGGCGGGAAAAATAGCGTTCCATCCGAACGAACTTCAGGAAATGGGAAAAAGTTATATTCAAACCTGCGAGAGAGATAGTTACCTCGCGAACCGACATAAGAAAAACGAGTATTCCATCCCCCTGGGAATTCTTGTTCGAAATCGAAATCGTAACGGAGCACCATGGGGGTCATAAAATCATGATAATTTAAGACATGTGCTTGCATTGGAGTCCCTGTCAGGGCAGCGATTGCGTCCGGGAAATAGGGTCTGTGATCAAAGTTATTCCGCACAGTCTTCTTGTAAAAAGGCGCTCCACCCCTAAATGTGCTGATCGTATAGGGTAATAATTGATCGTAATAGATTCCGAACCCAGCTCGGATGGCTGTCTTGCCTCTAGTTCCCGGAGACCAACTGATGCCAAGGCGCGGGGAAAGATTGCGAAGAGAAGGGTTATGGTCCAGATAAGGCCCTTCCTTAGGTTCCATATCTCGCAAGGGATCGGCCACATAAGCGCTTTTCCCATTGCGGTCATGGATAAGCGTGCTGAATTCATAACGAAGTCCGAGGTCCAGCTGTAAGTTTGGAAGAATCTTATACGAATCGTTAATATAAAAACCCAGCAAGGTCTGCCGCCAAAACACAGAATAATCAGAGCCTGGCAGAGCCCCACTCAAAGCAGTTGTTTTATCTTCGGTCCCGTCGTCCGGAGCTTGTAGAAAGCTTTCCAGGCTGTTAAATGACCACACCCCCCCTCGAACGAAGTTTGTAAAGGTATCCGTATGGTAACGGTGGATTTCAGTCCCAAACTTGATGGTATGCACTCCCCTCTGGAGCACCACGTCATCGGAAAATTGGTAGCTATTCAAGACGGCAGCACTTGGCCCTCCCATATTACCGAATGCGCTAACGCGCGGGATATTGATCTGACCAAAGTCTGGGGAATCGTAATTAAAAAAGCGCTCCCGGGGGATCTGGATGAGTGGAACATTGTGATTCTCCTCCGTCGGACGAATGTACCCGAAGCGGAAGGAATGGATGGCACGGGGGCTGAAAATGTGCGTTTCCACCACGGTGAGATATTGTTGTCTACTGTCTTGCTTGCCTGGGAATAAATACGTGGTGCCTCCGCTGAGGGATTTAGCATCATCAAAGTTGTAGCGAACAAACATGCTGTCTCGCAACGAGAACTGGTGGTCCACACGGAGAGCAAAAAAGGTATCGTCGCTTGGTTGAAAGCGGGTTTCCCGGTGTTCTCCTACCCCGTTTCCCAGGCGTTCAAAATTGGGTTCCGGGAAAAGTTTTAAATATGGTTTTACCTTTTCGTTCACTTCTACGGTGCGGATTACATTTCCTTTCTCGTCCGTGATTCTACCCACTCGCGCATCTCTGTCAGGAAACGTAGTGATATCTGTTTCGCTCAGGCGATCCCGGAGAGCTTCGAACCCGAACATGAAAAAAGTTCTTTCTTTACGGAGGGGACCGGTAATGGTGAAACCAAATTGATTTCGTTTAAAAGGAGGAGGTTCCAAACCATCAAAAAAGTTGCGCGCATCCAGCTTACTGTTGCGCAGGTATTCGAAAAGGGTCCCGTGAATCTCTGGTGTCCCAGAGCGGGTGATCGAGTTCAGGATACCGCCGCTCCCCCGGCCATATTCCGCGGAGTAGTTGGACCCAAACACGAGAACCTGGAGCACGGAATCGGAACTTAACTGTGTTCCGGCCGCACTCCGCGGACCTTGGTTTCCCCACCCCATAACGTTAGTCCCATCCAACAAAAACACATTGGAGGTGCCCCGCCCACCCGACACATTCAACCCCCCACTGCCAAGGCCTCGCGACGCCGAGGCCGAGGAAGTATCGCTGACTCCGGCTTCTAGGGTCGCGAGTTGATTGTAACTGCGACCATTCAGCGGCAGGCCGACCAGTTGACTCTCATCAATTCGGGAGGCAGTCCGGCGAGAAGACTGCACCCCATCTGTTGGAACTGCATTCTGTCTTTGCCGGCTAGAATCAGAACCTGTCGTTTCTTGTGCCGCCGATTGAATCCTTGACCCGAAAAACAAAAATATGAAGAAAGCCACAACGAAATTCAGAGATTCCTTCTGTGGCTTCCGGTCGGATCTATGGGACACAAGCATAAAGCGGAGCCCTCCATTAGCCGCACTCACATCGGGCACGATTGCGATAACGCGAAAACTAAAACTCGAACTTCAACCCAAACTGAATCTGTCGAGACTTGTTGGTTGTTGAAGTTATCCGACCTACTGTGGGACTCTGGGTACCGTCCGTGTTGAAAACTGTAGAGGCTGGAGCAGTAAAATTCGGATGATTTAGAACGTTGAAAATCTCGGAACGAAATTGCAAACGTTTGCTCTCGCCAAACGAAAAGCTTTTAAAGAACGAGAAATCCATGTTCACCTGTTTAGGACCCTCTAACGTATTGCGCCCAAGGTTTCCAAAGTAGCCTGCCGGCACAACCTCAAACCCGCTGGGGTCAAAATACAGGCTTGGATCACCCAGAACAGGGCTGTTGCTCGCTCCCGGCTTCAGGTTGGGACGGATTGCGCAAGTTCTGCAAAAACTGGTGGGGCTGTAACCGCCACCGGTAATATCTACCGGCAGACCTGTTCTCGCGGAAATTACTCCATTGATCTGCCATCCCCCCAGAATGGCGTCTGCAACCCCACTCATATTGCTTCCAAACTTCTTTCCAATCCCCACCGGCAATTCGTAGTTGTAATTGAAATTGAAATTCTGTCGCACGTCTTGCTGGACGCGTCCCTTGTCATACGTCTTGTAACTCCACGCATCACCCACTTGGAAGCCCCCGCTTCCGCGGGGCGTTTGTCCACCATCCAAACCAAGTGCGCCGACTCCCACATTGATGCCCCACGTATACGACCCAGAAAACTGCAAACCGTTGCTGAACCGCCGTTCCAACCGCAGTTGCAGCGCACCATAACGGCTATCTCCGATATTCGTGTAGAACCGTGTGGAGTCCAGCTTTGGGTTGATTGACGGAGCATTTCTGGGTACAAACCGCACCCCATTTGCATCGAGTATCGGCATGGGTTGGATGGGATTATCGATCATTAGCAGGCTGACGCCTCGGGTACCCAAGAACGAAACTTTGGTCACCCAATTTTCCGCAATCTGCCGCTCCACACCCAGGTTGTACTGGATGGCATAAGGGTACTTCAGATTCGGATCCACCGGGATGGGCTGGCGCGTGCTCAAAATAGCAGGTGATCTCGGATCTAATCCGACGAGCGGGTTCGGCCATTTCGTTGCATTGCGAACATTCACCCGATCTGAATAAGGAGGATAGAATGGTGTCAAGCTCCAGGCATACTGAAGAGGCATCTCCTGGAAGAACCCGACGCCTCCCCGGATCGAAGTCTTCTCATCTAAGCTGTAAGCGAATCCAAACCGGGGAGTAAACCCTTTCAAAAGACCCGAAGGCGAATCGAAGAGCGGTTTATCTCCCAACTGTGTCCAATCTTCGTCCTTGACAACATCCTTAAAAGTTGCAGCTTTACCATTGACTTCCATGGGTCCGGTCAGTTTCTCCCAGCGAATCCCGAAGTTCAATGTTAAGTTCGATTTCATTCGAAAATCATCCTGCACATACCAGGATCCATAGGTTTGCCTGTACCCACGATAGATATCTGGAGGACTCGATACGCCCGTTGTGGTGATTACGTTAATGCCAGGAAACCCCGAACAACCAGAACCGCAGGTGCCAGCTGTCAAGAAGTTCTGGATTGTATTCCAGGAGATGCTCCCGCTGGCCCAGATGCCCTGAATCGCATTTTCCTGATACCGCCGGATATCCCCGCCAATCACTACCGAATGGCTACCTTTGCTAAGTTGGATGGAATCATCGTAAGTAAACGTATTGTCAATCAATCGAAGCGGATCATTTAGCGATCCCCCGGTTACAGAAGCGCCAGGCCCATTGTGTCCGCCCGGAAGTGAAACCCCTGGAATGCCAAGCGTGCCGCCGAACGGCACTCCAGGAATAATCGAGAACTGAGATGGGATAGGCGGTAGCTTATCCCGATTTAGCCAGATGTCAAGGTTCTCGATACCAAATCCCCCGGTAGTGCCTGGAAGGCACGCACATTGATAGTTGTTGTTGCGAGTATAGCCAATCCGGGCCGTATTCAGCAGCGAGGGCGAAAGTATCCGTGTCCAAGCTAGCAGGGCAAAGGTATAGCTTCCCTTGGCTGCCGTGGTCACATGTCTTCCGCTCCCGTCCGGGAAAAATTGGGTGTCAGGAAGGGCGCTATCGCTGCCGTCAACGACAACACGTCCAAAAATATTGTCGTTACTGGAAAGATTGAGATCCACCCGTCCCATATAGTAATTCTCTCCTGCCACTCGCGTCCGCGTGCCAATGAACTCCTGTACTCCCTTGCGCGCGGTAATCGCCAGCCTGATGAAATTCACCTCCATCGGCTGGCGGAAGGAGCCGTAACAGAACCGCAATGTCGGGGTTCACTGTTACTGTCCGGGTTATGATCCTTTGGGATGGCGAGCAAGTCCTCATTCCCGGCGGGCAACCCGTGATTTGCCCAACTCGCGTTTCGGGACTTAGCATTGTACCGACGTCGCTCGTCCCCAACCTTTGCCGAAACCCCTCATAGGAACCGAAGAAAAACAATTTGTCCCTAACAATCGGCCCACCAGCAGTAGCGCCAAACTGGTTTTGCTTAAAGGGGGGAATCGGTCTACCTGGCAGGTCGAAAAAATTCTTTGCGTCCAACGCGCTATTCCGTAGGAACTCAAATGCACTACCGTGCAGGATATTGGTACCGGATCGGGTTACTGCGTTGACAATGCCGCCGATTGCTCGTCCGTACTGTGCTCCGTAGTTAGACTGCAGAAGACTGAATTCCTGAATAGTGTCGACTCCCAAGGTTGTCCCAATCACACTGGCCGGGGGCGTGTTGGAGTACAAATAGGCCACCTCAATCCCATCCAGCAAATAGAGACTTTGCTGAGGCCGGGCGCCATTCACAACCATTCGTGCTCCCCCCGTGTACGGGCCAACGGCAACGTTAAGGTCGGAAACCACGCCTGGCTGAAGGGCAGCGAGATCTGCGAAGTTGCGTCCGTTAAGCGGGATGTCCCGTATCGTTTTTTCGCTGACCAGTGATGCTACCGTTGCATTCGTCGTTTCGATTAAAGGGGCCTCGCCTGTTACCGTAATCATCTCGGTTACTGCGCCCACCTGCAACGCGAAATCTACCACCGCCTGCCGGCCCACAGTCATTTCGATCCCGCTCCGGACAACCGTCTGGAACCCCGTCGCTTCTGCCCTTACTTCGTAGTTCCCCAGAGGAAGCTCCGGTGCTCGATAGCGCCCCGTCGCATCCGTAATTGAAGTCCGGCTCAAGCCGGTGTCCAAGTTTCTAAGTGTGACAGTTGCACCAGGAATTACGGCTCCAGTCGAATCACGCACGGTGCCAGAAATCGTTCCCGTCGTCACTTGCGCCAGAGTGATAATTCCCAAAAACATTACACACACCAGACTTTGCACCAAAATCCGTCGCCCTTTCATAAAAGCTCCCTTCTTGGGGAATGTTAGTCGTCACAGGGAAATTTACCTTACCCTTCGCTCCCCGTCTCCTTACCTGTGAAATATTCTTTGAGGTTACGTGCTCCCTCTCTAAGCCGTCGTATTGTTATCTTTTCCAAACTTCATTTCAGCAGTCTGGCTAAGTAATCCTTACCGCCGTTGCTGTCCAGCCGACCGCGGAGGCACGATTTTATTCAGGCGCAAATAGACCACCAAATTTCCATAATGATCCATGTTGTCCACGATGTTCCACATCACGACGCTCCAGCGAGCCATTTGTTGGCCGAGAAAGGATGGAACTGGAATCATTTCCATCGCCTTCTGTTCATCGAGATTCGACAAGACTCTTGTGCCGTAGTCATAACTTTCCACAAGTGTCTTTAGGATTTCTTCCCGTTTGGTTAGCCTTTCCAATTGACTTTGATCTTTTGGCGCCTCACCTGCCACCATTGCCATGTACCTTTGGTTCTCGCTGATGAGATGGATCAATTGTTCTCGGAAACTCCGCACCTCTGGAGTCGGCTTATAGTCGTATTTCTCTTCCGGAAACGCCTCGGCAAGCGGGATAACCAAATTGCGAGTGCCCTCCCATCGCTGTTGCAAGGGACCCACAACATCGCATTCTGCGGCAATGCTTTTCTGCCCTCCGACCAGCCCCGCTATGAATAGGGCAAGGCAAATTCTTATTAGCTGTCTCATTTTGGATTTTCCTTCCTTGGGTTAGGTAAAGAGAATAGGCTTGATGCTTCGGTACCCCCGCCGCCGCTCATAGTTACCCCCCGCCGGTGGTAATGTGGTAATTGTGATTGAGAATACACTATCCTTCAGAGATTGTCAATACTCTTAGCGACTATTGGAAGTGGAGTCAAAGAACCATTACCGCGATACTCAGAATAGCGCTTTAGGGTTGCGATGGTTTTTTATGCCCGTGATAGACCCAGGATTTTGGGGCCAAGCTTGGGTTGACTTTAAGACCAGTGACCGATCCTGGTTTTGATTCAAACTGTGAGCGACCGGTTGCGACGGGCTTGCTCTCCCCCCAGCAAGCCCGCTATTTCTTCTCTCCGATAATCGCTCAAACACTTCAGCCTCACAGGGGGGATACCATGAACCGTTCCTATTCCATCCTCTCCCAGTTTTCTCCAATTTCATCTTGACATGGTATCCTTGACCTGCTAGCATAAGCCCGCGAAGTTAGGCGGGAGACTTCTAATGTTAAGAACGATCCTGGGCTGCATGGGAATAGCCTTGGCCGGAGCCAGCTATCTTCAGGCAGGTAGCCAGGAGGCATCGAGCCCCGCTACGCAGCCCGCCTCACCGCAACGCGTTCTTCTGAATCGCTACTGCGTCACCTGCCACAACGAGAAACTGAAAACGGCAAACCTGATGCTTGACAAGATGGATGTCGAGGATGTCAGTGAAGGCGCGGCGGTGTGGGAAAAGGTGGTGCGTAAACTCCAGGGGCGTGCCATGCCCCCTGCCGGCATGCCGCGGCCCGATAACGCCACCTACGATTCTTTCGTTACGTACATGGAGACCGCGCTCGACAGGGCTGCCACGGCCAAGCCCAATCCCGGCAGGCCCGTCATCCATCGCCTCAACCGCACCGAATACGGCAATGCGATCCGCGACTTGCTCGCGATTGATATCGATGCGGGATCGCTGCTTCCCGCCGACGAGACGGCCTACGGTTTCGACAACAATGCGGATGCCCTCGCTGTATCGCCGGTGCTGCTGGAAAGATACATGTCAGCGGCAAAAAAGATTAGTCGCCTTGCTATTGGAGATATTGCTATCCCTCCAGCCGTCGAGACATATTATGTCCCCGAGGACTTCGTGCAAGAAGACCGCGTGAGCGAAGATCTCCCGTTCGGGTCGCGTGGCGGAATCGTGATTCACCATTACTTCCCCCTCGACGGCGACTACGTTCTCAAAATCCTCCTGCAAAGAGACAGCGAGGAGGCTATCCTCGGCGTCGACAAGCTGCACCAAGTGGATGTCCTCCTGGATGGCGCGAGAATCGAGTTGTTCACGGTTGGCGGCGAGCGTAATGGCAAGTCGGCGGAGGAATACGAGCGCACGGCGGATGCGGTCTTAGAGATCCGGATCCCAGCGAGGGCAGGTGCGCACGTGGTTGGGGTCACTTTTCTGAAAGATACCTTGAAGCCTGATGGAGCCGGTTTTTTCCGTCAGGGCGTGGCGAGTGTTACCATCGGTGGGCCGTACGGCGCGACAGCGCCAGGGGAATTACCCAGCCGCGCGAGGATTTTTGTGTGTCTCCCAACCGGCAGCTGGGACGAGGATCCCTGCGCCAAGAAGATTCTCTCCACGCTGGCGCGTCGCGCTTATCGCCGGCCTGTCACTGATGCGGACGTGCAGCCTCTGCTCGGCCTCTACAAAGTTGGTCGAAGCAAGGGAGGCTTTGAAGCAGGAATCATGCTGGCGCTTCGAGAAATGCTGGTTAGCCCGGGGTTTCTGTTCCGCGTTGAACACGATCCACCCAACGTGGCGCCAGATACCGCTTATCGCATCAGCGACCTTGAATTGGCCTCGCGTTTGTCGTTTTTTCTCTGGAGCAGCATACCCGACGACGAGCTGCTAGAGTTGGCCGAACGCGGCAAGCTCAAATATCCCGCGGTACTGGAACAGCAAGTACGGCGTATGCTCCGCGATTCGCGCTCGAAGGCGCTGGTGAGCAATTTTGGGGGGCAGTGGCTATACCTGCGCAACATGCGCATGAAGGTGCCGGATGCGGCTGTGTTCCGCGATTTCGATGAGAACCTGCGGCAGGCGCTCCAACAGGAGACGGAGCTTTTCTTTGAAAGCAATATGCGCGAGGATCGCAGCGTTCTAGACTTATTGAATGCGGACTATACATTCCTCAACGAACGTCTGGCCCGACACTATGGGATTCCGAATATTTACGGTAGCCGGTTTCGGCGCGTGACGTTGACCGATGAAAACCGGAAGGGATTGCTGGGCCAGGGCAGTATCCTAGCGGTGACGTCGTATAATACCAGGACGGCCCCGACGTTGCGAGGCAAGTGGCTGCTGGAAAACATCCTGGGCGCACCACCCCCTCCGCCTCCCCCGAACGTCCCTTCCCTGAAGGATGACAAGGATGCCAAGGCTCTCACCATGCGCCAGCGGATGGAACAGCACCGTGCAAACCCCGCCTGCGCGAGTTGTCACAAGGTGATGGACCCGCTGGGTTTCGCGCTCGAAAACTTTGACGCCATCGGCAGGTACCGAACCACCGATGGCAAGACCCTGATTGATGCATCAGGAGAACTCCCCGACGGAACTAAGTTCGCGGGGCCGGCTGGGCTTCGGAATGTATTGCTCGGCAAAAGCGAGCAATTTGTCGCTACCGTTATCGAAAAACTCCTCACGTATGCCGTGGGCCGAGAAATCGAGTATTACGATATGCCGGCCATCCGCAAGATCACACTAGAGGCCGCTCCTGACCACCGCTGGTCGGCACTAATTATGGGGATTGTCAAAAGTGCGCCGTTTCAGATGAGAAAAGCACAGGAACCAGCGAGTGCCGCTGGTCTTCGCTAATTGCAGGCAGAGATCGAAACAGGCCAGTTTCAGATGAGGAGGTCGCGAGAAACCATGAGCATGATGATTTTCAAGAAAGCCATTCCTCGCCGGGCATTTTTGCGCGGCGCCGGTGCGACGTTAGCATTGCCGTTGCTGGAAGGAATGATTCCGGCGTTCGCATCCGCGCCGGACACGGTGACTAAACCTGCGACTCGCCTGTCATTTGTCTATTTCCCGAATGGTGTGGCGCTTATGGAAAACTGGTTGCCGAAGGCAGAAGGCGCCGCTTTCGAGTTGCCACCGATCCTGGAGCCGCTGGCTGCATTCAAGGATCAGATGCTTGTGCTGAGCGGACTCGACAATAATGCAGTTTGGTCGCTGCAGGGCGAATCCTCGGCACCACATCCGCGCGCCAGCACCGCGTTCCTGACGGGTATTCACATAAGGTCGGGAATAGCCGGCGAAAAAACACGTGCAGGAGTGTCGGCGGACCAGATCGTAGCGCGGGAGTTCGGCAAGCACACTCAACTGGCCTCGCTCGAGCTCGGCATGGAATCCTCGGGGGTTCTGGGAGCATGCGATGGTGGCTGCTCGTACGGCAGCACGATCTCCTGGCGCGATGCTACGACGCCGCTACCGATGGAGAACCACCCGCGCGCGGTATTCGAACGTCTATTTGGAGACAGTGATACCACGGATCGGGCAGAGCGGCTCGCCGAAACCCAAATGAGGCGCAGCATCCTCGACGTTATGACCCAGGATGTGGCTCGACTCCTGAGGGGGATCGGTCCGGGCGACCGCGACAAAGTGAGCCAGTATCTCGAAGCCGTTCGAGACGTGGAACGGCGCATTCAGATGGCGGAGGAACAATCCTCCCGGGAGCTCCCGACTGTGCAGCGGCCCGCTGGTATCCCGGCCACAATTGAAGAGCATCTCAAGCTGTTGTTTGATTTGCAGGTGCTGGCTTTCCAGTGCGACCTGACCCGCGTCATCAGCTTCATGGTAGGCCACGAATCCAGCACTATAGCCTACCTCGAGCTTGGTATTGCAGATCCGCATCATCCATTAACCCATCACCAGGGTAATCCCGAGTCGATCGCAAAGGCGCTCAAGATCAATATCTTCCATTCCAGGATGTTTGCTTATCTCCTGGAGAAGCTGCGATCTACCTCTGACGGTGATGGCTCCCTGCTGGACCATTCAATGATCGTTTACGGCGGCGGTCTGAGCGATGGCAATCTGCATTTGCCCACGGATCTGCCCATCCTGTTGATGGGTGGGGGGTCGGGTCAGCTCAAAGGGAGCCGTCACCTCACGTATCCAAAGGGTACGCCGCTGATGAATCTCTACTTGACCCTGGCAGACAAGTTAGGGATTCCGTTGGAGAAGCTGGGCGACAGCACCGGAAAGATCAACCTTCTGTCCGTGTAGATGTTGTCTGTGGAGTTGCCAAAACCTTCTTGCCAGCTTGCTCTCCCCCCAGCAAGCCGGTCATTTCTTCTCTCCTCCGATCACTCATGCCCTTCAGCCTCACGGGGGGATACTATGTGAGTAAGCTATTACACATTTCCAAAAAGCTTGACAGGGCCTTTACCCGTAACAACTCCAATGAGTGTCAGTGCATTGACGGAGAAGCGACCAAGCGCACCAATGCAGATCAGTTTCCGGGGCTGGCGCCGCAGTTTACAATCATTCCTGGAGTGCCTTGGGGCGGCGGTTTTGGAATTCCTGGAATTAGTGGCGTGGGGGCTGAGATGGCCCGAGCCCCTAAAATTCGTTACTAACACATTTAGTTATCTCGATTCTGTTAGCATTACGAAAGGCCGCCACTCCCTGGATTTGGGCGTGGACATCGGGCGATATCAGGAGAATATGTTGCGTACGACCTGGACACACGGGCAGGCCGACTGGTTCTCCCCCTTAAAGAATTTTCTGACGGCAGGCCAGCCGGGTTACTGCACCGGGGCCGCTAACTGTCGTGGGATCAGCAGCCTGATCGCTACTCACGCCCTTACGGCTGCTAATGGATATGCGCTGGCGGATCCCTACAGAGGATATCGGCAGACTTTAACAGCTTGGTATGTCCAGGACAATATTGAGTTGCTTCCGAATCTGACCCTGAACCTTGGCGTGCGCTGGGGAAAAATCACTCCTCCAGTAGAGGTCAACGGGAAGACGGCTAACCTGATGGATATTCTGCGGGACAGCAACTACGAGCAACTGGGGAAGGAGCCGCTGTTCCAGATCCGAGATATTTTAGGAGGCTTTATGCCACGGTTTGGCTTTGCTTACAGCCCGGACACGAGGACCTCCGTCAGGGGTGGTTTTGGGTTATTCAAAGAGGATCCCTTGTTTTACCAGTTCTCGGTGGCTGTCTTCCATCCGCCTTGGGCGAACCGGGTGCAACTCAGGGACCTCAAGACTTGGCCGAACCCCTTAGCTGGGACAGATCCTAGCAAGGGTATCTATTCACCCACAATCATCAACTATGATTACAAGTACCCCTATGCAATGCAGTGGAACTTTGGAATCGAGCGGCAGTTTGGGGAAAACTGGGTTGCCAGGGCAAGCTATATCGGGACCCGAGGCGTTAATCTGGGTTCAGTAGTCAATCACGTTCAACCTGCCTTGAGCATCGATGCCAACGGAGTACCGTTTACGCAAAGAGGCGCGCCCTCCATCAACCCAGCCTTGAATGATACTCGAACCTTCGCTAATATAGGGAATAGTTGGTATAACGCTCTGCAATTGCGGATTCAAAAGCGGTTCTCTAAGGGGCTTGAGTTTAGCGCTTCCCATACCTGGTCGAAAAACATCAGCCAAGCAGCGGGACTGGGCGTCACTGGCGGGGAGGGCGGCAATGCTTTTCAGGTGAGTAACCTTTGGGACGACAACCATTTCGATAGAGGCGGGCGGACCAGGACGTCTCCCAAAACTTCAATATGAACTTCACCTACGAACTCCCCGTGGGACAGGGCCATATGTTCGGGACGAACATGGGCCGGGTTCCGAATGCGTTTTTGGGTGGTTGGCAAGTCAACGGATCGTTCACCAAGCGATCCGGCTTTCCGTCAGATATCAGTGGACCCGGTTACTCGACCACCCAATACTGCCGTTGCGCTTTGCGGCCCAATCTGAAACCAGGAGGAAATATCAACCCAGTGATCGGAGAGCTGGATCATTGGTTTGATGAAAGCCAGTTTACGGTGGTGCCAGCAGGCTATTTCGGGAATGTGGGGAAGAACACCTTGAGTGGACCGGGGCTCGCCAAGTTCGACTTTTCGGTGTTCAAGACGGCTCCGGTTGGCGAAGGGAAGAATCTGCAATTCCGGGCAGAGGTTTTCAATTTGGCGAATCACCCGATCTTCGGCGGGCCTGGCACAAGCGTTTTCGACACCACCGGACTGCTTACCGCCAATCCAGGACGTATCACGAGAACAGTTAGTCCCTCGCGGCAGATCCAGTTGGCACTCAAGTTCGAGTTCTGAGCCGCAGGAAGGCAAGAGAGGCTCAATTGACCCTCGCGGGGGGATAACTCCCGCGAGGGTTCGTAGATAGCCCTAATCTAGATCGTGCTTTGACCGCGTGGGGCGGTGATATGATTCCTAAATTGGGTGCTGAGGGAAGGAGAGACCATGGGGTTCAAAGTTAAGCGTTTAGGTGGATTGTGGACGATACCTATCCTGTCCGTCATCAGTCTTGCGGCCCCCGTTGGCAATCCTCCGCTAATTGATGCAGTCAAGAACAAAGATCAGGAAACCGTACGTTCCCTCCTAAAACAACAGGCCGATGTGAATGCGCGCCAGGCCGATGGAGCGACGGCATTAGCCTGGGCGGCCCACCAGGATGATCTGGAAACGGCGGACCTTCTGATTCGCGCCGGCGCCGATGTGAATGCAGCGAACAACTATGGTGCCACACCGCTTTGGCTGGCCTGTAGCAACGGGAGTGCTGCCATGGTCGAGAAGCTGTTGAAGGCCGGGGCGAATCCGAACTCCGCCCTACTGTCAGGAGAGACGGGGCTTATGACGACCGCGAGTATTGGAAGCATGGACGTGTTGAAGTTGCTTGTGGCCCACGGAGTAGACGTAAATGCGAAGGAGCCCCGAGAGGGCCAAACGGCCCTGATGTGGGCGGTGCAGGAAAAACACCCGGAGGTCGTGCGAATGCTGATCGAGGGCAGAGCCGACGTCCATGCCCGTTCGAAGAGTGGTTTCACGCCGTTGCTGATTGCTGCACGGGAGGGCGATCTGGACTCTGCTCAGAGCTTGCTGGCAGCGGGAGCGGACGTGAACGAAGCCACGCCGGAGGACGGCAACGCCTTGACGGTGGCGAGCTCCAGAGGCCAAGAGAAGCTTGCAATGTTCCTGCTGGAGAAGGGCGCGGATCTGAATGTGGTGAACGGCAAAGAAGGGTTTACTGCTCTGCACTACGCGGCAGGCCGAGGCCGGATCGACTTGGTAAACGCGCTGCTGGCGCATGGAGCCAATCCGAACTCTCGCGTCGTGAAGAGTACTGCCGAGGGCAGCCAGATTGGCACGACGCCGTTCTTTATGGCAGCCACAGCACACAAGGTCAGCGTCATGCGTGCCCTTGTGGCCAGCGGCGCTGATCCGCTGCTGGGGGCGACGGAGACGGTGTTTTTGAGTGGAGCGAACGGGCTGAGACTCCAAATGGTGAAGAACACCACGCCGCTGATGGCGGCCGCGGGAGGAGGGCGGTATAAGGGTAACTATGAGTACTTCTCAGAGGAGGAGGAAAGGGACGCTCTGGAAGCTGTCAAACTAGCTCTGGAACTGGGCGGCGACGTCAATGCGTCCAACGACTATGGCCAGACCGCCCTGCACTCCGCAGCATACATTGCCATGGACGAAATCATTGAGTTCCTGGTGGAGAAGGGCGCCAACATTGAGGCGATGGACAAGTTCGGACAAACGCCGTTGAGTATCGCCCAGTTCGCCGTTACGGTCGCCTTGGGGGCTAACTATGACATGAAGCCTCGCAAGCTCAACGAGAGTACGGCAAATCTGCTCCTCAAATTGGGCGCGACGCCACTGGAGGCTTCAGGGGTACAAGTGATAACGTTGCCAGGAAACTTAGGTCGCTGAGAGAGCCCGCTTGGCTGCACCCAGACAAGCAGAATCGTTTCTCATGGCCAACGCTCACCTGCGAATTCGACAAATTGATCTTTCAAATCATTGACAAGCGACTTGAGTTGATCTACAAAAGAAATAACCCTACCTCTCGGACCGGCTGTATCGAAATTTCCGGGACTCTTTAATATTGGAAGATTTGGGAGTGGAAATTCATTTAGTAAAAGATGGATTGATTCTGAGCAAGGAATCGAAATCTCAAGAAAAGTTAGTCCACGGTTTTCATCTATTGTTCGCTAATCCCCCAGCGCTTATTTGAATTGTATGCCACAGAGAAATATTCGCTGGCAAGTCTGCGAGGCTCTCTATCGGGAGACGGGCCGTAAAATCCCCAAGAGCTATTTGGAGAAATTGCTGAAAACCCTTTTTATTGCGGCCTGTTTGTCTGGGCGGGAAAAAACCTACCAGGGCACGCACAAGCCACTAATCACGAGCGATCTGTTTACATCCGTGCAGGAGGTGTTCCAAGGGCACAACCGCTCCAGGTATCGAAAGCATGAATTTGCGTTCGCTGGCTTGCTGCAATGCGCCTATGACAACTGCACGGTAACGGCAGAGCGGAAGAAGGGAAAATACGTGTATTACCGATACGGTGGGTATCGTGGAAAATGTGCGCTCCCTCGTTTTCGGGAAGCCGATATGGGGCTTCGGTTGGCCCAGCTCTTGAAGGACATTTATATCCCGGATCTGTTCTCGAATCGCTGCAAAGAGCTATCCGGGAAGATCAGAACCGCTCGGAATCTTGGAGACGGCAAGAACGGGACCGGCTGCAAAGGCGATTGGCTGGGATTCGTTCTCATATGGACCGAGCCTACCTGGACAAACTGGACGGCAAAATCCAGGAGGATTTCTGGCAGAGGAAAGCCAATGAGTGGCAACAGGAAGAGCAGCAGGTCTTATTGGCTTTGAACGGTTTGCAGGATGCGAGACCGGATCGAATCCTGACAGCCAACAGGATTTTAGAACTCGCGAACAAGGCCCATTTTCTTTATCTTAGACAGAATCCCGTCGAACAGGGCAAATTGCTCAAAATTGTGCTTTCGAACTGCGCCATAAACAGCACAAGTCTTTATCCCAATTACAGAAAGCCCTTTGATCTAATCTTCCAAGCGGCCAAAACGGAGAAATGGTCGGGGCGAGAGGATTTGAACCTCCGACCCCCTGCGCCCAAGGCAGGTGCGCTACCAGGCTGCGCC
>JACQGE010000010.1 GCA_016199675.1 Acidobacteriota bacterium | reverse complement strand
GGCGTTGTCAATCATGGCCGAATCGCTGCCGCCAGGCGCAATAATGGGGGGCAGTTTCCTGATGTCCTCGCCAAACAGCGGCGAAGCCAGAACCGATTCGCGCGCGTGCATCCAGTTAATGTTGCCCTTCAGCGTGTTGATTTCCCCATTATGCGCAATGTAGCGGAACGGGTGCGCCAGATCCCAGGTGGGGAACGTGTTGGTGGAAAACCGCTGGTGGATCAGCATAATCGCGGTTTTCAGATTGGGGTCACCCAGGTCGTGATAAAAGGGAGCGATCTGCGTGGCTAGCAACATCCCCTTATAGACCACTGTAGTCGCCGACATGCTGGGAATGTAGAAGGGGGGAATGTTCATTTGCCGGATGGCTGACTCAATCCGTTTCCGAATGACATAGAGCCTACGGTTCAGCTCAGCTTCGTCTAACCCTGGGGCTGCGCCAATAAAGATCTGCCGAATGACCGGCTGAGTTTCCCGAGCCAGCCGACCAAGCGGTGAGTTGTCCACGGGCACATCGCGCCACCCGAGCACGCGCTGGTTTTCTTCCACAACAATTTTTTCGATGGTCTGTTCGCAGGCCTTCCGCTGGTCGCTTGCTGGGGGAAGGAAGGTCATCCCCACGCCATACTGGCCTGGTTCCGGCAATCCAAAGCCCAGCCGGTCGCACTCGCGTTGCAAAAACTCGTGCGGGATTTGCAGCAGCACGCCCGCGCCATCGCCAGTGTTATCGTCGCAGCCGCAGGCCCCGCGATGCGTCAGATTGATGAGCGCTTGCAGGCCCTTTTCCACCAGATCGTGCGATTTGCGGCCCTGGATGTCAGCGACAAACCCGATTCCGCAGGCATCCCGCTCCATTTCTGGATTGTAAAGACCTTGCCTCTCCGGCAGTCCGAAGTGCCCCATGTTTCCCCACTTTCTCGAAGCCCCTCTTCTTCCCCTGCGCGACCTCGCACCATGAATAGGGTGTCGCGTATTGTTGTTGCTAAAATTACCACATTCATACTATAAGTCAATAAAAAAATAGAAAATAGTTGACATAAGATTATCTTATAGTAATATTGCAACCATGGATATTTTGAGTCTTCGGCTTTTCAGGGACTTAGCGGATTCATTAAGTTTCACGCGAACAGCAGAAGCAAACTCCATCAGCCAATCAGCCGTCAGCCAACAAATCCGCCGCCTGGAACAACAATTGGGGGTGCAGTTGATTGAGCACCACAAGCGGCCCTTGGCGCTGACTCCGGCGGGGCAGGTTTATGAGAAAGCCTGCCGGGACATTTTACGCCGCTATGAGCAAATGCAGGCCAGTTTGGAGGCATTGAAAGAAGAGGTCGGAGGGCCGGTGCGGGTGGCGAGCATTTATTCCATCGGCTTGTATGATATGGCCCGCCACACGGAGGAGTTCATGCGGCTCTATCCCAAAGCGAAAGTGCATATCGAGTACCTGCGCACGGACAAGGTTTATGAAGCAGTCCGGGACGGCAAAGCGGATGTGGGGCTGCTGAGCTATCCGAACCCGAGCAAGGAGCTGAGGATTATCCCGTGGCGACGCGAAAAGATGATGGTCATTACCAGTCCGAGTCATCCGTTGGCCAAGGAGAAACAAGTGTCTCCTTCGGCTTTAGAAGGCCAACCGTTTGTGTGTTTTGATTACGACCTGCCCATTCGCAAGGTGATCGACCGCTATTTGAAGGAGAACAGGGTCGCGTTGCAACCGGTCATGGAATTCGACAACATTGCGAACATTAAGGAAGCAGTGGCTGTAGGAGCGGGCATTAGCATTCTGCCGGAGCCAACCGTCCGCCAGGAGGTCAGCCTGGGACGGCTGGCTGCCATCACTTTGGATGGGAGTGAACTGGTGCGCACCATAGGCATCATCTACCACCGCCGCAAGAAATTAACCCCAGCCACGTTGCGTTTCCTGGAATTGCTGCGAAGAGAAGTTCGGGAGTAAGATAGCCGCCTGCCCGCATTGAGGTGCTGTTTTGATCCCTGCCAATCAAGCCACCACCCGTTCTCTGATGATCCACGAGACGCGCCTCGCCATGGGGCTTTCCCTAGTAGTGGGCCTGTTCATGCTCGTGGGTAAATGGATCGCCTATGCGATCACCGGCTCGGCCGCTATTTTTTCCGACGCCGCCGAGTCCGTGGTGCACGTGGTTGCAGTGGGCTTTGCCGCCTACAGTTTGTGGCTCAGCAGCAAGCCGGCCAATTCCCGCTTTCCGTATGGGTACGAAAGGATTTCTTATTTCTCCGCCGGATTCGAGGGGGCACTCATTATCCTGGCGGCAGCAGTCATTATTTACCAAGCCATCCAACGCTGGCTGGCGGGCCTGATCCTGATGAACCTGGGCCTGGGCACTATGGTTGTATTGGCGGCAGCATTAGTGAATGCGGGGTTGGGGGCCTATCTCGTCATCAAGGGAAGAAAAAATAATTCGCTAATCCTGGAAGCCAACGGCAAACACGTGCTGACAGATAGCTGGACCAGCTTCGGCGTGGTGGGTGGTCTTTGTTTGGTGTTGCTGACGGGATGGAAGCCGTTTGACCCCTTGTTCGCCATCGCGGTGGCAG
>JACQGE010000097.1 GCA_016199675.1 Acidobacteriota bacterium | reverse complement strand
ACTACAAACTCACTGCCTATTTACCCAATCCTTGGGCCAATTCCTCCTATCCACAAAAAAGCCAGCGGATGGAATGTAAGGTAAATACAATCGAGTGAGGGTTAAGACAAAAAACGGTTTGTGTTGTAGCATCAAGGGCCCCCGCCAGCCTACGGTGCCCATATCCTAATCCCCGGCTCTTTATTCGTCAAGAAAATTTTCATGTACTCATTCGGGGGTCATAAACCCCCGAGGTCTCGTTTCACGTCCTAACCTTGCTATACTCTCATCTCAGAACTCGAATTTCAGAGCCAATTGAATCTGCCGCGAGGTACCAATGGTATCCGTGATGCGTCCGACCGTCGGGCTTACCGTTCCATCGGTGTTGAACACGCTGGTAGACGGTGCTCGGAAGTTAGGTGTATTGGGCAGGTTGAAGAACTCCGCCCGAAACTGCAGGTTCTTGGCCTCTCCGAGCGCGAAAGCCTTGAATATCGAGAAATCTATCTTGCGAGATTTTGGACCCCGCAAGGTGTTTTGTCCCACATTTCCCAAATAGCCCGGAGTCACTTTCTCAAACTGCGTTTCATCAAACCAGTGGTCAACATCCCCGAGGACCGGGTTGTTGTCCCCCCCTGGCTTTAGGTTTGGACGAGGAATGCACGTGCGGCAGTAATTGGTGGCTGAATAGCCAGGTCCGCCGATGTTTTGGCTCAAGCCAGAGCGCGCCGAGAACACGCCGTTGATTTGCCAGCCACCGAGAATCAGATTGGCCGTCTTCCCCAAGTTGCCACCGAACATGCGTCCCTGACCTATCGGCAGCTCATAGGTATAGTTGAAAGAGAAGTTGTGCGGGACGTCCTGATCGGCCGGGCCTTTGGCATAGCTCTTGAAGTTCCACATGTTAGGGACCGGGTAGCTGCGACCCCCCGGCGGGCCCTCGGCGGCGTGTGTACCCATTCCGACGGTGGAGAGGTTCTTCGACCAGGTATAAGAAGTACTGAACTCCAAACCACGGCTGATCCGCTTTTGCAGGCGGAGTTGCATTGAATGATACCAACTATCACCAATAGGGTCGTACGTCCGAGTGGAATCCAGGAAAGGGTTGATGGACGGCGCATTGAGCGGGGTAAACCTCTGCCCCTGAGCATCCACAGATTCGGCAGGCTGGACGTGGTTACTGACGCCCATGATGTTAATACCCCGGTTGGCAAGGTAGCTGGCTCTTGCGACCCAGGTTGGCCCTAACTGCCGCTCAATTCCAAGATTCCACTGGAAGGCATAAGGATACTTCATATCGTGGACGGCAATCAGTGGCTGCCGAGTACCCGTAGCAGGGTCTACTCCCGCAAGCGGCTGGGGCCACTTCCTAAGGTTGCGAAGATTCAGCCGTTCTGCATAAGGAGGGTCATACCTGGCCAGGTTGAACAGGTACGCCAACGGCATTTCCCTGAATACCCCGATCCCTCCCCGAACCGACGTTTTCTGCCCCAGACTGTAAGCGAACCCAAAGCGCGGGGCAAACCCTTTCAAGGCGTCTCTTAGCTCGAACATCGGTTCTTTGCCCAACTGCGTCCATCCTGTATCCCGCAGCGGATCCATGATGGTAGCGCTTTTTCCGTTGACCTCTACTGGGGGTGTAACCCATTCCCAACGCAGACCCAAGTTAAGCGTAAGGTTGGAAAGCAACTGGAAATCATCTTGAATATACCAGGCTGTGTACGTCTGCCGCCAGCCCTTATAGGTGTCCGGCGGCCCGGTTGGTCCGAAGGCGGCGGTGATGGAGCCAATGCCTCGGCACTGGCTAGCCGGCCCAACGCAATAAGGGGCAAGCCCGGCGGTCAGGAAGTTCTTAATCGGAGATAACCAACTGGTCTGTGCGTGTGCCCAAACATCAAACTGCTCATTCTCTTGATAGCGCCGAATGTCCACGCCTAAATCCAGCGAGTGGCGCCCCTTGGAAATCCGCATGGAATCGAAATAATTGAACCCATTGTCACGAAATTTTAAAGGGTTATTCAGAGTCGCTCCAGTAGCCGAACTGCCAGGGCCATTGTGTCCTCCCGGAATTGAAACCCCAGGGATACTCAACGGGCCACCCCATGGCACGCCCGGAATGATCGCTAATTGTGGTGGGAGGTTCGGGTATTCCACTGAGTCAACACGCTTGGTTTCCTCTCCATCAATGCACTGGCACTGCTGGTTGTGGATCCGAGTAAATGAGAACCGGGCGATATTCAGCACAGCCGGCGAAAGAATCCTCGTCCACTCTAGCGTCACGAACCTGTAAAGACCCCATTCGTTGTTGCTGGTGCGCAGCCCTTTTGATGCGTCTATGAATTGGGCATCCGGCAGTTCTCTGCTGCTGTTGTCAATCACCACCCGGCCGAAGAGACTGTCGTTGTCGCTTAGCCGCTGGTCAATCCGGAACATGTAATAGTTCTCCCGTGCCGGCCGCTTTCGGCTGCCCTTAAATTCCTGAAGACCTTGATTCAAATACTGGCCGTTGCCCCGCGGGATGATATTAACGATGGGCTGGATGTCGGGGTTCACCCCTAAAGGCAAGACTTCTGTAACGATTGCCTCCGCCTTTGTGCAGGCGGTTATCCCCGCCGGACAGCCGGTGATCTGCCCCACCCGAGTCTCATCACTCAGGACCTGGCCATTGTCGGTGGTGCTAAAAACCTCCCGGACGCCTTCGTAGGAGAAAAAGAAAAAGGTGTTATCCCGAACGATCGGCCCGCCAATCGTACCCCCAAAATTGTTCCGCTTGTAGGGTGGGATCGGATCACAGCGGAAGGTGTCTGGATCCCGGCCCTTGCAGTCTGGTAAGTCGAAAAAGTTCTTCGCATCCAGATTCTCATTCCGCAAAAATTCAAACGCGCTGCCGTGAATTTCATTGGTCCCAGAACGGGTGACGGCATTCACGACCCCACCCAGCGCGCGGCCATACTGGGCCCCGTAGTTGCTTTGCAGAACCGTGAACTCTCGAATGGTGTCCACCCCCAACGCCTGCCCCATCACGCTCACCGGCGGTGTGTTTGTGGCCGGATTCACAACATCAGCCCCATCTAACAAGTAAGAACTTTGCTGCGGGCGTGCGCCGTTCAATACGATCCTTCCGCCCATTCCTGTCGTGGCGCTCTGCGCCATTCCGAGGTCTGTAATGGCCCCCGGCTGGATCGCTGTCAGGTCGGTAAAACTCCGCCCATTCAGCGGCAACTCCCGCATTTCCCGCTCGGTGACCAAGTTCGCTATCGTCGCGTTCGTCGTCTCCAGTAATGGCGCCTCGCCCGTCACCGTAATTAACTCGGTCACTGCTCCCACTTGCAGTCCAAAATCCACTACCGCCTGCCGGCCTACCGTCATCTCGATCCCGCTCCGCACCACGCGTTGGAAGCCGGACGCTTCCGCAGTCACCTCGTACATCCCTAAGCCCAGTTGCGGAGCCGTGTACCTCCCTTGCGCATTGGTGGTGAGAGTGCGGCTAATCCCAGTTTCCGTATTCCGCACGGCTACGATCGCCCCCGGAATCACCGCCCCCGTCGAATCGCTCACAGTTCCTGAAATCGTCCCGGTGGTGACTTGAGCCAAAGCTAATCCAGCCAAGCAAACCATGTACAAAAATACTTTCCACACTATCTTCTGACTATCCATTGGCCACCTCCCTAAGCTTTGAAAATGGTAGCACTACAAACTCACTGCCTATTTACCCAATCCTTGGGCCAATTCCTCCCATCCACGAAAAAAGCCAGCGGATGGAATGTAAGGTAAATACAAATCGAGTGAGGGTTAAGACAAAAAACGGTTTGTGTTGGAGAATCAACAGCCCCGCCAGCCTCTACGGTGCCCATATGCTAATCTCCGCCTCTTTATTCGTCAAGAAAATTTTCATGTACTCATTCTCGGTTCTGTGCAAAAGGATTTTAGCCTCAGTACTATCAGGGCCTAAGAGGACGAGGATATGCAACCCACCCCAAAATGCATTGACTATGCACCTGCCCTTGCAAGATGCTTTTCATCAATGGGTTAAATGCGATTGTTGGTTTCTCGAACCAACGCTCTGCGAGACGCGATTAGCTATTTCGTGGTTTGGTCGGGCGGGCGTTCTCACTGGTGGAATTTGGTGCATAAAACCTTTCCGAATACACCGAAATTGCCCGAATCAGGCTCCGTCCTCCGAACAAGATTCATTTCCCGCAGTGAATTCTGCCAAAGCCAGGAGCTTTTTTCTCGCCGCGCCGGAGTCAATGGATTGAGCGGCGAGAAGAAGGCCATCTTTGAAATCAGCGGCGTGATTGGCGGCGACCAGTGCGGCAGCGGCGTTCAGCAGTACCACGTCCCGCTTGGGGTTTTCTTTGCCATCCAGAAGGTCGCGGATGATCTGGACGTTCTCGGCCACGTCGCCGCCTTGCAGATCGGCCACGGTGCAGCGAGCGATTCCAACATCTTCCGGTCGCAGCGTCCAGGACTTAACCTGGCCGTTGGCGATCTCCGCGATCACGGTCACTCCCGTGTTGGTGATTTCATCGAGGCCGTCCGCGCCGTGGACGACGAAGCCGCGCCGCAAACCCAATTCGGCGAGAGCCTGCGCCAACAGGCCCGTCAGCTTGCCGTCATATACCCCCACCACCTGCACGGACGCTCCGGCAGGATTGCTCAGCGGCCCGAGCAGGTTGAACACGGTGCGAAGCTTTAACTCCCGGCGAGCGGGCATGGCGTGCTTCATCGCCGGATGCAGCGCCGGAGCAAACAGGAATCCGATGCCGACTTGCTCGATGCAGCGCGCGATAGCTTCCGGCGGCAGGTTCAGGTTGACGCCCAAGGCTTCCATCACGTCGGCGCTGCCGCAGCGGCTGGAGATGGAGCGGTTGCCATGCTTGGCGACTCGCACGCCGCACCCGGCCACTACAAACGCCGTCGCCGTTGAAATATTGAATGTACCGCTGGCATCGCCGCCCGTGCCGCAGGTATCCACTAAAGCATCGCGCCCGGTGTCGGACAGGTCTTCCTCCACGGCCATACGCGGGCGCACCGGCGCGGCCTTGGCGCGCATCGCCTGAGCGAAGCCGATGAGTTCTTCCAAGGCCTCGCCCTTCATCCGCAGCGCGACCAAAAGCGCGGCTATCAGCGGCGTGCTAGCCCGCCCGGATAGGATTTCTTCCATCACGGCGCAGGCCTGGTCGCGCGTTAAGTCTTTCCGCTCCACCACCTGCTGGATCGTGGCGACGAGGGTTTGGTTTGGAGCATCGTTATTTGTAGGCACGCTGATCGTCTCTTGTAAAGCAATCTTCCCGTGCGGCGGTTCCTTTTGTCAATGCCAGCCGCAGGCATCTGCCGCTTGCGCAGGCGCATCTTTGCTATTATGCGTATCGCGGCAAAAGCTTGGAAGCGGAGCGTTTCGGGCGCTCTCCCGTTTATGCTATCCTTAAATATGTTAATGGGTTGCAAACAGCTGAAATTTTGCCTGTCTCTGCTGGTGTTGTGGACCCTGCTCCGCAGCGGATCTCAAATAGGGATTCCTTTTGCCGTTGCTTCTTCTCCGCCTGAAAGCGCAGCCGATATCCTCCAAGGGGTGGAGCGGAAATACAATCGTTTTCGAACGTTGCGTATGCGTTTTCAGCAGTTCTACCGTCAGGGGAACCAGACTCTTCGGGAGGAAGAGGGCATGTTATATTTAAGCAAGCCCGGGCAAATGCGCTGGGAGTATGAGAACCCGGAGCCGAAGCTGTTCCTGACGGACGGGAAGCGGCTCATCCTCTATGTTCCCTCGGAAAATCGCATGACGGAAACCGCGGTAAAAAATAGCGCCGATCTGCGAACCCCGTTGCGGCTTCTGCTGGGGCAGTTGCGCCTGCAGGAAGAATTTGACCGGATTATCGAAGGGCCCCGCGACGTTCCTCCCTTGAGGAAGGGGAACATCGTGCTTCAGGCCGTACCCAAGCATCTGGCGGATCGTCTGGAGTGGGTCGTGTTTGAGGTGAACCCGCAGTACGAAATCCGCAGGATTATCATCAGCGAGCCGGGCGGCCTCCAGACGGAATTTCGATTCGAGAAAGAAGAAGCGAACGTTCCTCTCTCTTCGAGCTTGTTCCGTTTCCAACCGCCCCCCGGAACCGAAATCGTGCAACAGTAAGGCGTGCGATGCCGGAATATATTTGCCGCTTCGTCAATGAGCGGGGACAAATCTTGCAACAGGTGGAGCAGGCGGTCTCGGAAGCCGAATTGCGCGACCGGCTATCGCAACAGGGCTTCTATATTTATTCCGTCCGGCCTAAAGCTTACCTGGGAGTGCTCCGGAAACCTGCCGGCGCCAAGAAGAAAGTCAAGCTGGCGGAATTCCTGATCTTCAATCAGCAGTTTGTGACGCTAGTCCGGGCCGGTTTGCCGATCCTGAAAGCGCTGGAATTGCTGTCAGGCCATATCGGCCAGCCCTCTTTAAGGCGCAGCATCAACGAAATTCGGGAAAACGTCAAAGGAGGCGCGTTGCTTTCGGAAGCATTTCGGGCGCAGGGCATTTTCCCGGAAATTTACACCACCTCTTTGCTGGCGGGCGAAAAAAGCGGGAACCTGGAAGAAGTTTTGAACCGCTATATCAGCTACCAGCGGACGGCACTCAGCATCAAGAAAAAGTTGGCGGCCTCTCTGGTCTATCCGGCCTTGCTGGTAACGATGGTCATGATTCTGGTGACATTCCTGGTCACGTATGTAATCCCGAATTTTGCCGAACTCTACCGCACCCTCTCCGAGGAACTGCCGCCCATTACGCAGGCCTTGATTGCATTCACGGATGCGTTTCGGGAGTCCTGGATCATTCTGATTGTTCTGCTGGCGGGGGCAGGGATTGGGGTCTGGTTTTGGCATCAGACAGACCGTGGTGGCCAGACGCTGGACCGTTTGAAGGCAAAATTGCCGCTGGTTGGAGAAATCTGGACAAAATATCAGGTGGCCCAGTTTTGCCGCATCCTGAGCACGCTGCTGGCCGGCGGGATTCCCATGGTGCAGGCGCTGGAAACCGCCCGCCAGTCCCTGACATCGCCGCTGCTGCGGCACACGTTGGAAGTGGCTACCCGCCAGGTCCGGGAGGGACAGACCTTATGGCAAGGACTTTCCCAAACCGGCTTCTTTCCGGGAATGGCCATTGAGATGGTGGAGGTGGGCGAGTCCAGCGGGGCGCTCTCGCCCATGCTGGCCAGCGT
>JACQGE010000006.1 GCA_016199675.1 Acidobacteriota bacterium | reverse complement strand
GTGGGTGCAACTGGGCGCGGGGTTTGGCTTGCGCGTCGAAAAAGTAGAAGCGCCCTATGGCCAGGCCGTTCCTCTTGAAAAAATCAGGGAAACGCTGGAGCGGTGCGACGATATTCGGGGAATTTTCTTCCAGGCGACGGAAAGCTCCACCGGCGTGCGGCATGACACGGAAGGCATCGCCCGCTTGCGCCAGATTCGCCCCGAGGCACTGGTCATTGTGGATGCCATCACCGGCTTGGGCACGACGGATTTGGACATTGATGGCTGGGGATTGGACTTGGTCATCGGCGGTTCTCAGAAAGCTCTGATGGTTCCGCCGGGGCTGTCTTTTGTGAGCGTCAGCGATCGGGCCTGGGAGCGCGCCAAAAGCGCCAAGCTGCCGCGCTATTACTTCGATCTTGCCAAAGAGCGTGAAGCCGTCCAGAAACACGACACCGCCTATACGCCGGCGACTTCACTCTTGGTGGGATTGGCGGCGGCTCTGGATCATATTCGTGAATTAGGGCGCGAGAACCTGATCCGCAATGCTCAGGTGCTGGCTGACTGCACCCGACACGCCGTCAAGGCGCTTGGCCTGAAGCTGTTTGCGGAGGTCCCGGCGGATGCTTTGACTGCCGTCTGCGCTCCGGCTGGCGCTAACTCGAGCGACATTGAAAAACAGATGAAAGAAGTTTTCGGGGCCGTGGTGGCCAACGGGCAAGGTTCGATGAAGGGAAAAATCTTCCGCATCGCTCACCTTGGCTACTATGATTTTACCGATATGGTCGGAGTCATCGCCGCGCTGGAGATCGTTCTGAACGGCTTGGGATACTCTTCGAAGTTTGGCGATGGGGTACGGGCCGCCCAGGCTCGCTATGTCGAGTTGGAGGCTGGGGTGCGGGAACCTGCCGCGCGCTGACAGCGCGGCGCAGCGCGCTAGAGCACTTTCTCAAACTAATCGCAGTTGTTGGAGGCTAGGCGTGCCTTGCACTCGTCGCACAGCTTTCCGGTGGTGGGTTTTGTTGTCGACTCCACGAAATCTCTCCATGGCCAACGCGAGCAATTGAAACAAAAATGCCAACTATCCTCGTCCTATTTCCGCCGGTAAATTGACGCCACAGATGCACCTCCCGAAATGAGCAATGGATAATAGGCTAAGATGGAGCGAGGCCCCGTTCAAGAATCCAGCATTTACAAATTCTGCAATTCTATTGATTTTTTTGGCAGCGGGATCGGTACTCGGTCGGCGTGCAGGAGTGGTATTGCCTGAACTCACGGTCGAAGACTTCGACTCGCCTGTAGCCCAGGTCCAGAGCAATCGCTTTAACGGATTGGCTCGTTCCAGCAAGAATCTCTCGGGCACGGGCCATCCGCAGCTTGCGATAGAACTCCACAAAGGTCATGCCCACTTCCTGCTTAAAACCGTGGTGGAAATATCTAATGCTTAGTCCCGCTGCTCGTGCGAGCTCCGGAGCATGAAATCTCTTTGAGAGATTTTGTTGGAGCGTGGCAATGGCTTGGAAGAGTCGAGTATCCCTGGGCGCTGGCATGAGGCGCTTATCACCGTTTCCTCGGGGGTGCATTATCGGCTCGCGAGCACGTTAACGGAAAAAGAGCAAATCACATGCCAAATGTAATTTTGGAAGGTAGGTCAAAATCATCTGGTATTACAATAGCTTACAATTTATATGAAAATTCGATCAGACGATAACAAGGTTGTTTGATTCCATCGGTGGTATTAACGTTCCGCTAGCCTAAACATTTCCACCTGCACACGACGACACCCGCACGGGCTTGCCGCTTTGGGTCATGATATAAAGATGCGGTGTTAAAGCCTATTCTTCAGGCAGAGGAGCCGGTTTGCCCGGCGAAGGCGTTGTAAAGCCAGGCGAACAGGAGACCCCCTATGGCTCCGTCTACCAGACCGTAGCCGGTCCCGACCAGTACGTCTCCCAAAGTTCGCGTGGCATGATAGCCCGGATATACGGAACTCATCGTCAGCAGAAAATGTTCGCCAAACGGCGGCGCGATCAGATTCATCAGGCCGGTGAGGAACATTCCATAGATGCCCCAAAGCAGGCCAGCTGCAATCGCCAGACCTTTTACGGAAATTCGCATTGATCCCTCCTCATAAAGCACAAAGCCTGTAAACTCCGTGAGAGATTGTATCGGTTCCTGAGGCCGAGAGTAAAAGAGAATGAAGACACCTTTCTGAAGAATGATGCGTGTAATGAGGTTGGCATTGTGAGTATTCTTCCAAAAATGTTAAGATTTGCTTTTATCTGTTGAAAAATAGCCCAGCTCGATAGGAAGCAGAGGGTCGAGCGAAATTGAGTTGATTGGGAAAGAGGTTTTTGTCTCCGCGCGCGAAACCAAACGTCTATTGTTTACGTATAACATCTCTTTGAGAGCGGGTTACGAAGCTCAAGTTACAAAGTACTCTCCCAAGGTTTTTCTGCGCGCCGCTGTTCGCAAAAAGCAAGTTTTATGATTCATTTTTCCGTTTTAGACTTACAGCATTGTCCATCTTTTATTTGCACTTTACGCTGCAATACCGCAACAGAGGCTCCCGGCAGGAAACCGTGCGTTTCACGCTCTGGGAAGCAGGGAAGATTTACGCTTGGAGGTTTTCAATGAAAGTAAGACTGGATGGTTTCTTGTGGTTATTACTCCTTGGCTTGCTGGCATCGGGGGGTGCAATCACGATATCGGCTCAATCACCACAAGACCCCCAAGGATTTTTGCGGGACTACACCAAAGGGCCCAGTTCGTTCCCGCTTCTGTATCGCTCCTACCAGGAGCAGCCCATTCCCCCCCTGGTGCTGGAAAGCTCTTCCCGGCTCCGCGACCTAATCCGTGACGGGAAGCTACAACTGTCTCTGGCGGATGCCCTTTCGCTCGCGATTGAAAATAATTTGGACATTGCCGTGCAGCGCTATCTGCGGCCTATGGCTCACGCCGATGTGCTCCGGGCCAAATCCGGCCAGGCGGCTCGTGGCGTCTCCGGAGCTTCCGTGCCGGGCGGTTTAAGCGCTGGGGCCATTGGGGCGGGAGTTGCGGAAGCCTCCGGCACCGGAGGCACTGGTTCTGCTGGCGGCATCACTGGTGGCGGAGGCGCTGTCAATGTTCGGCAGGCTGGCGCTTTTGATCCTGCGATTGGCTTCAATTTCAGTTGGGATCGCGCTACTTCTCCTTTGAACAGTCAGGTCGTTGCGGGCGTTCCTACCGTTACCACCTACGCGACAGCCTATTCGGGAAGCTACGCCCAATTATTTCCTACGGGGGTCAGCTATTCTTTGTCGCTCAGCGCCCTCCGGCAAAGCTCGACGCAGCAGAGGCTGCTCTTCAACCCTGCCGTCGTATCCCGATTCTCTCTGGGGGTGAATCAGCCTTTGCTCAACGGATTTGGCCGCCTGGCGAATGAGCGCTTTTTGCTCGTGGCTCAAAACAACCTCCGGATTTCGGAAGAGGTTTTTCGCCAGCAGGTCGTCAATGCTGTCATACAAGTCACCAATGCCTACTGGGATTTGGCTGCTTTCCAGGAAAACGTTCGGGTCGCCGAGCAAGCCTTGGCCGTGGCTCAAAAGTTATACGAGGATAATAAAAAACAGGCCGAAATCGGTACTCTCGCGCCTCTGGACGTGGTGGCAGCCGAAGCCGAGGTCGCTGCCCGGCAGCGCGATCTGGTGGTGGCCCAGACCAACCTCCAGACTCAGGAAACCCGTCTGAAAAATTTTCTCAGCAAGAAGCCCGACCCCGCCCTGGATGCGGCTCAAGTATTGCTTTCCGACCGTCTACCGGAACCCCGCGATGTCGATGTGCCCAATCTTCAGGATGCTTTGACAACGGCATACAACAATCGTCCCGATCTGCGCCAGCAGGAAGGGAACCTGCAAAACCAGAACCTCTCCGTTCGCTTCACCCAAAATGGCTTGCTGCCTCAAACCGCCATCTTCGGACTCTATGCTGGCTCCGGTTTGGAGGGCAATACACTCGCCACCACGGGTGGAGCCAGGGACTCCTTGCGACAAACTTTCGGGGGTGATTTCCCGGAATACGCCGGAGGCATCAGCCTGAGTTTGCCCATCCGCAATCGCGCGGCCCAGGCCGACAATCTGCGCGCCCAACTGGAAAGCAGTCAGTCGGAAATTGGTTTGCAGAAGACCCGCAATCAAATCGCTTTGGAAGTGCGGCAGGCCACCACAGGACTGATTCAAGGGAAAGCTCAGGTGGAAGCAGCACATCAAGCTAGCCGTTTGGCCCAGCAGACTTTTGACGCCGAGCAGAAGAAATTGGCGGCTGGGATTTCGACTCCTTATCAGGTGGTCTTGCGACAGCGGGACATGGAAACTGCCCAGAGGGCCGAGGTCCAGGCCGTGGTCAATTACGCCAAAGCGCTAGTGGAAATGGATCGCTCCATGGGCACTACGCTCAATCGCAACGGCATTGAGATGCTGGATGCCTGGAGCGGCACGATTTCCCGTTTGCCGACTCCTCCGTTCAACGTCCGGGGATTTACCACGCAGCCCGAGGGAAATCCTGGGGGAAACCAATGACCCGCATCTCCAGAAAAGGTAACCTTCAGAGCTTTTCTGCGCGGGTGCTCCGCCGCCGACTCACGGCGCGCCCCAAGAAGGCTCTTTGGACTTTCTTGCTGATAGCCACTGCTCTAGCGGGCAAACCAGCTCCCGCTAAATCGCCTGACTATAGTCAGGGCCAGGAATCCTTCCCCCGATTTTACCGGCCCTATATCCCCCAGCAGGTTCCAAAACCGGACCTGCAAAACACCCCCAGCCTTTCTCAAATGGTTCGCGAGGGGAAGATCGCATTATCGCTCCAGCAGCTCTTGACTGCAGTGGTGGAAAACAATCTGGACTTTGCCAGCGCCCGGTATGAGCACTCGATGCTGGAAACGGATATCCTGCGAGCCAAATCCGGGCAAGCTCCGCGCGGCACGAGTAATCTCCGTGTTCCCAGCGGATTGTTCGCGGGAGCCATCGGCGCCGGCATTTCCGGAGGCGGAGGGGGCGGTGGCGGAGGGGGCGGGAGTTCCGTCACTGGCAGCGCCCGCCAGGTAAGCATCGGCCCTCGCGGCAGCTTCGACCCCGCGGTCAGCCTGAACTTCAGCGTGGACAGTAACGTGAGTCCGCTGAACACCGTGACAGTAGCGGGAGTCCCGGTTGTTACCAGCCATACCACAAACTTGCAAGTCAGCTATACTCAAGCCTTCACCAGCGGCACTAGCTTCAGCTTCAGCTTTACCAATCAGCGGCAAAGTTCCACACAGCAGTCACTGCTTTTCAATCCTGCTTTGACTTCTCGCTTCAATCTTGCCGTGAGCCAGCAATTGCTCACTGGCTTTGGCTTTGCGGTTAACCGGCGCTTCCTGAAAGTGGCGGAAAACAATCGCAAAGTGGCGCTGGACCTTTTCCGCGAGCAGGCAGGTCAGGTTGTAACTGAAGCACAAAACCTTTACTGGGACCTGGTCGCCGCCAAAGAGAATGTCCGCGCTGCGGAACACGCCTTGGGCGTGGCGCAACGGCTTTATGAAGACCACCGGAAACGGGCCGAAATCGGCACGATTGCCCCTCTGGATGTGCTCGCTGCCGAGGCAGAGGTGGCCGCCCGGCAACGCGACTTGATCGTCGCTCAGACGGATCGCGAAATGAAGGAACTGAATCTCAAGAACATCATGAGCAAGCAACCGGAAACGGTGATGGGAAGTGCCACGATTGAAACCACGGATGCCCTCCCGGAACCGCAAGGGAGCGATATTCCGAAATTGGATGAGGCTGTGGTAATAGCAATGCGTGAGCGGCCGGAACTGGCCCAGGCCGAAGGCGGAATTGTCAACCAGGAAATAGTCGTCCAGTTCACCCGGAACCGCCTCAAACCGACCTTCAACATCTTCGGCTTGTTCGCCAGCGCTGGGCGCGAGGGCAGGCTGGCCGGAGCCTGGGATCAAGTCGGGCGGTTCGATTTTCCGGAATACGCGTTAGGTTTTTCGCTGACGATCCCCATCTTGAACCGGGGCGCTCAGGCCGATAATCTCCGCAGCCGGATGGAACTGCGGCAGGCAGAAACCGCCCTGCAACGGACCCGCAATCAGATCCAGGTCGAAGTCCGCAACGCCATCATCGGCTTGATGCAGGCCAAGGCACAAGTCGAAGCAGCGAATAAAGCTGTGGAGAAAACACAGCAGACATTGGACGCAGAGGAGAAAAAACTGCAAGCCGGCGTCTCTACTCCCTATGCCGTGATTCAGGTCCAGCGCGATTTGGTCGCCGCCGAGTTCGCCGAAGTGCAAGCCCGCGTCACTTATGCCCAAGCCCGCGTTGAACTGGATCGCGCCACAGGAGCCACCCTGGAGAAGAACAACATCTCTCTGGAAGCAGCCCTCCAAGGGCGGGTGTCGAACTCACCGTAACAGCTTCGCACTCGAGCCGCAACCGTAATCCGACCCGCGCGCAGCCTGTCTTAAGCGTAGTCGAAGGATCAGCAAGCGGACAGCCGACGTCACCCCTTTTGTGCCGTAGGCTTTCGTCGTTGTGTGGCTTTCTTTCATGCCGAGCCGTCCCGAGCGAAGTCGAGGGAGTAACGACGAGGAATCCGCTCTTCTTCCAATCCGAGTGCACTGAACCCTGCCCTTGCCCTAAGCCATGTCCCGAGCGGAATCGTAGGATTGTCGTAGGGCTTTTTGCGTCACAGCATTTCCCACTGTTCGGTGTCGTGCAGGCATCGCCTCGAACTGAGGAAATCGTCAGTGAAATTGGACGACCAGGGCGTTTTCACTTTTAATGTATACCGTCAGGGCATGGCTTCAGCCATGCCGTAACTCCCGTAGAATCTTGCGGCTTTAGCCGCTGAGGTTTGTCTTCCAAGCCTATCAGCAGTCACACCATTTGTAAAAATGCTATAGGTCACTTTTACCGTTGGTGAATAGCAGCGCACCCAGCCCCGCAGGGGCGGTAGAACCTAGTGTCCTGAGT
>JACQGE010000099.1 GCA_016199675.1 Acidobacteriota bacterium | reverse complement strand
ATTATGAATTTTACAAATGATACCTGTTTTATATTAGAATAGTAAAGGTGCTCCTTTTTGGGCGCTGGAAATAGATAAAAAAATGCCCTTCGATTCGAATCTGAAAAAATTCTTTTATGTGTTGCGGCTAGTATGGCTGGCTCGCAACGGATGAGGGCTGGGGAAAAAACCAGGCCGGCATCCGAAACGGAAGCTGGCCTTTTTTCTTTTTTCGAAAACAAAAGAGAGGAATGGCGGCATGGAAATCTTTTATGAGCGGGACGCAAACCCGGAATTGTTATTAAACAAGCAAATTGCCATGATTGGCTACGGAAGCCAGGGCCATGCGCAAGCGCAGAATTTGCGGGACAGCGGTTTCTCCGTGATTGTGGGGCTGCCGCCGGCCCGTAAATCGGCCCAGCAAGCTGCGGTGGATGGTTTTGAAGTTGTACCTATCGGCGAAGCTGCGCGCCGGGCGGATTTAATCCAGATTCTGGCGCCGGACGAACATCATCGGGCCTTGTTTGAATCGGAGATTCGGGCCAACCTCAAACCCAATGCGATTCTGATGACGTCACACGGCTTCAGCATCCATTTCCGGCAGATTGTTCCCCCGCCCACGATTGACGTGGTCATGGTGGCGCCCAAAGGACCGGGACACCTGGTGCGGCGGGTCTATCAAGAAGGCGGGGGAGTCCCCTCTTTGATTGCCGTGGCCCAGGACGCCTCCGGCAAGGCACAGGATTATGCACTGGCCTATGCCTACGGCATCGGGAGCACGCGAGCCGGCGTGGTGAAAACCACTTTTCGCGAAGAGACCGAAACCGACCTTTTCGGGGAACAGTCCGTCTTGTGCGGGGGATTGACTTCTTTGATGAAAGCGGGGTTTGAAACCCTGGTGGAAGCGGGCTATCAGCCTGAGATGGCGTATTTTGAATGTATCCACGAAATGAAACTGATCGTGGACCTGATCTATGAAGGCGGCCTGGCACGTATGCGTTACTCCATCAGCAATACCGCCGAATACGGCGACCTGACGCGGGGCCCCCGCCTAATCGGGCCGGAAGTGAAGGAACGCATGAAACAGATCCTGAAAGACGTTCAAGACGGTTCTTTCGCCAGGGAATGGATTGCGGAAAACGAGAAGGGCTCCCCCAACTTTAACCGTCTTCGGGAGCAGGAAAAACAGCATTTGGCAGAGAGCGTGGGACAGGAATTGCGCTCCATGATGTCCTGGCTGAAACAGGGCCAAAAGAAAACGGAGCCGCAGGCAGCGCCAGCAACGCCTGTGCGATGATGGAAAGTTTGGTAGCCACGGCACGTCGTTTGTGCCGTGGGTTTGTTTCTGAAAGAGGGCCGGCCTCGATTGCAGCCAGGGAGTAATAGGAGGAATTTTTGTATGAGTGTTACGGGAGCGGAAATCGTACTGGAATGTTTGCAGCGAGAAGGCGTGGAGGTAGTCTTTGGCTATCCGGGAGGGGCCAATATTCCGCTTTACGATGCCCTCTACAACAGCCCGGTCCGCCATATCCTGACGCGTCATGAACAAGGAGCGGCTTTCGCGGCGCAGGGCTACGCCCGCGTCAGCGGACGGCCCGGAGTATGCCTGGCAACCTCCGGCCCCGGAGCCACCAACCTGGTCACCGGTATCGCCGATGCCAAAATGGACGGCGTGCCGCTGGTCTGCATTACGGGGCAGGTGCGCCGCCCGGTGATCGGGACCGACGCCTTCCAGGAAACCGATGTGGTGGGAATGACCTTGCCCATCACCAAGTTCAATTGCGTGGTGATGAAAACGGAAGAGCTTCCCAAACTGTTCGCGCAGGCATTCTACATCGCCCGCTCAGGCCGTCCCGGCCCTGTATTGATTGATATCCCGGTGGACGTTTTGAAGGAAAAGCTCGAAACCTGGGAATATCCCGAGAAAGTGCAAGTGCCCGGATACAACCCGGAGGGTAAACAGGACCTCCCCTTCGTGCAATTGAACGAAATGCTTTTCGCCAGCCGCCGCCCAGTGGCGATTGTGGGGGCTGGCGTGAAATGGTCCGGAACTACCAAACAGATGCGCGAACTCCTGGACCGCTTGCAAATCCCCGTGGTGCAGACTGTGCACGGCCTGGGAACGGTTCCTGAGGACCGCCCCTATTACTTGGGAATGGTCGGGATGCACGGAACGCGGCAGTCGAATCTGGCGGTGAGCCATTCCGATCTGCTGCTGGTGTTGGGAGCTCGCCTGGACGACCGCGTGACCGGCGACCCCACGCACTTCGCCAAGCACGCCAAGATCGCGCAATTTGAGATCGATCCGGTGCAGCTAAACCGCGTGCGGCCCGTGGAACTGCCGATTGTTGGAGACCTCGCAAAGACGGTGGAACAGTTCCTGGCGGTGCTCCCCTCTTCTTTACCCGACTGGAGCGGCTGGCTGACAGAAACAAAATCTGTCTCCAACCCTCCGCCGAAAGAACGCGTGGGCACGGGCAAACCTTCCCCAACGCGCCTCCTGGAAATGCTGTTCGAGATGATGGAGCCGGAGGCGCTAGTAGCCGCCGACGTGGGCCAGCACCAGATGTGGGCCGCACAGCGGGCTTCCGGCATTGCTCATCCGCGGCAATTCGTCACCACCGGCGGGCTTGGCTCCATGGGCTTTGCGCTTCCCGCAACCATCGGGATGCAATTGGCCTTCCCCCATAGACAGGTCATCTGCGTCACCGGAGACGGCGGCTTCCAGATGAACATCCAGGAACTGGCCACCGT
>JACQGE010000098.1 GCA_016199675.1 Acidobacteriota bacterium | reverse complement strand
GGTGGGTGGCCTTTGTTTGGTGTTGCTGACGGGATGGAAGCCGTTTGACCCCTTGTTCGCCATCGCGGTGGCAGTGAACATCCTGTGGACGGGAAGGGAATTGATTCACAAATCTTATGCCGGGCTGATGGATGTGGCCGATCCTGAAATCGGAGGCGCCCTTCGCCAGACGCTGGACCGATTGACTTCGGAAATGGGGATTCATTACCACGGCGTGCGCTTCCGCAGCACAGGGATGAGTTTATGGATTGATTTGCACCTGCTGTTCCCTGGCAACACGTCGCTCGAAGAAGCCCACGCCAAGGCCACTCGCCTGGAAAGAGAATTAAAGGGGAGCCTACCCCTGCCCGCCGAGGTGATTACCCATCTGGAGTCGATCGAAGACCATGCCCGCGTGCACGGCGAGCCGCACTATGAGGGCAAGCCGGGGGAAACATAATCGGGGCTTTGCGGGTATGCAGAGCATTCGTCTTTCGCGGTAGAATGAATCTGTGCCGGAACTCTGTCGCTTTTTCGGTATTATTATTCGCATGTACGCAGAACCGGATACGCCGCATCATAAACCGCACTTTCATGCCTATTATCAAGATCATGTCGGCATTTACAGTCTTGACACGCTGGAGTTGATCGGGGGCAGATTGCCGAGGCGACAACAGCGACTGGTGGAAGCGTGGGCCGAGTTGCGTCAAGCCGAATTGCTAGCCGATTGGCAACGGCTGCAACAAGGAAGACGGCCTATTCCCATTAAGCCATTGGATTAGGGAGTGAAACATGACGCATCCAATCTATCGTGTCCGGACCTTTGAGATCGTGCGGCCTTATACCGTGCGTGTTGGGTTCGACGATAACACGGAGCAGACCATTGATTTCCAGCCGATTCTTGCCGGGGAACTCTATGGGCCGCTCAAGGATTTGACTCTCTTCAATCAAGTCCAAATTGATCCCGAAGTGCACACTCTAGTATGGCCCAACGGGGCAGACTTTGATCCGGCGACCCTCCATGACTGGCCGGAGCACAGCGATTACTTGACGGCCCGCGCGCGGCAGTGGGAACTTGCAACCGCCTGAACGCGCAACCCCACCCACGCCCGCGTCCATAGCGCCCGCATTACGAGGGGAAGCCGGAAGCTCAGTAAAATTATCGAACGAGCGGAATTCTGTTCATTTGGACGCGGGTTATCATCCAAGTGAAGTTACTGCGTGGCCCTTCCGGACCCTCAGTTGCCCCCTCACGAAGAATCGAGATCGTTGTTTGGTAGCTTACCTCTCGCAGACTTTCGTATTGAATGATGAATTCCAGGTTTTCCGATTCATCCAGGTCAGATCGGTTAATTGAGCTATCGAGGGATGATGAATCAATCTTTGTTTGAAGCCAACCTTTGGGAGGAAGATGCGGAAAGGAAAATGATAGTGCTGGTTTCATTATCTTTCCGGTTTTTATACTTTTTAATTGATAGGAAATATTCAGAGCAGGGCCACAGCCGATGTTGTAGATTCTTAAACCATCGTCGGGAACCCTGGCCAAGCGACGGGGGCGTTGTTCTCTTGCTGCCCTAAATACTTCCTGGACATGCATTAGTTCGTCCAATGTCACTGTGAGAAAAGGTTTCTGTAATGCTTCGACCTGCTCCAAAGAAGCGTCTACTTGCTTCTCTGCCGCGCGGGTATAGCGATGCACCCACCAGAGAGTCCAGGCCAGGACTGCGAGGGTGAGCGCCTGGACTACCAATGTAAGCAGTGGAACATGCGAATTTATCCATTGAAATATCAAGCTCATCCAAGGCATTGAACTGCCCCCAAAAACCTTTTCCCCGTATGATAGCAAATATCGCTATTCTCTGTTATCATCTATTTAATTCAATGCAGCAATATGCGGGGAAAGCAACTATATGAACGTATCCCTTACGCGAGAACTGGAGAAGCTGGTGAATGAAAAAGTGCGGAGTGGTATGTACTCCTCCGCCAGCGAGGTGGTCCGCGAAGCGCTGCGGCTGCTGAAAGAACAAGAGGAGCTGCGCCAGCGAAGGCTGGAAGAACTGCGGAAGGAAATCGGCATCGGGCTGGAACAGGTGAAGCGGGGTGAGGTTGTCCCTCTTAACGTTACAAAGATCAAATCCCGTCTGCGAAGGCACCTCCGGGAACAGGGTAGGCTGAAAGCTCGATGAGCCGCGTGGTTCTGGCTGCGCGGGCCGAAGAAGACCTATTTGATATCGCCGTTTACATCGCCCAAGACAATCCGGAAGCCGCCGCCCGTTTTATTGAGAAGATCGAGCAAATCTGTGCACTGCTTGCCGCATCGCCAGAGATTGGCCGCTTGCGCAGTGAACTGGCCGAGGATGTGCGCAGCTTTCCTGTTGAGCGGTACGTTATCTTTTACCTCCCCGTGAAAGGCGGAATCGAGGTGTTGCGCGTACTCCACGGGGCGCGTGATATTCCCAGCATTTTCTAAGACGGGCCGCCAACGACACTCGCGGGGCAACCCGAACCTACGGGATCACATTGCGCACGATGTCGTAGATCAAATACGTTTCCGGGTTCATCAGAACCACGTTGCCTGCAATGAGCACCCGCCGGTACCCGGTGGGCAGGACGCTCAGCTTGCGCTCTAGCTCGATAGGAAATGGCTGGACTTTCTTCTGTAGGCCGGGCGGCAGGGTTCCTTTTTGCTGCAACTGCTTTTCCAGGCCCGGCGGCAAGGTTTCCCGTTTCGCCAGCCCTGGCGGCAAGCCGCTGCGGTTGATGCGGAACCAATCCCGAATGATCGTGATTTCCTGGATTGTGAAAACCGGCTGGCCCGCCGGGAGGACTTGTCGGACTTTGTCTCCCGCGGTTTCTGTCTTTTGTGGCGCGTTACCCTTGCCTGCGCTTTTCCCCTGCGCCCAGCCAGGACTGGCCACGGCGCACAAAACCAAAGCGACAATCGGAAAGCTAATCCAAAATTTTCTCATGAGCGTGCCTCCTTCGGACGAGAATGCGGCTTTCATCTCCTATCTATCGGCTGCGCCGCTAATCCAATCCCCAAAAATTCTTCTGTTCCCGCCGAATCGCGTAGCCTCGCAAATCACCCTTATTTTAACTCTTTTTTGGGGAATGCCGAAGCTTTAGAGGCGATTGCCTCTTTTCTGACCCCTCGACTGCGCTCAGCAGCGCGGCTCTGATTGGCGTCTTCTTCGGCTATAATTAGCAAGTAGAGCTGCTTGGGAAAGCTTTTTACAGTGAGCGTCAAAAGGCACGGAGATCCCATGGAAGAGAAAAGCCCATTTTCGACCATTGAAGAAGCCATTGCGGAATACCGCGAGGGCCGGATAGTCATCGTGGTAGATGATGAGGACCGCGAAAACGAGGGCGACCTCACCATGGCGGCGGAAAAGGTAACACCAGAAGCCATCAACTTCATGGCGAAGTACGGTCGCGGCTTGATTTGCCTGACGTTGACCGAACAGCGGCTGGACCATTTGCAGATTCCCTTGATGGTTTCCGAAAACACTACGGCGTACGGAACCGCTTTCTGCGAATCCATAGACGCCAAAGTTGGCACGACCACTGGCATCTCGGCGGCGGACCGCGCCCGGACAATTCAAGCGGCCATTGATCCGGCCACGCGGCCGGCGGACCTTGTGCGCCCAGGGCATGTGTTTCCATTGCGCGCCCGAAAGGGAGGCGTACTCGTACGAGCGGGTCAGACGGAGGCTTCCGTGGATCTGGCGCGGCTGGCAGGGCTGACTCCGGCCGGAGTGATCTGCGAGATCATGAATGATGACGGAACGATGGCGCGCATCCCCGAGTTGAAAGAGTTTTGCAAGCGGCACGGCATTCGGTTGATTACCGTTGCCGACCTTATCCGCTACCGACTGCGCATGGAGCGCTACGTACACCGGATCGCTGAGGCAACAACGGAAACCGCCTATGGCTCCTTCCGCGTCTTTGCCTACGAATCGGAAGCGGACCCGGAAATTCATGTAGCGCTGATGATGGGCGACGTGGCGGGGACAGCGTCCGTGCTGGTCCGGGTTCACTCTCATTGCCTGCTGGGAGATGTGTTTGGCTCCACGGAATGCAATTGCCACGAGTTGATCCAGAAATCCATGGAAATGATTGCCCAGGAGGGAAGAGGCGTGCTTCTTTATATGCACCAGACCGGAATGGGGTTCAGCCTCGAAAAGTTTTCTGATGGAGCAGCGCGCGTCGTTTCTCATGGCCGCCAGTTTGTGCAGAAGAGCGAGCCCGCTTACCAGCGCCGGCTCCAGCACGAGTCGGGCATTGGCGCGCAGATTCTCTCTGACCTTGGGCTACGGTCTGTGCGGCTCCTGACCAATCATCCTCGCAAGGTGGTCGCGCTGGAAGGCTTCGGCATCCAGATTGTCGAACAAGTCCCGATCCCGACGGCTCGCTCAGCGGTCAAGCTCTGATTGGTCCACTCACCGTTGCAGAACCAACACGCGGGATGGCGCTCCATTCCTGTCGTGGCTCGGATACGGTTTACAGTAAAGGTAGCGATGCCCTAGGCTGCTCTGGGAAAGAATCCTTTGGAGGAGGTCAAAAATGAAGAAATGGTTTTGGGGACTGCTGACGGGGGTTTTTTTGACAATGGGTTTGCTGGCAGCGTTCAGCTTCCTGGGCTGGTATCTCGAAAGCCGCCCTCCAGAGCTACAGCCGAACAGCCTGCTAGTCCTGAAGCTCGAAGGCGAGATTCCCGAACAGATTCCTCCGGATATTGCAGGGCAACTCCTGGGGGGTAAGGGACCGGCAACCTTTGTTTCGTTGCTCGAAAACATTGAGAAAGCAGCGGCAGATTCCCGAATCAAGGGCATCCTGCTGGAACCTTCGAACTTGCAAGTGGGATGGGCCAAGCTCCAGCAATTGCGGCGCTCCTTAGAGGAATTCCGCAGCAAAGGAAAACGTCTGGTGGCGTGGGTGGATACGGCGGGGAGCAAGGAATACTACCTGGCTAGCGCAGCAGACCGGGTTTTCCTCTCGCCGGTGGGCGTGCTGGACCTTAAGGGGATGCGCGCCGAGGTGATGTTCTTCAAGGACACTCTTGCGAAGCTTGGCGTTCAGGCAGACATGGAGCGGATTGGAGAGTACAAGAACCTGGCTGACCAGTTTACGGACAACAGCATGAGCGATGCGTTCCGGGAGGCCACCACTTCGATGCTGGACAGCATCTACGGGGATTTCCTGATGGGCATTGCCTCCGCCCGCCGCCATTCAATGGAAGATATGCGCAAGCTCATCGAAGAAAGCGGCCCCTTTGAAGCCGACCGGGCTTTGCCGGCAAGGCTGGTGGATCAGCTTCTTTACGAGGATGAAGTCAGCGACCAGATGAAAAAGGAGTTGGGAAACCAGGAGGTGCACGAAATTCCCCTCGATCGGTACCGACGTGTGCCGCGTTCGGCTGTTGGATTAAGGGGTGGGGAACGCATCGCGTTAGTTTATGCCGTCGGAGACATCGTCTCCGGCGAGGATCGGGTTGACCCTCTCTCCGGCAAGACGATGGGTGAGGCTACGATGAAGGAAGTCCTGGAAGAGGTGGGAGAAGACGACTCTATAAAGGGCGTTCTGGTGCGCATTGACAGCGGCGGGGGAGATGCGTTTGCCTCGGAGAATATTTGGCGGAACCTGCTAGAACTGCGCAAAAAAAAGCAGATGGTCATTTCCATGTCCGATGCAGCGGCTTCCGGCGGCTACCTGATTGCTATGACCGGTGATCCGGTAGTGGCGGAGTCGGCCACTTTGACCGGCTCGATTGGGATCATCTACGGCAAGTTGAACCTGAAGGGATTCTACGACAAGATCGGCGTCAATAAGGAAATCATTTCGCGCGGGAAATTTGCCACGCTGGATTCTGATTACGGGCCGTATACCCCCGAGCAGCGGCAAAGGGTTCAGGCGTTGATGGAGGACTTCTATCGGAAGTTTCTGGCCAAGGTTGCGGCAGCGCGAAAGATGACCCCGGAGGCTGTGGACCAGGTGGCTCGCGGACGGGTCTGGACGGGAGAGCAGGCCCATCGGCAGGGTCTGGTGGATGAACTGGGAGGCCTGGAACGCGCGCTAGAGTTGCTCAAGGAAAAAGCAGGTCTGCGCCCGGATGCGCGGGTCGAGATCGTGGAGTATCCCAAAAGAAAGTCCCTACTGGAATTGATCTTCGGCCGGATTCAGAGGCGAGATGCGGCATTGCCTGCCGGACTCGCCCGCTGGCTTTTCGAGTGGCAGTTGCTGGAACGCCTTTCCCAAAGACCGCTTTGGACCCGAATGCCCTATGTCTTTGAGTTTCGCTGAGAGCCTACTGACTGGCGGGACTTGACCATTTTCCGGCAACACGTCAAACTTTCTTTTTTAAACTTCTTCCTATAAGGTTGGTGAAATAATGTTGATACGAAAAGCGCGTTTGTTTACTCCCGGTCCGACTCCACTGCTTCCAGAAGCGCAGGCGGCTTTGGCTTCTCCGGCCCTGCATCATCGGACCGCCGCGTTTCGGGTAGTCTTGGACCGCGTGCGGGAGAACCTGAAATATTTCTTTGGTACAACTAATGACGTTATTTTCTTTGCCTCTTCTGGCACTGGAGGCATGGAAGCGTCGGTCTCCAACTTTTTCTCTCCCGGCGACCGGGTCCTGGTGGTCACGGCGGGCAAGTTCGGCGAGCGGTGGGTGCAACTAGGCACGGCATTTGGCCTTCGTGTTGAGAAGGTAGAAGCGCCCTATGGCCAAGCCGTTCCGCTCGAAAAAATCCAGGAAACGCTGGAGCGGTTTGACGACGTTAAGGGAATTTTCTTCCAGGCGACGGAAAGCTCCACCGGAGTCCGCCACGACACCGAAGGCATCGCCCGCTTGCGCCAGATTCGCCCCGAGGCACTGGTCATTGTGGATGCCATCACCGGCTTGGGC
>JACQGE010000095.1 GCA_016199675.1 Acidobacteriota bacterium | reverse complement strand
AGGGAATCAAGACGAAAGCGAATACGGCATAAACTCTGATAACACAATTAGGCCGTATCCTGCGAGACCTGCGGGACAAGGAACGATTTGTGGTGCTTCGCCGCAATATTCCGGTGGGAGTTCTTTTGAGCGTCCAGGATTTTGTCGAGCAACACGCCGATCAATATGAAGATGTCGAAGACTTCTTGGATACCTTGCTTGAAGAGTCCGACCCGGAATTCCAGCGGAGTTTGAAGCACGGGGCGCGCGAGATCAAGCGCGGCCGATTCCTGACCCACAGCGAACTGAAACTGGCCTTGGCAAACAAGAAATTGCGTTAAAATGGCAACCGCTTTTGAAGCGAGGTACACGCGTCAGTTTGCGGCTGATCTCAAGAAGCTTGAACCCTCGGTTCAGGCCCGAATCCTGCGCGCCATCGAGACGAAATTGCTGAAGGACCCATTCCAGCACGGCCGGAAACTCGTGGGCAAGAGCGGGCCAGGACGCTGGCGGTTTCGGGTGGGTGATTATCGCATTCGGTTCGACATCGAGGGTCGGCTGCTCTTTTTCTACCGCGTCCGTCACCGGCGGGAAGTATATGAATGAGCAGCAAACAATTCGCGTTAATTACAGGGGCACAGAGTTGCAGAAAAAACACGCATGTCCATCTACGACCAACAACCGCTAGACCGAAAGGGGTTGAAGACGATCCCGCTCGCCAAGCGCCCCGCCAAAGTGACCGTCAGCCAGTTCGCTTCCCCGTACGAGAAGGGGCAGGGCTTGAAAGGTCTTCTGGAATCGTTCCCACAGATTCTGGCCGGCAACAGCTTCCGCGCGGTTACGAAGGCCATCGGCCAGGCTTGGGAAAATGGCAAGCCGATTCTGTGGGGCTTGGGTGGCCACGTCGTCAAGGTAGGCCTCGGCCCCATCCTGATTGATCTGATGGAGCGGGGTTTTGTGACCGGCATCGCCATGAACGGAGCCACGGCGATTCATGATTTCGAAGTCGCTCTAGTCGGCTCCACCTCCGAGGAGGTGGATGCAGTTCTTCCAGGCGGGCAATTTGGCATGGCGGAAGAAACGGGAGCCTGGATGAATCAGGCAATCTCCGAGGCAGACAGCCGCCAGATTGGAATCGGCGAGGGGCTTGGAGAATTTTTGCAGAAGAAGTGGACTAATCCCACAGACACCTCCAAAAGCACTTCCACATTGCAGGTGCAGTATGCCGACAATAGTCTCTTACTCCAGGCTTACCGGCGCAAAATTCCCGTCACGGTGCATGTGGCCATTGGCACCGACACTCCGCACAATCACCCTTTAGCCGATGGCCGCGCCATTGGCGGTGCAAGCCACCGCGACTTTCTGCTGTTTGCCAGCCTGGTGCGAGGCTTGGAAGGCGGCGGGGTTTACCTGAACATCGGTTCTGCCGTGATCTTGCCTGAGGTTTTCCTGAAGGCCGTCTCCGTCGTCCGCAACCTAGGACATCCCTTGCGGGACTTCACCACCGTAAACCTGGACTTCCTTCAACACTACCGGCCCCTAGAAAATGTCGTGCGCCGGCCCACGCTGGAAGCCGGCCAGGGGTATGCCCTCACGGGCCATCATGAAATTCTGCTTCCCTTATTGGCGGCGGCCCTAATCGAATATGGATAAGCTTGAACAAGAACAGCCTGGCCTCCCGGATAGCCATTCTCCGGAGCAAAGCGGTTCGCAACTCTCGCTTTGGCCGGCAGAGTCTGCCCCTCCCGAATCACTTTCCCCTGCTCCTTCCCAGCCTACTCCCGATCCGGACACCCCCTGGTCCTTAGGCGATATAGGAGCCTTCGTCCTTTTTGCTGTCCTTTCCTTCATTCTGGTCAACGTTGTAGCTGTCGTGATATTCCTGGCCCTCCGGCATCAATTCTCCTGGGGAATCACTCTACAACAGGCCTTTACCCGAACGCCATTCGTCCTCTTGCTGCAGGCCGGTTGGGAAATGTTGTGGTTGTTCTTCATTTACTTCGTGATCACGATAAAGTACCGTCGCGGCTTCTGGGAAGCCATCAAATGGCTGCGTAGGCCGCGTCCGGGTCTCTATCTTGCCGCCGGGGTGGCCGTAGCGGTGGTAGCCAACCTTGCGTTTTCTTCTGAGAAACAACTGCCGATTGAGCGGTTATTTTCCAGCCCGCAGTCGGCTTACCTGCTGGCAATCTTTGGGGTTTGCGTGGCTCCCTTTGTCGAGGAACTGGTGTTTCGCGGTTTTTTCTATCCAGTCTTTGAGAAGCTCTGGGGGATGATCCCGGCGGTATTTTTGACCGCCTTTCTTTTCGCTTCCATTCACATCCCGCAATTGCGCGGTGGGTGGAGAGAGATCGCTGGCATCTTTTTTGTTGGAGCAGTGTTTTCCTACTGCCGAGGGAAAACCGGCTCTTTGTTGCCTCCCTTTCTCATGCATTTCGCCTACAATGCTTTCATATTTGTTGCGCTCTATTTTTCTACAGATCAGTTTCGCGCTTTGAGGAATTAGCAGAGGAGGTTTGAAGGGATCTGTGAACCTAGCCGCCGATACCGTTAAAACCCTGGAATGGACGCCGGAAGGGATAGTTTTGATTGACCAGCGCCTGCTTCCGCACCGGGAAGAATACCGTCTTTGCCGGACCTATCTAGAAGTGGCCGAGGCGATCCAGACCATGGTCGTGCGCGGCGCTCCGGCCATTGGCGTGGCTGCCGCTATGGGCGTTGCTCTCGGCATCCAGGCTTCCAAGACGCGCGATTTGAATACGCTGCAAACAGAATTTGATCAGATTTGCAATACTCTGGCGGCGACTCGGCCGACGGCCGTCAATCTATTCTGGGCCATCCGGCGCATGAAAAAGGTATTTGATGACCTCCTGGCTCAAGGGGCGGAGATTCATGACATCCAGCAGCGCCTCCAGGAAGAAGCGCTGGCCATTCAAAGGGAAGACATTGAGGCCAACAAGGCGATGGGGCAACATGGGGCATCCCTGGTGCCGGGAGGCAAAACCGTGATGACGGTCTGTAACGCAGGAACGCTGGCCACAGCAGGCTACGGGACTGCGCTGGGAGTGATCCGTTCGGCGGTCTGTCTAGGAAAGAATATAGATGTGATAGCCCTAGAAACCCGCCCATTTCTCCAAGGAGCGCGTCTGACGGCCTGGGAATTGCAAAAGGACAGCATTCCAACGACTCTCATCACCGACAACATGGCCGGTTATTTTCTGCACTCAGGACGAATTGGATGTGTGGTGGTAGGAGCCGACCGCATCGCAGCCAATGGTGATGTGGCCAACAAGATTGGAACCTATACGGTCGCTGTGCTGGCAAAAGAAAACGGAGTCCCGTTTTACGTGGCAGCTCCGCTTTCCACGATAGACCTTTCCATCCCTTCTGGCGAAGCGATCCCTATCGAGCAGCGGCCGGAGACCGAGGTCACTGAGATCCAGGGGGTGAGAATCGCGCCAGCAGGCGTCGCTGTTCACAACCCTGCATTCGACGTGACCCCTCATGTCTATGTTTCTGCCATCATCACCGAGCGCGGGATCGCCACCGCTCCCTATGAAGAATGCCTGCGGCGCTTAAAAGAAAAATAGCTGCCATTGTTTTTTGATTCTCTCCAGAAAAATACTTCTAATCTTTTAGAATGAATTACCGGGTTTTGCCGCCGATGCGGCACGTTGCGATGGCAGTAACCATCCGTGCACCTCGGGAACCTCTTTTTTGCATAGTGAAGCAAAAGGCTGCGCCGAGCGTAGCACAATCTGGTATTCTGTTGCAGACAAAGGAAGCGAAGCGGCAAAAACAACCCAATCGACATTACTGCTTTTCTGGGAGGGAAATCTCATGTGGAATGCGGCGCGTTTTTTTTCGTTTCTCTGCGGGATTTTAGTTTGTACAGTTGTAACCAAGGCGCAAGACTCCCGATTTCTCCAGCCCACGGCCAGCCTGCATGGCAACACCGGACTATGGAAAGTATTAAGTCCAGAAACCCTGCCGCCAGGACAGGCCGCTTTTTCAGTCTGGTATGATCGGATGAACCGCAATCCGGGCTGGTTAACGATCAGCACGATCGGTGTGGGCGGCGCTGCTGGCCTGACCGATTGGTTGGAGTTTGGAGCCAGTTTTGATATCAACCGCCGCGTTCTCGTACGCCGCCAGAACCAGCTAAGCTTCGGTCAGCAGGAGTTGGGTTTTTTTGGCAACCAGACTCCCGGTTCGCTCCCCTTTCCCAACGAATTGATGCCGGGAAAGCAAATACCGCAATTGCGGTTTCCACCGAACCCTCTCGGAGCGCTCACTGGCGCCGCTGGCTACTATAACATGCTTCCCTTTGCCAGCAGGAACCAGGGGAACGGGGTCGGCCCGCTAACCGCCGGTCTAAAATTCAATATTTTGTCTGAATCCAGAGGCGACCCGTTTGGTTTTGGTGCCCGCGCTTATGTGGTGATCCCCACACGGCGCTCCATGGCGACTCTGTTGAAGGAACCAACCCAGACAGGAGCCTTGCAGCAAGGTGTGGATTTGCTCCTGAACAAAGGGCTTTGGGAGAATGGGGCGGAAATCTATTTGAACGCGGGATTCCGCAACATTCAAAGCCCGGACAATGCCCAGATTGTGCGGCTCTCCGATTCTGTTCCGCTGAGCTTTGGCATCACCATTCCTCGTAACGGCCGATTCCAGTTTGTCGAAGAGGTTACTGCGGACCTGCTGGTCGGCAGCCGCACTGCCAATACGACGCCTGACGCCGAGGACGCGGTGGATGCCACGATGGGGTTCCGGCTATTTTTTAGCAGGAATGTTTCTTTGAGTGCAGGTTATCGAACACCCATGAATCAAGGGGGAGGGGATAAGAATGGTTTTGTGATTCTCTTAGGATACAACTATGGCCCTCCCTATGCTGAACCGGTGCTAGCGCCTCCGACGCTAACTTGCACGGCAGAACCGAGCGAAGTTTTGGCGGGAGAAACCGTCACTTTATCGGCCCAGGGAACTTCCGCCACTGGTGCTGCGCTTACCTATCAGTGGGTTGCCAATGCCGGCACCATCGAAGGCAGTGGCCCGGTCGTCCAGTTGCGGACCGCCAATGTGGGACCGGGAACCTACAGAGCCACAGTGCGAGCCTCGGAAAGCCCGGATGTGTCTGCTGATTGTACGGTCCAAGTAAGACTTCTCGCTCCGCCCTTGCCGCCACCATCGGCTCCACCGACTGTGACCTGCTCACCGGAGCGAACTACCGTTCGTGTGGGTGAGGTCGTGCCCCTTACTGCCCGGGCCCAGAGTCCGGCGAACCGTCCCCTGACTTACCAGTGGAGGTCTAACGGGGGCCGAATTGAAGGGACGGGAGCCACGGTTCGGTTTGACACCACGAACCTGACTGCAGGCACTTATACGGTGCAAGTTGTCGTAACGGATGACACGAGCCAGAGCGCGTATTGCAACATAGAAATCACCGTGGAAGCACCGCCGCCACCGCCGCCGCCGCAGACTGTGAGGTTGGATCAGTGTTCGTTCGGTCGGAACTCAGCACGGGTCGATAATATTTGCAAAGCAATTCTGGATAACGTGGCTTTGCGGCTCCAGAACGAACCAGAGGCTATGCTATCAATTTTTGGTTATGCCGAGACCTCCGAATCAGGGGCTCAGCGTCTGGCCCGGTCCCGGGCAGAGAATACCAGGACATACTTGGTCCGCGACAAAGGAGTTGCGCAATCCCGGGTAGCCATCGGAACGGGAACGCTTAGCCCCGGAGCAGCGTCTCGCCGGGTTGAGCTGCATTTGGTTCCTCGCGGAGCCAGGCCAGCGGCCCGGAGCATCTCACCGAGCTTTGAGAAACGTGACTTGCGGGCTGGAATCCCATCGATTGCGCACCGTGAAGCTGCTTCGGGCGAAAAACCTTCGGAGGAACGCAGAATCATTGCGCGAACCCGATAGCGGCTTCGCGGGTAATCAGAGCTCGCGGAGCCTGTCCGGAGCGTAGCCGGAGTGGTGAAAAACAAGCTGCGGCAATTTGAAAGAAATGTTCTAACGTCTGCCGAAGAGTTCGAAAATTCAGGTTTGAATTTGTGTTATACTTCTAAATAAATGGTCGCTCCGGGAGTCCAATGTGAAAGTTAGAAGCCGTGGAATTCTTTTTGTTCCGCTTGTTATTTTGCTATGCGCATTACTAGGGGGTGTTTACGGCCAGAGAGTCACGGCCCAAAGCAGTTCCACGGATGCGCAAATACAGCAAAGTTTTCGCACTATCTCCAAGGTTCTGCGTATCGTGGAGCAACAGTATGCCGACCCCGTCGATGTAGAAAAAGTGATCTACAACGGGGCCATTCCAGGCATGCTGCGGAGGCTGGACCCGCATTCCAATTTTTTTGATCCAAAAAGTTTCGCTCTGCTGCGGGAAGAACAGGAAGGCCGCTATTATGGCGTTGGGATGACTGTAACCCCTCGCAATGGAAAAACCATTGTCTTAGCGCCCTTCGTGGGGTCTCCCGCTTACAAAGCTGGATTGCGTCCGGGAGATGTGATTGTCCAAGTAGATAATACTTCCACGGATAATCTGAACACGAGCGAGATTGCGGAGTTACTCAAAGGCCCTAAAGGCACTAAAGTTCGCATACGGGTGACGCGCGAAGGCACTCCAGAGCCATTGGAATTCGCCATTGTGCGGGACGAGATTCCGCGGAAGAGCATTGAGCATGCTTTCTGGATCGCACCCAGTATTGGGTATATTCGCATTGCCAATTTCAACGAGAATACAAGCCGGGAACTGCGGGACGCCCTTCGGGAATTCAACCCAGCGACGATGAAAGGCTTGGTGCTGGACTTGCGCAACAACCCCGGCGGTCTTTTGGCGGAAGGGGTGAATGTTGGAGACCTGTTTTTGGAACGAGGGCAACTGATCGTTTCCCACCGCGGCCGGTCTTCTCCAGAGAAGCGATACACCGCCAGTCGGGGAAATCGAGGACCTCAGTTCCCCATGGTGGTTCTCATCAACCGCTACTCCGCCAGCGCAGCGGAGATTGTGGCGGGCGCCATCCAGGATCACGACCGAGGGCTTGTTGTCGGAGAATCCAGCTTCGGGAAGGGATTGGTCCAGACCGTCTATCCCCTGAGTGAAAACACAGGATTGGCGCTGACCACAGCGAAGTATTACACTCCCAGCGGCCGTCTGATCCAGCGCGATTACTCCAGCGTATCGCTGTACGATTATTATTATCACAAAGACAGCGGAACCTCTAAGTCCAGAGATACCCGGCACACCGACTCCGGTCGGCCGGTCTATGGCGGAGGCGGCATTTCTCCTGATGTCGAGGTCCCCGAACGCAAGTTGAACAAGTTTCAGGAAACCTTGGCCCGTAATTATGCCTTCTTCAACTTCGCGAGACGCTATTTGGCGGAACATCAGACAATCTCCCGAGACTTCGAAGTGAACGGCGAGGTGTTAGACCGTTTCCGGCAGTTTCTTAAGGAACAGCAGGTTCCCTTCCAGGAATCGGATATCGAGGCGAACCGGGAGTACATTCAGCAAGTCATCAAGATGGAGCTCTATTTGTCGGTGTTCGGCATGGATGAAGCTTACAAATTGGAGGCAGCCGCCGATCCGCAAATTCAGAAATCTATCGAACTGCTGCCTCAGGCCGCCGCTTTGCTGGAAAACGGGAAACAGTTGATGGCACAAAAGGAATCTCGTTAGCCCGTCTCCCGACCGGAAATCGCCTCCATCAAAACTATCCTCGCCTGCGGAAGTCTGCGCCGAGATTTGTCCTGCGCGGAGCCGAGAGGAAGAGAACTGGCGAAATTCAAATGACATCTACTTTTCCATCGCTGAGATTGCGCATATAATATGCTGTTCGGCGGGAACCAGAACCATGGCCTCAAAAAGAATTCTTCTTCTGAAACCTCGCGGCTTTTGCGCCGGAGTGGTACGGGCGATTGACATCGTCAATATAGCTCTGGAATGTTATGGCCCTCCTATCTACGTGAGGAAAGAAATCGTCCACAATTCTCCGGTGGTCGCCGATCTGGCGCGCCGTGGAGCCATCTTTGTGGATTCCGTTGACGAAGTACCTCCGGGAGGACGGATCATCTTCAGCGCCCACGGAGTCTCCCCGGAAGTTCGCCAGCAAGCAACTGCCCGGAAACTAAGAGTCATTGACGCCACTTGTCCACTCGTCACCAAAGTACACTTGGAAGCGGTTCGCTTTGCTCGCCTGGGATATTCGATCATTTTGATCGGCCACAAGGACCACGATGAAGTCATCGGAACTCTCGGAGAAGCCCCTGGTCAAACCAGGCTGGTCAGCACGGAGGAAGAAGTGGCTGGTTTGTCGTTCCCCGATCCTTCCCGCGTGGCCTATTTGACTCAGACGACTTTGAGCCTGGACGAAACCAGGGGGATTATCGCGGCCTTGCGAGTCAAGTTCCCGAACATTGTGGGTCCTCCGGCGCAAGACATCTGTTATGCCACTGAGAATCGTCAACTCGCTGTGAAAACTGTGGCGTCCATCTGCGACCTATTGCTGGTGGTAGGTTCCGCCAACAGCTCGAATTCCAACCGCCTGGTCGAGGTCGCTCGAAACAAGGGACTCCCCTCTTATTTAATTGAGGATCAACAAGCGATTGCGATGACTTGGTTAGAGGGCAGCCGCACGGTAGGGGTGACGGCCGGAGCCTCTGCCCCGGAATATCTGGTCCAGCACGTGCTCGATTTCTTGCGAGCACAGGGCTTTGACTGCCTCGAAGAAGTGGAAACCATTGCCGAAGATGTCCGCTTTGCTCTGCCGCCAGAACTGGAAGCACGGAGTGGAGCAACTGTTCAGCTATGAGCAGCCCTGAGTCATTGGATGGCATGACCACAGCCGAATGGAAGCCACGGCCTTTTTCCCTTCGCCCCGCAGCCAGTTCTGTTATAGAGGGTCTCCAGGCTGCTGTCCAATATTTACTCCAGTTACAACGGCAGGAAGGATATTGGGTCGGAGAACTTGAAGCCGATAGTTCCCTGGAATCCGATGCAATTCTTCTGGAATATTACTTGGGCGATCCCCACCCCGAGCGGATTCGCAAGCTGGCCAATAGCATCCGGGAACAACAGACGACAGCGGGAGGTTGGAGTCTCTACCCCGGAGGTTCTCCCAATGTTAGCCTGACGGTCAAGGCATATTTTGCTCTGCGGTTGGCCGGCTTCCGGGAATCGGATCCCGTTCTCCGCAAAGCGCGGGAGATTACGCTCCAACTAGGCGGTATAGAGGCAGCCAACAGCTACACGCGAATTTATTTGTGTCTGTTCGGGCAGTATGATTGGGCAAGAGTCCCCGCCGTCGTTCCAGAGCTTGTTTTGCTCCCTCCCTCAGCCTATTTCAATCTTCATGAAGTCTCGGCGTGGACCCGAGCCATTGTAGTGCCCTTGTCCGTCATCTACGCCTTCCAGCCGCGGCGAATTCCTCCGCAGGGAGTCAGCCTGCAAAGCTTGTACGTCAACAATAACGGAGCCAATGGTGAACGCCTGCTCTCGCTGAGCAACCTGGAATTGAGTTGGAAATCTTTCTTCCAAACCGCCGATTGGTTTCTCGCCACTCTCGAGCGTAGGCAGTGGGTTCCTTTGCGCCGCAAAGCTCTGAGAAATGCAGAGCGGTGGATTGTGAAGCATCTGGAAGGCAGCGACGGTTTGGGAGCAATTTATCCGGCTATGCTGAATTCGATCTTGGCATTGGATTGCCTGGGGTATGACCATGATGACCCGCTCTTTAGCCGCCAGGTCGCCGAATTCTGGAGATTGGCGCTCGAAGATCAGGAAACGATGTGGATGCAGCCTTGCTTCTCGCCGGTGTGGGACACAGCACAAGCCTTGTTTGCTGCTGCCCAGAGCGGGCTTCCTCCGGCCCACCCCGTGCTTTGTCGTGCTGCAGAATGGCTCATCAAGAAGCAAGTCTTGCAGCCGGGCGATTGGATCATCACGAATCCGAAAGGAAAACCCGGTGGCTGGGCTTTTGAATTCGCCAATGATCCTTTTCCCGATGTGGATGATACCGCGATGGTCCTGCTGGCGCTCAGCCGGGTTCGCCTGCCGGATATTTCCCGCCAGCGGGAAGCGATCCATCGCGGCCTGGAATGGATGTTGAGCATGCAGTCAAGCGATGGCGGTTGGGCCTCTTTCGATAAAGATATTAATAAAGACATTCTTGGCCACGTGCCATTTGCCGATCATAATGCCATGCTCGATCCCAGTTGTGCGGATATCACAGGCCGGGTACTGGAAACGCTGGCAACCCTGGGATACGATGCCCAATTCCCTCCCGCCCACCGGGCCATAAACTTCTTACGCGAGATGCAGGAGAGCGATGGCTGCTGGTATGGGCGTTGGGGAGTCAACTACATCTACGGCACTTGCTTTGCCCTCCGAGGCCTGGCGGCGATTGGAGTGGATATGCGCGAGGGCTTTTGCCTGCGCGCCGCCGAGTGGCTGCGTTCCTGCCAAAATCCGGATGGCGGATGGGGGGAAGATTGCGGCTCTTATGATAACCCCGCGTTGCGCGGCGAAGGACCCAGCACGGCAACCCAGACGGCCTGGGCTTTACTTGGCTTATTTGCCACCGATGACTTTGAGTCGGAATCGGCGGCCCGGGGCGTGCAATTTCTGTTGGAAACGCAGCAGAAAAACGGGGTGTGGAAAGATGAGTCCTTTACGGGGACTGGATTTCCGAGCGTCTTTTATTTGAAATACCACCTGTATAGCGTTTACTTTCCGATCCTGGCGCTGAGCGAGTATTTTTACCGGAGGCCCTCCACTCGCACCACTGCCAGGCGGCTGTCAGAATTGCAGATGGCCTAAGGCCATTCGCGAAGGCGAATGGTTCCGAATTGATACGATGAACTTTTTGACTCAGGACACCTAGCTTGCAGAGGAGTTCGCAATGCCATTTCCGCTCCGCATGACTGCAACCATGACGAGTTACCTCCTGAAGAAAAGACTTCAGGGTCGGGAAAAGTTCCCTCTGGTAATGATGCTGGAGCCGCTTCATGCCTGCAATCTCACCTGCACCGGCTGCGGGCGCATCCGGGAATACGAGGCAACAATCCGGGAGAAACTGACGGTCGAACAGTGCCTCCGCGCGGTAGAAGACTGCGGCGCCCCCATCATCTCAATCTGCGGTGGCGAACCCATGATTTATCCCCCCCTGGGGGAACTCGTGGCGGAACTGCTGAAGCGCAAAAAGTACATCTACCTATGCACCAACGGAATGTTCATCCAGAAGCGCCTCCAGGAGTTCCAGCCTTCGCCCCGGTTTTTCTTCAACGTGCACCTGGACGGGCTGGAAGAAACCCACGACCTATGCGTGGAAAGGAAAGGCGTTTTCCGGGCTGCCATCGAGGGCATCAAGACGGCCAAAGCCGCAGGTTTCCTGGTTTGCACGAACACCACCATTTATAAGGAAACCGATATGGGAGAAGTCGAGGCCATGCTCGATTATTTGCAGACTCTGGGTTGCGATGGGCATATGCTTTCTCCCGCGTATTCTTATAGCGCGGTGCAGGTCAAAGAAATTTTCATGGACCGGGCGGTGATCCGGGAAAAATTCAGGGATATTGACCGCCTCTTTCGCAAATTCAAATTGAATAGTTCTCCGGTGTATGTGGAATTCCTGAAAGGGACACGGGAACTTACCTGCACTGCCTGGGGAAACCCCACTTATAACACCAAGGGATGGAAAGGGCCTTGCTATTTGATGACCGATGCCCACCATCCTACGTTCCAGCAATTCCTGAACCGCACGCCTTGGGAGAAATATGGGTATGGCAAAGACCCCCGTTGCGAGAATTGCATGGTGCATTGCGGCTATGAGCCCTCCGCCGCTTTAGGGGTGAACAGAAAGCTGGGTGACACTTTGAAGATGATGGCCTGGGCGCTCCGCTCTTAATCCGAGCCGCGCGGAGTTTGCCCTGAGCCTGTGAAGATCAGCAAGTAGGCAAATGCAGGCCACGATCAGCAAGGTTTTGGTGACCGGTGGAACGGGTTTTATTGGCAGTCATGTAGTGCAACGGCTCTGCGCGGAAGGATTCTCTGTTCGGGTCCTGGCGCGACCAACCAGCTTGCTTGATTCGCTGGAAGGGTTGCCGGTGGAAATCGCCGCTGGGGATTTGCAGGACAAGAATTCGCTGCAACGGGCCGTGAAAGATTGCCAGACCGTTTTCCATGTCGCTGCCGATTATCGCCTCTGGGTCCGGGATCCAATGGAACTGTATCGAAGCAACGTGGACGGTACGAAGAACATGTTGGCTGTGGCCAGAGAAGCTGGAATCAGCCGCATGGTTTATACCAGCACCGTGGGAACGATTGGGGTTCCTCGCAATGGTGCGGACGGTACGGAAGAAGATTTCCCCGATCCACGCACCCTCTCCGGCCCTTATAAAAGGTCGAAGTTTCTGGCCGAGCAAGAGGTGTTGCGCCATGCGCGGGAAGGGTTTCCAGTTGTGATTGTAAATCCCACTGCCCCGGTCGGAGAGGGGGATCGTAAACCGACAGAAACGGGAAAAATGATTTTGGATTTCCTGAATCGCCGGATGCCAGCCTATATTGATACTGGCTTGAACTTGGTAGACGTGCGGGACGTTGCGGCTGGGCATCTGGCCGCTCTGCATTATGGCAAACCCGGGCAGCGTTATATTCTCGGTGGGCGCAACATGAGCTTCAAGGAAATCTTGGACGCGCTGGCTCAAATCACTGGGCTGGCCTCTCCTTGTTGGCAACTCCCCTTCGGAGTTGCCCTGTGCGCCGGAGCCGTGAATTCTTGGGCAGCGCGTTTCACGGGCCGTCCGCCTCGCATCCCCTTCGAAGCGGTGAAAATGGCTCGCTATAAAATGTATGCGAGTTCAGCCAAGGCCAAACGGGAACTGGGCTACCGGTCCGGTCCGGTGGAGAACGCCTTGGAACGAGCCATTGCATGGTTCCGGGAAAACGGCAAGGTCCAGGGAGGGCTATCCTGATGCTTTCCCATCAATCTTTATCCTCGACGCTTCCTTCTCTGGGAATTGTGGCAGCCCTGCGCTGGGAAGTTCAATTCTTGCTGAGCAAACGATTCCATGCCCGGCGGTTGTGTGACAACGTCTATTTCTTGACTCTAGGACAAACCCCGACTGTGTTGGCCATTGGGGGGACAGGCCCACAAAACTCTTTCCGCGCCGCACAGGAATTGGCGCAACAATTTGAGGTCCAAGGATTGTTCTCATTGGGATTTGCCGGAGGGCTATCAGGTTCTGTTTTGCCAGGGGATGTCATTATGGCGGACCGCGTCGTGGATTTAGACACTGGGGAGAATTTTTTCTGCCGGGGCGACCTACTTCCCGTCAATGACGCGCGGCGAGGAATCCTACTTTCTGCGAACCGAGTAATCAGTTCCTCAGCGGAAAAACAGCGGCTTGGCGAGAGCCACAAAGCGTTCGCCGTGGATATGGAATCCTCTGGGGTCGCGCGCGCTGCTGCTCGGGCCGGAGTGCCCTTTGGAGCCATCAAGTCCATTACCGATGATTCCAAACAAAGTATTTCCATTGACTTTCAGGACTGTCGGAGCGACCATGGAAAGTTGTCCGCCATGCGGGTAATCCATAAAGGAATTCAAAGTTGGCAGGGGATGCGGGATTTGTGGGCGCTCGGGCTGGGCGCTCGCCTTGCCGCCAAAAATTTGGGGGCAGCCTTATATCGGTCTTGAAATCCTAAGGGAAAGCGATCATGCAGCCCCACATCTTCCCCACCGAGACTTACAGGGTTGCCAGCTATTGGAGATAGTAAGTTGATTCTTCAGAAAACTGCAGAAATCTGCGAGGAAAAAAGTGCCGGGATAGGGCAAATGACAGCAGCCGTATTGTACGGCAAAGAGGAGTTGCGCATAGAACAGGTGGCCGTGCCGCCATTATCTCCCGATGAGGTGCTGGTGCGCGTGAAAGCCGCCCTTACCTGCGGAACGGATCTGAAGGTGTATCGGCAGGGCTATCACGCGCGTATGATTGTCCCGCCCGCCATCTTCGGGCATGAACTGGCTGGGATAGTAGAGAAAGTGGGAGAGGATGTTCGCAACTTCCACAAGGGAATGCGGGTCGTCGCGGCGAATTCCGCCCCTTGTCTAGAGTGCCGTTATTGCCGCCGCGATCGCGCCAATCTTTGCGAACGCCTCTTGTTCAACAATGGCGCTTATGCCGAATTCATCCGAATTCCAGGCCCCATTGTCCGACAGAATTTACTGGAGATCCCGGATCATATTGATTTCGCGGATGCGGCCTTGGTCGAGCCTCTGGCCTGCGTCCTGCGGGGTGTGGACCAAACCGGATTACGGTCTGGGGATACGATGGCCATCATCGGGCTGGGACCTATCGGTTTGCTATTTGTCCGGCTGGCAAAACTCCGTAGCGCGCGAGTGATCGCCATCGGGAAAAGGCCCAGTCAATTGCTCGCGGCTAAACGAATGGGCGCGGACGAGATTGTGAATAGCACGGAAACGGAAAATGTGGTGGCGGAAGTCCGTCGCCGCACTCCCGATGGCGATGGAGTGGATATTGCTGTTGAGGCCGTCGGCACGCCTCTGACTTGGGAATGGGCCGCTGGCATGGTTCACCGCGGGGGAACCGTCAATTTCTTCGGAGGATGCCCCAGCGGCAGCAGCGTCCGGCTGGACACTTCACGGCTGCACTATTCCGAGATCACCATCAAAGCCAGTTTCCACCATACACCCACCTACATCCGTAAGGCGCTGGAATGCATCAATCGCGGCGACATCCAGGGGAAACACTTCATCACCGGCCAATCACCATTGACTCGTCTCCCCGAGGTGCTGCGGCATATGGCGAACCGCAACGGAGACTTGAAAACCGCCATCATCCCGTAGGGACTTGATCCGGTTACTATGAATGCTTCATCCCGAGCGAAAGCGAGGGATCTGTTTTCCCCCGGTGAGATTACTGATTCCGGCGCTTAGCTCTTTGCTTCTGTAGGGAAATGAAATCTGAGGCCGATACTTCTGTTTTGCAGCCACCGCCCGCGGCCTGGAGCGGTAACCTCCCGGTTCGCCCGGCCTCGCTCGAAGAGGCTCGTCACTATTGCGAGTCTTTAGCCAGAACCCACTATGAAAATTTTCATGTAGCTACCTTTCTTCTTCCTGCCCGCCTGCGACCTCACTTTTACTCCGTCTATGCCTACTGCCGTTGGGCCGATGACCTGGCGGATGAAGTCGGCGACCGCCGCCGCTCCCTGGCCCTTCTGCAACGGTGGGAAGATGAACTTCTTGCTTGCTACCAAGGGCAGGCCCGTCATCCGGTGTTCGTCGCTCTGCGGGAAACGATCCAGCAATGTGAAATTCCCCCAGAACCTTTTCGGGATTTGATCACCTCCTTCCGCATGGATCAAAGCAAGACCCGCTACCAGACCTGGGCGGAGGTGCTGGACTATTGTCGCTATTCCGCCAATCCGGTGGGCCGTCTCGTCCTTTATGTTTGCGGCTACCGCGATCCGGAACTGCACCGTCTCTCTGACTTTACCTGCACCGCCCTCCAGCTTGCCAATTTCTGGCAGGATGTTCGCCGGGATTATCAGATCGGCCGCGTTTACATTCCGCTCGAATCCATGGCACAGCACGGCTATTCAGAGCAGGAAGACCTTCGCGCCTTCCGCTATGATGAGCGCTTTGCAAGCCTGCTCCGGGAACTCGTCGAGCGCACCTGGGGATTGTTTGATCTCGGTTTGCCTCTGACCGTGCGCGTGGACCGGCGGCTGGCGATGGACATTGAGCTGTTCAGCCGCGGCGGCATCGAAGTCCTGCGCCGGATCGAACGATTAAATTATAATGTCTTGGCGCGGCGGCCATCTCTAGACTCCGATGACAAAGCCCTCGTACTGGCTTCTGCCCTAGCGCGCCGGATTTTCTCCCGCAAACCCGAGAAGCGAAGGTAAGGAAGTACTGGTAACATGTCATCCCGGGCGAAGCGAGGATCTGCTTTTTCTCCCTGTGCAACGCGCACGTTGACGGCTTTATACCATCATGAAAAACACTCTTGAAGCTTCCTCCCGGTACTGCCGCCGTTTGGCGCGAGCGCGCGCTCAAAACTTTTACTACGGCTTCCTGTTGCTGCCCAAACCGCGTCGGGAAGCCTTCTACGCGGTTTATGCTTTCATGCGCTATTGCGATGACGTAGCCGACGGGGAGGCAAGCGTTTCGGAAAAAGCGATTCAGCTAGAGAATTGCCATCAGTCCTTAGATCGGGCGCTGGCGGGTGATTATGGCGATAGCTTGATCTGGCCCGCCTTCCATCGTGCCGTCCGGCAATACTCCATCCCTGTCGAGTATCTGCATGAGCTCATCACCGGAACGGAAATGGACCTCACCATCCGCTCCTATCGTACTTTTGAAGATCTATACCATTACTGCTATCGCGTGGCCGCCGTGGTGGGCTTGTGCTCGCTATACATCCTGGGCTTCCGCGATCCGGCAGCCAAGAAACTCGCGGAGGAATGCGGGATCGCGTTTCAGTTGACCAACATTTTGCGCGACCTCCGTGAGGATGTGCAAAACGGCCGCGTCTATCTTCCCCTTGAAGACCTCGAGCGGTTTCATTATTCCCCTGAAGAATTGATGGCGGCGGTTTATAATCAGCAGTTCCGTGAGCTGATGCAGTTTGAAATCGAGCGCGCCAGCCAATTTTACGAGCGGGCTTATCCGTTGATTGAGATGGTGGAGCCGGAGACCCGTTCGGCTTTGTGGGCCCTCATCTCGATTTATCGCGGCATTCTCCGCTCTATCGAGCGCAACGATGGCAACGTTTTTTCCCGCCCCGCCGTTTTGTCCGACATGGAAAAAATTCATCTCGTGTTACAAGCCGCCCGTATGTGTTTCCATCGTGACTGGAACGAGGCAATTCAGTCCCGCAAGGTTGAAAGATTTTAGAGCGCTTTCATCGTTGGTGTCTAGCGCCGGGTTTTCCCAGCCCCCGGCCCCGTAGGGGCGGAAGAGTCTAGCCCACGGCGCAAGCCGTGGTTTAAGAAAGGGGACTGAGCCAAGCCCTGTAGGGGCGCAAGAATCTGCTGGAGCAGTTTCACTTTTGGTATAGACTCTTGGTCCGTCAGGGCACGACTTCAGCCATGCCGGAACTTCCGCAGAAATCAATGCGGCCTTTAGCCGCTGAGGTTCGTCTTCTGCAGGATTCACGGTTCCTGGTCGGTCTACATCATTTATGAAAATGCTCTAATGGGAACCGATGGCAGCAGGGGCGCAAGTAATCATCCTGGGAGGAGGCTTGGCTGGACTGGCGGCGGCAGTCCGCCTAATAGAAGCTGGTTACAACGTCGAGCTGCTGGAAAAGCGCTCCGTGCTGGGAGGTCGGGCCTCCTCTTTCCTTCCGCCTGGGGGACCTGAGCCGCCTGAACCCATTGACAACTGCCAGCACGTTCTGCTCGGCTGCTGCACTAACCTGATGGACTTTTTCCAGCGCACCGGTACCGCCAACCAGTTTCGCTTTTACAATCGCTTTCTGTTTTTAGGCCCGCAGGGCCTATCCTCCATCAGTGCCTCAGCGCTCCCGGCTCCCTTTCACCTGTTCCCTTCGCTCCTGCGTTTCCGTGACCTGGACTGGCGCGACCGCTGGGCAATCATGCAGGCCATGGGAGCCATCCTTCGCAGCCGTAATCCCCTGCCCGACCAGCCCTTAATCGACTGGCTCCAGCAGCGGCGGCAGACGCGCCGGGCCATCGAGTTTTTCTGGCGCGCCGTCCTGGTTAGCGCGCTGAACGAGGATCTGGAGCAACTCTCCACGCGCCCCGCCTTTCAGGTCTTCCGAGAATCTTTCCTTCGCAACCGCTCCGGCTACCGCATGGGAATCCCCACCATCTCGCTAAGCGATCTGTACTCCAGCCGCCTCTTGCGCGAGAAGTGCAAACTGCGATTGGGTACGCACGTCGCCTCATTGAAACTTTCTGAACATGGCATCGCCGGAGTCTGCCTAAGGAACGGAGAAGAGAAAATGGCTGACTATTACATCAGCGCCCTGCCCCCCGATGCCCTGGCTGCGTTACTTCCAGAAACTTTTGGAAAAGAGTGGCCCCGGATTGCGGCCTTGGCATCGCTGGAATGGTCGCCCATCACCGGCATCCATCTGTGGTTTGACCAGCCCATCACCGATCTGCACCACGCTGCGGTACTGGGCCGGACGATTCAATGGGTTTTCAACAAATCCGCGATTACGGGCAAAACGGATGGCTCCAACTACATTCAGTTGGTCGTAAGCGCTTCCCGCACGCTGGTGCCGATGCGGCGCGAAGAAATCTTGGAATTATCGCTCGAAGAACTGCGACAGCTCTTCCCTAAGGCGCGAGAGGCCAAGTTGCTAAAATCCGTAGTCGTGAAGGAAACCAAGTCGACTCTCTCCTTCCCGCCAGGATCAGATGCCCTGCGGCCCGGCCCGGAAACGCCTTTCGACAATCTGTTTCTGGCGGGCGACTGGACTGCCAGCGGCTGGCCTCCCACGATGGAGGGAGCAGTGCGCAGCGGCTACCGCGCCGCCGAAGAGGTGACCCGCGCCACCGCCCGCCCCCAACAATTCCTCCAACCTGACCTGCCCACCGACCCCCTCGTGCGCTTCCTCAGCAGCTTCTGAGCCGCGTGCGCTGCCCTGAGCGCAGTCGGGGGAGGTCAGCCCAGCGGGTGGTAGCCACGGCACGATTTTTGTGCCGTGGGCTTTTAGGTTTTCATTTAGCACCGAAGGGGCGGAAGATCATAGCCCACGGCGTGAGCCGTGGGTTTGGATCCAATACCCGGAGTTTCACACGCTGTTTTGGCCCAACAGGGCCGACTTGGCGCCAGAGTTCCTCCACCAACGCGATCGCGTGACCGCCTGACACCCCGAAAACCCAGCCCCAACGACACCACCGCCCAACCGCACGAGCGGCGACAATGTTGCTGTTTTTTGGGGATGCTGAACTTTATTTGATCTTGAACGTCCCGTCCGTTTGTCTCTCGCGGTGGGCGTTGTGGCAGCCCGCGCAGTTTTCGCGCACCTTGGTCAGAGCCGCCGAAGCCTCTTCGAACTTGCCCCCTGCCGCCAGTTGCCCAATCTCATGGAATCCCGACTGCGCATTCGTGGCGAACTGTGTCGCGTCGCTGACATTCCTCTTTTCCCAGAAGGCCTTGACCTGCCCGAACACCTCTTGCAGCTTCTGAGCATCCGCAGCGGCGGCATCGCCTGATTTTGCTTCCAGGTTCTTGCCCAGGCTGCTTGCTGTCGCGCTCACCGTCTTCATCCAGTTCGGATATTCCGCCTCATCCTGCGCCCATGACGCCGCGCCCAGGCACGTCACGCACACGCTCCAAACGATTGTCCGCCTTATCCTACGCATCATACCCCACTCCTTTCGCTTAAGTTCTTACTTGGCACAATAAAAATAGTGCTGGAATTCTAAATCAGAAATTCAGAAGAATCAAAAAAAAATTTATTTAGGCGGCGACCGTTGCTGATCCGACGGAGCGAGTAGCGCAGACTTTGTGCTCTTCAAACTCCGCCCCTATTCTTCTATGGATCCCTACGGTTTTCGAATAAACTCTCAACATGGCGCCCCGAGCCATTTCTCAACACGCAGAGCATCAGGTAAACGCCATCCGGCAGGCTCTCCTGCGCTGGTATGACCCCCATCGACGCGGGCTCCCCTGGCGGAAAGCGCGCGACCCCTACCGCATCTGGATTTCTGAGGTCATGCTCCAGCAAACGCGCGCGCTGACCGTCATCCCTTACTATGAAAAATTTCTGAATCGTTTTCCCGATGTGCAAACGCTCGCTGCCGCTGACGAGTCCAATTTACTCGCCTGCTGGAGCGGGCTGGGGTACTACTCGCGGGCGCGAAACCTGCGCAAGGCGGCTCGGATGATTGTGCGCGACCACGGGGGTTGCTTTCCCCGCGATCTTCAGGCCGCGCTCGAATTGCCTGGCGTCGGCGATTACACGGCTCGCGCGGTGCTCAGCATCGCTTACGCAATCCCGTTTCCAGTTCTCGACGGCAACGTGGCTCGTGTCCTCTCGCGTCTCTATGCTCGCCGGGCCGATCTCCGAAGCACTTCCGGAAAGAGAAAACTGCTGAACATGGCCGAGTCCCTGCTCTCCCGCCGGCGCCCGGGCGATTTTAATCAGGCGCTGATGGAACTGGGAGCTACGGTCTGCGCGCCACGCCAACCGCAATGTTCCGTTTGCCCATTGCGAAAATACTGCAAAGCCTACTCGCGAGATCAGATGGATCGTTACCCGCCTACCCACAGCAAGGTGTCAACCAAACTCCGAAGCTTTCTAGCAGTTCACATCCGGGATGGGCAGGGAAAGTGCTTGCTGGCTCGCCGACCGCCAGAGGAAAATTGGATGGGAGGTTTTTGGGAATTACCCATGTGGGAACTCGACAACAAAGAAACTAACACGCGCGCCCGACACAACCGAAAAGACGGAATCATTCTGCGCGAGTTTCTAGGCCGTCTCCGCCACCGCATCACAACGAATCAGATCGAAGTGGCTTTCTATCAGGGCTACCTGGCGCGCCCTCCGATCTCTCCACAGGAGAAGTGGGTGAGTCTCGACCAGATCGAGCGGATGCCCATTACAACCATTACTCGCAAAGTTCTTTCCTATGGCCCCAAACTTTTCCGATAGAAGCTGACCGCCTGATTGTGTTCGGCGAGCGTCCGAGAAAAGGTGTGTCCTCCGTCGGGATTAGCCACGAAATAGAGATAATCGCCCGCGTCAGGGTGCAGGGCGGCCGCCAGCGAGCTTTTTCCGGGATTCGCAATCGGGCCAGGAGGAAGACCTCGATGCAAGTAAGTATTGTAAGGCGATGGTGAGTTCAAATTGGACTGGCGAATGGTTCCGTCATAGCGGTTTTCCAGGATCGCGGCGTAGATGACTGTAGGATCGCATTGCAAGGCAATGCTGCGCCGGAGCCGGTTATAAAAAACTGCTGCTACCAGCGGCCTTTCCCCCGATAAAGCCGTTTCTTTTTCGATGAGAGAGGCCATGGTAACGATCTCATGGACCGGTTCTCCCGCTGCGGGCATTTTTAGCTCTGAATAAACCTGCCGAAAGCGGTCCACCATTGCCCGGACGATCTGCTCTGGAGGAGTCCGCCGGGGGAAATGGTAGGTATCGGGGAAGAGGTATCCTTCCAGGTCTTTGGCTTGCGGAGCCATGTCCGCAATCAGGCCAACGTCCTGGGTAGCCTGCAGGAACTCCTCCCGCGCAGAAAATCCAAGGGTAGCTACGGCGTCCGCAATCTCAAAGCGATTGTAACCTTCAGGAATTATCAGAGCCAGATAAGCAATCTCGCCCCGGCGGATCTTCTCCAATACCTCTAGCGTGGAAGCGGGCCGGTCGAAGGAATATTCGCCCGCCTTTAAAGTTGCGCCCCGTCTTAAAGAATGAAAAGCAAGAAATGTAATACGGCTCCGGATGGCTCCAGCCTCTTCCAATCTTCTGGCAATTTCCCGTACACTCATCCCCCGGGGAATTTCCAGCAGGATTGGCGCATTGGACCGCAGATAAGGCCGGGTCCCATCTGCCAGAAGCCAAAGTCCCCACAACATCGCTCCGGCCAGGGCCGTGAGAAAAACTCTGGCCACCAACCGAATCATCTTTCGTTCTCCAGATCAGGAGGCAACGGGGTTCGGTGCGAGTCCAGAAAATTTTCCAGCAAGAGTACTGCCGCCACCCGATCTACAATCTCCGCCCTCTTGTTTCTGTTCACCCCGGACTCATCGAGGATCCGGTTGGCTTCCACGCTTGTCAGACGCTCATCCCACATTCGCACTTCAATGTCTAGCTGCTGTTCCAGTTCACTGGCAAACTCTCGCGCTTTGGCCGACTGCATTCCTTCCGTGCCATTCATGTTCACCGGATTGCCAACCACAATTAAAGAAACTCCATACTCGCGCACCAGCGAGTTCAGACGCCCCAAGTCCCCCCGTTTATTCTTCCGCTCATAGGTCGGCAACCCCTGGGCGATGAGCCCCAAAGGATCGCTGATGGCCAAACCTATCCGGCGAGTCCCGAGATCAATGGCTAAGACCCGGCCCTTTTCCCGCTGGCGTGCCCGGCTGGAATCGTCGTTGGTCAAAGACATGGATTTATCCGTAAGCACATCTCGTAAATTTACAGTCCCCGAGAGCGGAGGAGTCGGATGGCGCGTCCGGCTTCTACAGACACTTCAGAGTTGCGGTCTCGCAGGAGAGTTTCCAGATAACTGATGGATGTGCTGTCCCCGGAAGCGGCAAAGACCTGACAAAGATTCCTTCGGATGTCCGCATCCCTGTTATGCAATTGCGGATAAAGCGCCTCGCGGACCGCCGGTTCGCGGGCGAGTTCGATGAGGTAAGGCCGCGCCTCTCCTTCGCGCACTCGGGAACTGAGGTTCGAGACTAATTCGTCCAACGCCTCCATCTTCCCGTGCGCCACCAGGGCAAAAGCCAGCGCCAGCCCCACGCTCTTATCCTTTTCTTTCTGCCAGGCTTGGTCGAGCGTTCCTAGATGGTTGGGGTCCTTGAGCCTGCCCAGTCCTAGCGCCGCCGCCGTCCGCATCGCCTTTTCCCTATCTTCCAGATACTGCGTGAAGATTGGGGCGGTCTCGGTGGTTGGCATAAAAGCCAGGGCCTCCAGAGCGGTGGCGCGCACTACTTTGCTCGAGCTATTTCGCAGCAATCGCTGCAAATCTGGAATCGCTTCTTCAGTGCGCAGCAGTCCTACTGTCTCCGCTGCCCTTTCCTGGATATGTTCTTGCGGGTAATCGAGCAGAAAAATGACGCGGGGCCCCACCGAAGGGTCTTTAATCTTTTGCAGCGCCCGCAAGACTTCTTCAATCAACCCTACGTTATTGCTGAACGCTGCCTGCACCAAATCCTCAAGAGTTTCCTGGGCGCGAAGAATCCCCAAGGCTCGCGCCGCTCGGATTCGGGTATTCATATCCGGAGCGCCAGTCAATGCCTCCCGTAGCGTTCGCACTACTCCTTCATCCAACCGGACATCGGGGTCCACCACCAGGGTATCCACATCGGAAAACAATCCCTCCACCCGCTTGGAGACCGAGCGGAAGAAGCCGCCGAAACCGGTGTCCACATATCCGGGAATATAGAAATTTACGAGACCATCTATGGCCAGATAGCGGATCTCTGGAATCCCGTCCCGCACAGCCAATCCAAGGGGGGGCAAGCTGGCTGGCGATCCTAATCGGATCAGCGCCTTCACTACCGCCGTCCGCACCTTCTCATCCTGGTCTTGTACGACAGTTCCCAGCGCCGGCACGTAGGCCGGATTCCCTTCATTGCCTAGTCCCCTCGCCGCTCTTTCCCGAATCTTGGGGTCCGGGTCCTGGAGCTGTTGTTCCAGATCCACCTGAGCCAGTCCCGTCCCAGCCAGAAAAAATGTGCACGCCGAAACGACCCATAAGCACCTTTGGGAGAAAACTCTCTGATGTGGATTTTTCACTCTCCGCCCTCCGTTTTTAAATGGTCTTGTCCTCATTGTACCTCAGCAAGTAGAAGCTGAGCCGAACGACTGAAAGGTTTTTGGCCATGCAAGGGCAGGCCATGTCCATGAGTTATTTCTTGTGGAAGGGGTAGTAGCCACGGCACGGTTTTTGTGCCGTGGGTTTGTAAATTTGGGAAAAGCCTGCAAGACTACCGGTGTTCCAGGAACTCCTCGACCGTTGAACCGATGTCCGAGGCAATTTGGCGCAGCATGATCGGAGAAATATCTCGTCCCTGGTGGACTGAAACCGTCGTGCTCCTGCCGTCAGGATGCCGGAACTGCTTGTGGGAGCCCCGTTGGCGAACCTGTGTAAAGCCGAGGCTTTCAAGAATAGAAATAACTTCCCGTGATTTGAGAACCGGGGTCTTGCCCATGCTCAGCTTATGGTCACTGTTTGCGTTCCGACAAACTGAGCCTCGAGTGTAGGTTCGCCGTCTTCGAGGAGCATTCCGATCACCTCTTGGAGATTCCGGTTCAATTCGTCTAAAGTTTCGGCTTGACTGTGCGCTCCCGGAAAACCTGGAACATAGCCCACATAGAGGCCGGTGTCCGGGCAGCGTTCCACCACTGCCGTAAATGTTTTCATCTGGGATCAGCCTCCCTACAAATTATCGCTGTGCCAATTATAAATGCTATCAGGGTAGATAACGACAGCGAGCGCTTTTTCTCGCGTGGGGGCCTACGGCGCCACGCTAAGCGAGACGGAATTACTCTGGATTCCGTTCATTTCCAGGACTACTGGAACCTTGCCGGAGACGCCGGTGGGAACGACGAATTTCACCTGGTAAAGCCCCACAGAGCCGGGCATCAGGCCAGAAGAGCGAATCTCTACAGACAACCCCTCGACTCGTATTCCCAGCGGAATCGTAGTTCGAGCCATCGGGGAGAACGGAGCGGGAAAGCCGCTTTCGACGGCTGGCTCCACCGCGCCCAGTCCGCTGGCAAAAAGCATTAACTCTTCTCCGCCTCGGGCTGGGAACACGTCAGACACCTGTGTGCCGCTCCCGTGATAGATGCTGGCGACTCCCCCGCTTAGGAAGATTCCTGGGCTGGCCGGAACCCGCTGGACACGGAGCGTGGCTGTTCCCCTGGCCGTGCGAACGGTTACTTCCGTCGTTCCGCCGCTGCTTTCGTAGGGCACTTGGAAGTTGATCTGTGTCGGTGAGACGAAAAGCAAAGGCGCCGGAACTCCATTTACAGTGATCGAAGTATCGGCCAGGCTAATCGGCAAAGGAGAGTCGAACGGAACGCTGCTTACTTCCGCTAAATTGAACCCGAACAAGGCAGCAACCATGCCCGGCGCCACGAGGGTGTTCTGGAAACCGGCGGCATTGAACAGCGCCGTGATGCGGGGCGCACTGGCTGCCAATTCACCCTGGGCTAGCCCGAAGACACCGCGTCCATGAGTGGCGGCGACCAGCAGGCCCGTCGCGGAATTCTGGGAGAGTCCCAGAACAATGGCGTTCGGTATTCCTTGGTTGAGCACGCTCCACAAGCCGTCAGATTCGGATCGGAAGACTCCTATGTCAGTCCCCAGGTACACGCGGTCGGGAACCCTTGCATCCACCAGCACAGCATTCACCGGGATATCGGGCAAGTTCGAGCTAATGTCTTGCCAATGGCTGCCACGGTCGTTGGTGAGAAAGACGTGCCCAGAACCGAACCCGGACAACCCTACAATCGCTTGTTCCGGCAATTGTGGATGCACGGCGATGGAAGTAACGAACCGGTTCGGAAGAGGAGCGGCAAGAACCCAATTTTTGCCCCCATCCGCAGAGACCTGAACCCGCCCGTCGCTGGTGCCAGCATAAAGGGTCAAGGAGTTGGAGGGCGCTACTGCCAGCGCAGTAATCGTGGCCGAACTGCCGCCCGTCAGGTCATTTGATAATGCCGTCCAATGATCTCCGCGATCCAGGCTCTGCCATACTCGTTGAGTGCCAAAGTAAAGCGTCCCGGGCTGGTTCGGATCGGCAATGAACGGAGGATAAAACTGAACCCGGTCATTCGTATCCAAGCCTTGCGTTATAAGATCAAAAGTCTTTCCCCCATCGTCAGAACGTCGCAGGGAGGTCCGGCGGGCCACCGCATAGATGATATTAGGATTCGCACTGTCATAGAACGCTGCTCCAGAATCGCCGGGGCGGCTCTGCTCCCAGATTAAACCGCCACCGTAGAGCGCGGTGCCGTTGTCCTGTGTCCCACCGACGGCTAGGTTGGGATTCGTGGGGTGCAGGCCCACGCTTTGGAACTGGGTCACCGCCAGAGTGTGGTTCAGGTTGATAAAACTTTGGCCCTTATCGGAAGACCTCCACACACCGCTGTCTCCGATCAAATAGAAGGTCTGGGGATCGGAAGGATCGAAGACGATCTTTCTCGGATCAGGGTCTTCCGGCGCGCCCGCGATATTCAGCTTTGCCCACGTAGCCCCGTGGTCGGTGGACTTCCACAGCGCCACTCCGCCCACGTAGAGGACTCCTTCATCCCGAGGGTCCACGGCCACCAGCAGATTAAAGAGACCATGCCCTTCCCCCTCTTCCGTAAACAGATCGGCTGGCACATTAGAGAGGAGAGTCCAGCTGTTTCCTCCATCCAAAGAGCGATAGAGACCGTTGAGCTTAAAATCGCTCGAGCGGGCAATCAATGCATAGACGGTGGCGGGTGAAGCGGGAGTGACCGCTAAGGAGATGCGCCCCATCGTAGGCTGCGCAGGCAACTCCCCTGTCAATCGCGTCCAGGTCTGGCCGCCGTCACTCGTTCGGTAGATTCCATTCTCCGGGCTGCCGGAATAATTTCCAATGGCGGCATAGGCAATCGAGCTGTCGAGCGAATGAAACACAAAATCCGTGATGACCCCTTGCAAAACCGTCTTCCAGGTTTGCCCTCCGTCACCGGATCTCCATAATCCCGTTGATCGCCCGATGAACAGCGTGTCTTGCGCTTTCGGATCAAACACAATGACGGACGTCGGCGAAGCGAGAAAACTTTCCTGGTTGACTCGGGCCCAGTTGGAACCGCCGTCCGCGCTTCGGTACACTCCGGCTCCATAGTAACAATCGCGGCAAAAGTTCAGTTCCCCGGTTCCATACCAAATCTCGCCGGTAAAAGGGTCCACGGCCACAGCCCCGGAGGCCAGCGAAGCTAAATGGTCGGAGATGGGACTCCAGCGCGCGCCTCGATTGGTGGACTTCCAAACCCCGCCGCCCGCCGCCGCCACATAAACAGTGGAAGGGTTACGGCGGTCAAGAGCAAAACTGGTAATGCGTCCGCTGATTAACCCATTACTGACAGAGTTTATCCCCGCAGGGCCAAGGATGAACCAGCGGTCCTGGCTTGTCGCCGCCATCCGGAAATAAGACTGGAAGGAGGAAGAATTCGATTGGAGCTTGTAGCCGGAGCTGCCAGAGGTAATGGAACCGCCATCGCGCTGCGCCACGGCTCTGGCCAATGCATCCTGCGGGATATAGCCCAACCCGTAAAGCCGCTGCCCGTAAAACCATTCTTCCCGTTCTCGCGTGCTGTCATTTGGAGGAGTAGAAGTAACTTCTTCCCCAGTAGCAAGGATCGAAAGCGGGGCTATCCCCAATAAAATGATGTATAGGAAGGCACTCGAATGCCTTCCCACCTGCCTCGCAATGCTTTTCCGTAAATCCATTCTGATGACTGGCTAAGAAACTGCTCTAAGGGGGGGCTCTCCCTGATATGCAACTAAGGCAGATTATATAATAAGTTGCATGGTACAAACAAGAACACTCTAAAAGGGTAGTAGCATCGCTATGTGACTTCCCATTGACCAGGGAAAACGCTAGGCTTAAGATCATTTTCTGTTAAAGCAAACATCGCAAGGAGAAACCCATGAAAATCATGCTGCACGCAAATGTATTCTTAGTTGCCGTCGTCTGCTGGGCGCAGTCAGCACAGGCAGGTGTAGTCATCGAGCAACAGGAGCGCCAGCCGGCGAATCAGAACCAAGCGCATACAGCCATCCTATATGTTGACGCCGGAAAGTTGCGGATGGAGACCAAGAGTCCCCAGGGTGAAGATGTCGTGATGATCTTCGATCAATCCAAACAGGTGATGTGGACGATTGATCGCAAGGCCGGGACCTATTACGAGATTACCGCCGCCGATGTCCAGAAGATGGGGCAAAGCATGGGCCAGGCGATGGGCCAGATGTCCGAGATGATGAAACAGATGGAAGCGGAAATGGCCAACATGCCTCCGGAACAACGGGCGATGATGGAGAGAATGATGAAGCAGGGGTCCATGACGATGGCTCAACCGGCAGCCCCCCAAATCACTGTGGAGGAAAAAGGCCAAGGCGACAAAGTTGGCCAGTTCTCCTGCTCCCTTTACGACGTGCTGACTAACGGGCAACGCACCCAGGAAGTCTGTGCCGCGCCTCTCGATCAGGCACTAATGCAACCGCCGGAATACCAGACCTTTCAGGCGATGGCCGAGTTCTATGAGCCGCTGCGCCGCAACGCCCCTCAGGGTGGATGGGGTGTCTCTGGAGTTTCCCAAATCAAAGGCTTCCCCGTGCGCTGGCGTTCTTACGAAGGAGGTCGCACTGTTTCCGAATGGGAAGTGGTGAAGGCCGAGCAACGGGACTTGGATCCCAGCCAGTTTGGTCTGCCCTCTGGCTTGAAGAAACAGGACATGATGCAGATGATGAAGATGGCCCCCCAGTAACTGGCGCCAGTACCTGGTGTAAGAAGCGGCCTGCGGCAGGGCGTTTTCAGCCCTCCTCCGCCCGGATGAGTTTTAGCAGATTGGTTTGACCGGGCTGGCCGGGACCTCCGCCAGAATCACAATGGAACCAACCGTAAGATCCGCTAATGGATTTTTTTTAAATAAACCAATAGGAACACTAAATTCGCGGGACTGTCTGCCGATATGTACATCAGGAATGAAGGCTGGATAGGCATCCGAGCAAGGCACACTGTATTGTGTTTCTTGGGTTGACAGGCACAAAGGGACCGAAAGTCGGGCAGTATTCGTGTCACCCACTTGGGAAAAATCCTGGAGATGTCTGGGTCATTCCGAACGTAAAGCATAATCATCCAGAAAAAACGATTCACCCCTGTCAGTTTCCGATTGAACTCGTGGAGCGACTCGTATTGGCTCTCACCAATCCTGGAGACCTAGTGGTTGATCCCTATCTGGGTGTGGGATCAACGGCTTGTGCGGCTGCAATTCATGGGCGAAAATCCGCCGGAGCAGAAGTTTCCTACGAATATCTCAAAATTGCTCGGGAAAGACTTCTGCTGGCCTTCGCAAGGAAGCTCCCACGGCGACCCTTGGGAAGGCCGATCTATGTCCCGGGACCGAATGACCGCATTGCCAAGCGGCCGCCAGAACTAGCAGGGGGTCCTCCCAACCCTTCCCAACTCGTTTTCAGCCAATCCCCGCCCGGATGAGTCTTAGCACATTGGTTTGCCCCGGCTGGCCGGGGCTGCCCGCTGCAACGGCCAGAATCTCACCCCGCGCGATCAGCTTGCGACGGAACAGTTCCGCCTCGGCCTGCGCCAAGGTCGCCTCGGCGTCCAGCGTGAGCGGCATGACAAAAGGAGTTACTCCCCAATAAAGAGCCGCCCTACGCGCAATGGCTTCTTCATGGCAGAAGGCGTAAACCGGGCATGGCGGCCGGTATTTTGAGATCATCCGCGCCGTGGAGCCGCTGCGGGTAAAAACCACCACGGCCTTTACCGCCAGCATGTGGGCCGCGTGGGCCACGCTCTCGCTGATGGTCTCGGCGATGTCGAGGGGGCGGGAACGACGGAAGATGGTTTGCTCCTGGGTCCCCGCATCCGCCTGCTCTGCGATGCGGGCCATCATCTGGACTGCTTCAATGGGGTATCGCCCGGTAGCCGTTTCTGCGGAGAGCATGACCGCGTCAGTGCCGTCGAAGATGGCATTGGCCACGTCGCTGGCTTCGGCGCGCGTGGGTCGCGGCTCTACCGTCATGGACTCTAGCATCTGCGTCGCCGTGATGACCGGAATCTTGGCCTCTCCGGCTTCTCGGATGATTTTCTTCTGAATCAGCGGTACCTGTTCGGGCGGCAGTTCCACTCCCAGGTCCCCCCGCGCCACCATTACCCCGTCGCTTACTGCCAGGATCGCGTCCAGGTTTTTGACCGCCTCCGGTTTTTCCAGCTTTGCCAGCACCGGAATTGAAGCTTTTTCGCGCTCGAGCAACGCTTTCACGCGGCGGATATCCTCCGCCTTTCTCACGAAGGAAATGGCTACGTAGTCCACCCCCAATCGGATTCCGAAACGCAGGTCCGCCTCGTCTTTTTCCGTCAGCGCCCCCACTCGCAGCCGCACCCCCGGCAGGTTTACTCCTTTGCGCTCTCCCAGGATGCCTCCGTCCATCACTTCCGTTTCCACTTCGTCCCCAACAATGCGGAGCACCCGAAGCTCGATCAAACCATCACTGAGAAGTATCCGGTTTCCTTTTCGCACATCCTTTGCCAGACCCGGGTACGTTACAGAAATACGGCGCGCGGTGCCTGTTGTGTCGTCAGCGGTCAGCAATAGCTTCTGCCCTTTAGTCAGGGAAATCGGATGCCCGCCGCGCAGCCGTCCAGTTCGGATTTTGGGGCCGGCCAAGTCCTGTAGCAGCGACACCGGCCGACCGGCTTCCTTTGCTGCCTCCCGCACCCACCCCGCCAGCTTGGCATGTTGTTCGTGCGCGCCGTGCGAGAAGTTCAAGCGGGCCACGTCCATCCCGGCCTTGATTAGCTCCCCAATAGCCTCCCGACTATTAGTTGCCGGACCCAGTGTGCAGATAATCTTTGTGCGGCGTTTTGCCATTATCTCTCTCATTTCTGCAAATTCCCCGGCGTGCGGATGACAAAAGAACGCATCCAATGTAATATGGAAGAAGAACTCGTTCGGATTATGCCATACTCGCACCACCCGCTGCGATGTGCGCTGGCGTATCTGGTGCAAAAGAATTACTTTGGAAGGGGGCATATGAGAAGAGAGATGGCGGGAATCGTCCTGTTTTTCGTCTGGGTATCCCTTCTCGGATCGCCTCTTAGCGCTCAATATTCGGAACAGGAAACAACGGCCCAACCCGCTGAACAACCAAACGAACCCAAAGGCGCGAACATCCCAGAATCCGGACCGAAAAGAGGTGTCGGGGAAACGGTAATCGTTCCCCGCCAGCAGCCCACCAGACCTCCTGCAACCCAGAAAAGACCGGAAACTAACCGCGATGAGCCAGTTCGTTTCCGTACCGAGGTGGAATTGGTCACGGTCAGCGTCGTGGTCCAGGATGATAAGGGAATTTTCCTCTCTGGATTGGGGAAGCAGAACTTCCGGATCCAGGAAGATGGAGTTGTGCAGCAAATCCAGCGCGTGGAAGCTGCCGAAGCCCCCATGACGGTAGCCTTGCTGATGGAATTTAGCGACCTTTACTGGCAATTCCTGTATCAGACCTTGCAAGCCTCTTATGGATTCATCAATTCCTTACAGCCGGATGATTGGGTGGCGGTGATTGTCTTTGACATGAAGCCGATCATCATGTTGGACTTTACGCGAAACAAGGCAGCTGCATTTGATGCTCTCAATCAACTGTCCTCTCCCGGTTTTAGCGAATCCAACCTGTTTGATGCTCTGACGGACACCTTGAAGCGCATGGAGGACATCGAAGGGAAAAAGTCGATTGTCCTGATCTCCAGCGGCGTCGACACCTTCAGCCGGACGCGCTATGACCAGACACTAAAGCTGGTCCAAACTTCCAGCACGCCGATCTATGCCATCGGAACCGGACAGGCAGTGCGGGAGTATTATGATGCACGCGGTTATATCGGTGATATCCAACGAATGAACTTCTTGCAGGCCGACAATCAACTGCGCAGCTTTGCCAAACTCTCCGGCGGACGTTCTTATTTTCCCCGCTTTGAAGGACAATTCCCCAGTATCTATGCCGACATCGCGGCGACGCTACGCAACGAATACACCATTGCCTATAGCCCCACGAATCAGGCCCGTGACGGCAAGTTCCGCAAGATCAAAGTGGAATTGGTGGGGCCGGACGGGCAACCTTTGAAAATCCTCAACGAGAAGGGCAAGGAAATTAAATATAAAGTCCAGGCCCGCGAAGGTTATTACGCCCCACGCCCAGTGGAATAAATTTCCGCAACGTCCTAGCGGGGCCATCTCTCTTAACTCCAACTGCTATCACCGGACCAGGTTGTTACGTCTCATTCCTGGCTTCCCAAAGCTTCGTGATACACTCTTTTTGGCGTCTGGTGCTCATGCAGTTTTATTTATGCCCGGGTGGCGGAACTGGTAGACGCAAGGGACTTAAAATCCCTCGGGCGGTAACGCCCGTGCCGGTTCGATTCCGGCCCCGGGCACTCTTGCTCTTGCCGCTCGGTATCCGAAAAAACCGTTTGTTCAGAAAACAAGGAATACTACATACGTGTTAAGCCATCCAATACATCAGGCCCAGGGAGACATAGGGATTCTTTGAGAGACAGCCTGTCAAAAGTGCGGCAGGAAGTCATCGTATGCACGCGATGTCCCCGCCTCGTGGAATACCGCTGCCGGGTCGCCCAGCAGAAGCGCCGGGCTTATCGCGATTGGGAGTATTGGGGAAAGCCGGTTCCTGGTTTTGGTGATCCGAAGGCGCGGCTGTTGGTATTAGGACTAGCGCCGGCGGCGCACGGCGGCAACCGCACAGGGCGCGTCTTCACCGGTGATAGCTCGGGCGATTTACTCTTTGCAATTCTTTACCGCACCGGCTTTGCCAACCTACCGCACTCGGTTTCCCGCAACGATGGATTGCGACTGAAAGGTGCTTACGTTACGGCCTCCGTTCGCTGTTCGCCCCCTGGCAACAAGCCGCTGCCATCGGAATTTCGTAACTGCCGCGAATACTTGGAACGCGAACTCAATCTGCTTCGCAGTCTCAGGGTCGTGGTGGCACTGGGGAAGATCGCTTTTGATACCTACCTCTCCATCCTTCGAAAACGCGGCCAGATAGCTTCCTGCAGCCGGTTCCGCTTTGGCCACGACGCGGTTTACAAATTTCCTCCGCCGTTGCCGACCTTGATTGCTTCCTATCATCCCAGCCGACAAAACACCCAGACCGGCAGACTCACCCACCGCATGTTTTTGGATATATTCAAGAAAGCGAAGTCCTATTGTCAATCAGAGCCGCGCTGAGCCTGCCCTGAGCTTGCCGAAGGGTAAGCGAGCGGCAAAAAGCAGGGTAGCCACGGCATGTTCTTTATGTCGTGGATCTGTTCCTTAGCATGCCTTGAGCAAATTTGTGTAAAGGTTTTGAAGCTATAAATGTGCACAAGATAGGCAGCAAGCTCACCAGGAAAGCAGCGCCCGCATGGCATTTTCTAAGTCGGAGGCTTGCGGGAGAATCGCTTTTTCCAAGTTCGGATGGTAACCGACAAAGGTATCGAGTGCCCCGACACGTTTGACCGGAGCATCCAGGGAGTCAAAAAGTTCGTCGGCAATGCGGGCGGCGATTTCGGCGCCGAATCCCCAGGAGAGGCAATCTTCATGCGCCACCAGCACGCGGCTGGTCTTGCGAACGGAGGCGGCGATGGTCTCCCAGTCGTAAGGATTCAGAGACCGCAGGTCCAGCAACTCTACGCTCATCCCTTCTTCAGCCAGCTTCTCGGCAGCCTGTAACGCCTTTTGCACAACCGCGCCATAGGTAATGACCGTCATGTCCTTACCTTCTCTGACGGTATGCGCTTTGCCGAAAGGAATCATAAAGTCAGGGCCAGGATAGGAACTCCGGTTATAAGGCTGGCGATACAGGTGCTTGTGCTCCAAGAATAAAACCGGATCATCACACCGGATCGCCGTGCGGAGCAGTCCGTTGGCATCCAGGGCCGTGGAAGGCAGCACCACCCGGATGCCTGGAATGTGCGTGAAAATGCTTTCTCCGCACTGGCTATGGTAGATCCCGCCGCCATTCAAATACCCACCATAAGCGACGCGGATCACCACCGGGCACGAAAAGTTTCCGACGGAGCGCCAGCGGATCACGGCCAGCTCATCCCGAATCTGCATCATCGCCGGCCAGATGTAGTCAAAAAACTGGATTTCCACCACCGGTTTTAGGCCTCGCAGAGCGTAACCAATGGCGCGGCCCACGATGTTGGCTTCGGCAATCGGAGCATTGAAGACCCGGCGACTGCCAAATTCCCGTTGCAGATCGTGCGTCACCTTAAAGACGCCGCCTTTGCCTTTCACTTTCGGCAGATTTTCTTCGTGGCTGGTGTCGGCCACGTCCTGACCAAACACTACCACGCGCGGATCCCGCCGCATTTCGTCCCGCAGACAAGCATTCAAAAGCTCCGCCATGGTGGCGGGTTCCCCGGAGAGTCTTGCAGGAGCCGCAAAAATGGAGGAGGCAGGGTCCGCAGTCTCGGAGTAAACGTGGAGGGGGGCCGAGCGGCCTTCCGCAGCCGGAGCCTTAAGAGCGTGGCTCATTGCCTCTTCCAGTTCCTGTTCCACTTCTTGCTCCAACTTCTGGCGCTCTTGCTCACCCAGAAGACCTTCGCGCTGCAGGAAGTCCGCAAACCGGTGAACCGGATCGTGCTGCGCCTCAGCGGCGAGTTCCTCTGACGTCTTATATAGTTTCTGATCGTCAGAAAGAGAGTGGGAGTGAAGGCGGACGACGTGGCCATGTACCAGGGCTGGCCCCTGCCTCTCCCGGCAATACGCTACTGCCCGGCGCAGTGTATCCAGACTCGCCAGAAGGTCGGTTCCATCCACCTCCTCGCGGAGCAAGTTGGGAAACCCAGAAAGCAGGTGAGAAATATTGCCTCCTGGGGTTTGACGTTCTACCGGCACAGAGATGGCATATCCATTGTCCTCGATCAAATAAAGCACAGGCAGACGAGCCGTGCAGGCGGTATTGAGCGATTCGTAGAACTCCCCTTCGCTGGTGCTACCATCTCCACCCGTCACGCAGACAACTTCATCTTTTTCAAAGGATCCGTCCCATGGCTGAGCGCCCGGTGATTCCTTGTAATATACACCGGCTTCGGCGCAGCCCACAGCCTGAAGCCATTGGGTTCCGGTGGGGCTGGACTGCGAGACGATGTTCAGCGCCTTGCTGCCCCAGTGGGAAGGCATTTGACGCCCCCCGCTGAAAGGCGCATCGGCTGATCCCACAGCCTCTAGCAGAAGTTCCAGCGGGGTTACCCCTAGGGCCAGAGCCAGGGCTCGACCGCGATAATAAGGGAAGAACCAATCGTACCCGGGCTGCAAAGCCATCGCAGCCGCCGTTTGCAATGCCTCATGCCCCGCGGCGCTAATTTCAAAAAAAGTGTGCCCCTGCCGGTGCAGTTGGATTTCTTTTTCATCCATCCGGCGCGAAAGATACATGATCCGGTAGACCCAAGCCAGGCGTTGACGATCCAAACCCCCGTATTTTTGCTGGGCAACTGCAGAGGGTACTCCAACCATTGTTTAGCTCTCCCTAATGATGAGGATGAATTTGCTGGCTTCAAATGTTGCCTGAATCAAATCTCTTTTCAGTCTCTCCCACTCTTCAGTTCTCAAGAAACGGCTTCCTTCAAAACAAGCAAAGCGTCGTTCGTTAGATCGTGCCGCCTTCGGCCTTGTCGCTGGATTCTACAATATCTCCTCGGGTTCCAGCGACAATATCGAGCACGGCTTTTCTCTCGTCCGGGCGGATATGAAATTTGTCGAAAGATTCTGTGAGATGTTTTAGCATGAGGTCCCAGTTTCGTTCACTAATCCCCAGCCCTTCGTGAGCGGCTTTCATGCTGCGGCCGGTATAGTAGCACGGCCCGCCAGCCGCTTCGCAGAGTTGCTCCACCAGTAGTTGTCGGCGGCGCTTTCTGGAATCTTTGCTCGATCCTTGGAAAAAACGGGCAAACTGGGGGTCGGCGGCTAACCGGCCCACAAAATCATCTACTAGAGCGGCTATCGCGTCGTACCCGCCCAAGCGTTGATAGAGCGTAGCGCCTTTTTCTTGAGCCTCTGCAAAAGGAGCGCCAGTGGCAGAAATCCACAGGATCAGGAACAACCCCAATATTGCCGTTTTAACTCGCTGCTGGTTCATTTTCCATCCCCTCATCTCCGCCAGGCAGGGATTCTTGAAAATAGCGCGCTGAATCTGTTTTGTCCTCTGCCTTGCGGTATGGTAGACCCACCTTGCCGAATAGCTGTCATCCCGTGTTGATTATGTCGCTGTCTCAACGGCGATGTCAATCCAATGGGGCCTTACTTTTAACAGTGAAACCTGGGATTTTCTTTGACGGATTCACAGGAGATTATAGAAGCGTTCTCACGATTCGGCCCCGGTCTTCATCGTTGCAACAGCCCGGTTCTCCCTAAAAAACAATCTTGACGTATGGCGAATAAAAAGCGAATAATAGGGCATGCAACTCTTCCCCGCTTCACATCCGGAAACTTCGCCGGCCACACCTCTGATCGGTCTGGCAAAAAAAGCAGCCGAAAGTCCCAGCTTGGTCCGCAAACACCAAGTCGAATATTTCGGCTTGAGGGCGCAGACGATCCTGAACCGCTGCGCCAGCGAAAGAGTTCCTTTCACTTGGACCATCAATCCCTATCGTGGATGCGAATTTGGATGCAAATATTGCTATGCGCGCTATACCCATGAATATTTGGGATTGGAAGATTCGGCAGCTTTTGAGGAAAAAATCTACAGCAAGGAACACGCCGGAGAGATTCTTCTGCGGGAACTCCGCAAAAATCCTCAGGGAGCCATCGCCATTGGAACGGCCACGGACCCCTACCAGCCTGCCGAACGGCTTTTTCGAACTACACGGAGCATCTTGGAAACCCTGCAGGCATTCCGAGGTTTGCAGCTTTCCATTACTACAAAATCCGATTTAATCCGGAGGGACCTGGATGTGTTGCGGGCAATAGCAAAAGTCAATGACCTGCAAGTGAACATCTCTGTTACCACTCTTTGCCCGGAACTGGCCCGTTGCTTGGAAGTGAGGGCCCCTCGGCCAGACCTGCGCTTGGCTGCGGCGGCAGAACTGGCTCAGGCAGGCATTTCGGTGGCGATTTTCGCCATGCCGGTATTGCCTGCCATAACGGATGCCCCGAGGGACTTAGAAGGCGTGGCTCGCGCAGCAGCGCGGGCCGGGGCCTGTTATTTTGCCATGAATGCGCTGTTTTTGATGCCCTCGGCGCAAAGGGCCTTTTTCCCTTTTCTGGAGCAGGCGTTTCCCCACTTGGTCGAAAAATATCATCGGCTGTACGCGCGCGGCGCCTACGCCCGAGGAACTTATGCCAAGCGACTTCAAGAACTGGCCGAACGGTTACGTGCCAAATATCATTTGAACGGTCCGCGGCGTGGATACTCCTCCGAAGGAGCATGCCCCGATCCTGCCGAAAAATTCGCTCCAGTAGCCCAATTGCGTCTATTTGAGACTGCATCCTCTCAAAATGCGGCAGTGCGGATGCCACGGATAGAAGGCTAAGCCCATCTTATCTCGGCAGAAAAAAGGCACGGTTAAAACCGTGCCTTGCCAATCTCCTAAAACAGCTTGTACGGGCTTGAGGTTAGTCTCTTCGGCCCCCGAGCAGGCCCGACCTCATGAGGAAATAGAGCAAAGTCAGCAGCGTGCTGACAGCGGCTGCCACATAGGTCATGGCGGCGGCATTCAAAACCTTGTCAATCCCTTGGCGCTCCTGGGCGGTCACAATCCCATTCTCGACGACCAAAACCTTGGCGCGACTGGAGGCGTTGAATTCCACCGGCAGCGTGACAATTTGGAAAAGTAGGACGGCAGAAAACATGATGGCCCCTGCCAGCACCATATTCGTTGAAGCCATGAACAGCCCAAAGAGCATCACCATATAGCCAAGCGACGAGCCGATGCTCGCCGTGGGGACCAACGCGGAGCGAATCCACAAGGGAGCGTAGTTGCGGGCGTGCTGGATGGCATGCCCCGCTTCGTGGGTGGCCACTCCGACGGCGGCAAGGGAAGTCGAATCATAAACCTGTTCCGAAAGGGCCAGGGTCTTATTGGTCGGATTGTAATGGTCTGTCAGCATCCCATGGTGGCGGACGATCTTCACGTCGCTAATCCCGGCGAACCGTAGCATCTCTTCGGCGGCCTCCGCCCCGGTCAACCCCCGCGCCGACCGCACCTTGGAGTATTTATTGAACGCGCTCTTCACGCGCATCGAAGCCCATAGGGACAACGCAAATCCTGGCGCGATAAACAGCAAATAAATCGGATCAAATAACATCTCTCAAATTCCTCCTCAAAACACCTCTCGGCACTTGCTTATTAGATGCTACCAGCAGCCAATCTGTTGCTGCTTCTATGACTATGCTACCATAACGCTTCCGCAACGTGTTGTCGCAAAGCGAGACCCGAATATGGAATATAGACATGACTGTGAAGCTATTTCCAAGACCTGCTTCAACATGTCGTCAGGGCACGGTTTTGCCCGTGCCAAAAAGAGCAATAACCAGAGCGGCTTTAGCCGCTGAACTCCCATGAACTCCCAGCAAATCCAGCAGCAGATTGCAGATCTGGCCCCCTGGTTTTATCCCTTCGATTTCGGCAATGGCCTTCGAACCGAGTCGCAAGTTCCCCCGGAAGTTATCGGCATCTTTGAGACGCGCCTGAAAATGGTGGAAGATGTGGTCGAAAGTCATTTCAGCTCGCGGCTGAAAGAGATCAGTTGCCTGGATGTGGGTTGCCATGAAGGGTTCTACTCCATTGCAATGGCGAAGAAGGGTATCCGCGAAGTGGTGGGGCTGGACGTGCGCGAGTCCAGTTTGCGCAAGGCGCGGTTCGTGGCCGGTGTGCTCGGGCTGTCCCAAGTCCGCTTCCAGCAGGGCAACTGCGAGCATTTAAGCCCGGAGGAAGTGGGACAGCATGAACTGACTCTGTTTCTCGGCGTGCTTTATCACCTGGAAAACCCTATCCTCTGCCTGCGCAACCTCAGCCGGATCACCAAAGAGCTTTGCATCGTGGAGACGCAGGTAATCCAGGAGGTGGAAGGCGCGACCGAATGGGGTTCCCGGCAATGGACCCGGCCCTATCAGGGCGTAATGGCGGTGATTGATGAGTCCGGGGAATTTTATGCCGACAACGCGGAGACGGGGAGCACGCCCGTAGCCCTGTGCCCATCCCCGAAGGCGCTCATGTTCTTGCTGAAGCAAGCCGGCTTCCGCCGTGCGGAAATCGTAACGCCCCCGCCCGGCGCTTATGAGCAACACGCCCGCGGCAAGCGCGTCGTCTGTGCCGCGTATAAATAATCCGAGCCGCGCTGAGCCTGTCCCGAACGAAGTCGAGGGATCAGCAAGCAGGCCACAAGCCTGTGGTGGCCAAGGCACACTCTGTGCCGTGGGTTTTTGGTTATTGTGGAGTATGAGTACGCCAAGGCTTCCAATGGCTAGTCCCGAGTCCCGGATGCTATGCTATTGTGTCTGACGAAGTGAAAGGAGGTGGCGATTCCTGCCCCTGCTCGAAACTACGTCTTCACAGAACACGCCCTCTTTGAAATGAGCCGTCGGCGTTTGACCGAGCAGCTAGTGCGTTCTGTTCTCGCCGAACCGGAGCAAGAGTTACAGATTCGGCCCGGCCGTATGGTATTGCAATCGAGAGTTGTCATGGAGGAAGGGAAAACTTTCTTGGTCCGCGTTTTTGTGGATGTGAACCGCGACCCGGCGGAAGTCGTCTCCGCCTACCGCACCAGCAAGGTTTCCAAATACTGGAAGGAAAAGCAATGAAAGCCAGCTATGATCCGAAAACCGATACCCTGAGTTTCATCCTGAAAGAAAACTCCCAGGTTGTCGAAAGCGATGAAGATAAGCCGGGGGTGATCCTGGATTACGACGAGAGGGGTGACCTGGTGTCCATGGAAATCCTGGACGCCTCCAGACGCGTAACCGAAGCGCAGAAAATGGAGTTCCAGATCGCACGATAGGGAAGCCCCACGGCCCACAAACCGTGCCGGGGCTACCCTGCTGCACTTGCCCCTTTCATCTGCGTCTTCTGCGGATCGCCTTCTCCCGTTGTGGTGGCAGTTGCCCCTACCGTCTTCACAATCAACTGCCCAGACGTGCCCCGATCCGGTATAATTGTGCCCCTACAGTCGTATTAGGTTGACACCGGCTGTGGGTTTATCCAGACCACCCTAAACAAAGAGCAAGCAGATGGCGAAAAATGATCTGGTTCTGCTAGACGCCCTATTGCAGAAGAAACTCGCGGACTACCCGGACCTGAGCGACCTCGGGGAGTTGTTCGACGTTTTCGCATTCGAAAATATTCTTAAGGACCATGACCTCTCATACGAGGAAATTGAACAAGGTTGGGTGGATGGAGGTGACGACGGAGGTGTTGACGCATTTTTCATTTTCCTGGATGGTCTCCCCATAACGGAATCCCCGAATAGTAACGATGTGCGAAAACGACCCGAGATCGAAATTGTGGTAATAACTTGCAAGCATGAGGCAACATTTCGGCAGGCTCCCCTGAACAACCTCCTAGCGTCAGTTCCTGAGTTGTTCGACCTGTCGAGAAGTAGCAGTTCATTCGAGTCAAAATACAATGAAAACTTGCTTGAACAAAGAGAACTCTTCTGCGAGACATTCAAAGAGTTGGCTGCGCGGCAACCGTCGCTGCATGTCAGGTTCATCTATGCTTCTAGGGGTGACACTACTGACATAGCTGAGAATATTCGAGGTCGGGCATGTCTTTTTGAATCTCGAATGTCCGAACTGTTTAGCGACTGCAGCACCCGTTTCGATTTCTACGGTGCCTCAGAACTCCTTCAGTTGACACGCAAACAGCGTTCCTCAACACTTGGACTGACCTTTATCGAAAACACGTTATCTCGTGCAAAGTCCAATTATGTGGTGCTATGTAGACTTTCGGACTACTACAAATTCATCACTGATGAAGAGGGAGAGCTGCGACGCTATCTTTTTGAATCAAACGTCCGTGATTTTCTTGGACGTGTGCCAGTGAACGAGGATATTTCTGCAACGCTTCAGGCACCAAGCAGGATCGATCAGTGCGATTTCTGGTGGCTGAATAATGGGGTCACGATAATCTCTACTGCTGCTAATGTAGCAGGCAAAGAGATCAATCTCGAAAACATTCAGATCGTAAATGGACTCCAGACTACAGAGACCATATTTGAGCATTTTCAGTGCAGAGATAGGGATGATGATCGTGCTGTTCTGGTGAAAATCATCGTCACTCAAAATGCAGAAATCAGAGATAGGATTATCAAGGCAACTAATTATCAAACAGCCGTTGAGCTACCGTCTCTGCGTGCCACAGAAAAAATTCAGAGAGACATCGAAGACATATTGTTGGAGCACAACTGGTTTTATGATCGGAGGAAGAACTACCACAGGAATCAAGGTAGACCCATTCAACGGATCGTATCTCCTGCATATCTAGCGAGTTGCATTCTCGCACTCGTTTTAAAAGATCCCGCGAAAGCCTCAAGACTTAAAATTAAGTTTATGCGAATCGACAGTCAGTATAAGGAAATATTCAATCCATGTCTCGACATACGAATTTATCCTGTCGTATTGGACATCGTCAAGCAAGTTGAGCACCTCCTGACAGACCGTCGAGTCGTGTGGGGGCGACAAGGAGGAGTCAAGTTCCCGGCAAATTATCGGTGGCTATTTGCATACGTGTGGGCTACTAGGAAACTTGGGGAATCCCACCCGCAGAACATCCTTGACTTGGCTACGCATAGTATTGACATCGCCGAGATCGATGAAATTTGGATGCGCCTCTGCCAAGTAGCCGAGGAAGGCAATTTCAAACCGAAGCGCCTGTATCGAAACCATGCGGCGATTCGCGCTCTCGTCGGGTAGCCACGGCACGCCTTGTGTGCCGTGGGTTTTTCCGTCAGGGCACGGTTTTAACCGTGCCGAGAAAAAGTTGATTCTAAGACCCCTTGCGCACTGCCGTAGGCCCGTCGCGAAGCCATCGGCGGAGCGACTTTGAAGCATTTTGCGCTCCTCTTCGTGTAGACTGTTCCCATGAAAATCCTTACCGCCCGGCAAATGCGGGAAGTGGATCGCCTCACAACGGAGAAATTTGGCGTGCCCAGCCTGGTGCTCATGGAGAACGCCGGGCGCAATGTCTTCCACCTGATCCAGCAAAAATTTCCGGTGCTCCAGCAGGAGCAGATCGCCATCCTGTGCGGCAAGGGCAACAATGGCGGGGATGGGTTCGTCGTCGCCCGGCAGTTGCTCATGCGAGGCTACCGGCCACGCGTTTTTTTGCTGGCGGATCCCGCCAGCCTCAAAGGCGACGCCAAAGTCAATTATGAGATCCTTGTGAAGGCAGGCTGGCCTCCCGCCGTTGTCCGGGATTTCAAGGACTGGGCTGCAATCCGGTCCGAGTTGCTCACTTCGACTCTTCTGGTGGACGCCCTGTTAGGCACGGGCCTGGAAGGGCCGGTGGAAGGCTTTTACTTAGAGGTCATCCGAGACCTGAATGCCCACTTCGCCCACATCCCCATCATAGCCGTGGATATGCCTTCCGGTCTGCCGAGCGATACTGGCCAGGCACTTGGAGAATCCTTAAAGGCTCGCTATACAGTGACCTTCACGGCTCCCAAATGGAGCCACATCTTCCCGCCCAACTGTGAGCGGGTGGGTGAATTGTTCGTTACGCCTATCGGGACGCCAGCCTCTACTGTGGAGGAGGACCCTTCGATTTTTTTGAACTTGCTGGGAGATGAGATATTGACCGGGCTAAGAGCAAAACGCCACGTCAGTTCCCACAAGGGCAACTACGGGCATGTGCTGGTGGTGGGCGGATCGCGCGGGATGAGTGGAGCGGCGGCGCTGGCGGCGATGGGCGCGCTCAGCGCCGGGACCGCCTTGGTGACAGCAGCAGTGCCTTCAAGTATTTTGCCGCTGGTGGCCGGAGTCGCCCCGGTATTGATGACGGAACCGCTGCCCGAAAACGATCACGGCACAATCTCTACCCGCGCCTTTGATAACGAACGCTTCGCCCGGATGGCGGAAGGTAAATCAGTCCTGGCTATCGGGCCGGGTATTACCACTCACCCCGATACGGTTGAGTTTGTGCGGCGAGTCGTCCGAGAATATTCACAACTCCCCGTCGTTGTGGACGCCGATGGATTGAATGCCTTCACGGGAGCCGCTGAACTGTTGCAGGGCGAAGGACGCAAGCTCATCCTGACGCCGCATCCGGGCGAGATGGCTCGCCTGACCGGCCTCAGCACCAAAGAAATCCAGTCCAAGCGCGTCGAAGTGGTGCGGGAGTTTGCGGTTGAGCACAAAGCGTACGTGGTGCTGAAAGGTTATCGAACACTCATTGCCGAGCCCGGCGGTCAGCTATACGTGAATTCGACAGGCAACCCAGGAATGGCAACCGCAGGCACCGGAGACGTTTTGGCCGGAATAATCGCTGGGCTGTTGGCGCAGTACCCGGAGATGCCCGTGGAGCGAGTGGTTTCAACGGCAGTGTATTGGCACGGAGCCGCGGGAGACGTAGCCGCAGCCCGCAAGGGAGAACTTTCTTTGCTCTCCACAGACTTGATTGACGCCCTGCCTGAGGCTTTGCGTGCGCCCGAAGAAACTTCGCGAAACGAGACAGCCGGGACCGGACGCTGCTGAAATGGGCCGCCATATCTTCGTTACCCATTCGCCGGAAAAAACCATCGAGTTGGGCCGCCGGATCGCCCGGCAACTCAGGCCGCCAGTGGTGGTCCTGCTGATCGGCGAATTGGGAGCCGGGAAAACAACTCTGGCGAAAGGGTTAGTGGCAGGACTGGGAGCCGCTTCGGAAGAGGAAGTTACCAGCCCGACCTTCACCTTGGTGCACGAATATGGAAGCGCCTCAGAGAATGCCCAGCGTGTCTATCACGTGGACCTATACCGCGTGGAAACGCCGCGAGACTTGGAGACACTCGGCCTGGAAGACCTGATGGCCGAACGCGCCGTGGTGCTTGTGGAGTGGGGGGAGAAGCTTGGGCCTGCGTTTCGCGCGCCTTGGCTGGCGGGCCGCCTGGTAGAGATTCACCTGGAAGCAGCGAACGACACAGAGCGCAGGATTGAGTTTCATTCGCCGGATGAAACAAGCCGAAGCGGCAGGGCAAAGCGCAGCGATGCCGGGAACCAAAAAAAGGGAGCGTGACAAAGAAAAATGGAGAAAACGTTGTGGGGGTTGATTCTGGGAGCGTCGAGCGGGTTCGGGGAAGCGGCGGCGCTGGAACTGGCGCGCTTGGGCTACAACATCTTCGGGGTTCACTTCGACCGCCGCTCGGCGCTGCCGCACGTAGAGGAGGTCGTCGGTAGGATTCGGCAAGCAGGCCGCGAAGCCGTTTTCTTTAACGCGAACGCTGCCGATGAAGAGAAACGCAAAGAAGTGATTGGCCGCATCCAACAGGAGTTTCAAAAACAACCCGGTACCGTGCAGGTGCTGCTGCATTCGCTGGCCTTTGGCACATTGCAGCCCTTTATCGGCAACGAAAATGCTGTGACTCAATCGCAGATGGAGATGACCGCCGACGTTATGGGCCACTCCCTGGTTTATTGGACACAAGACTTGGTAAAGAACGACCTGATGGAGAGTGGGGGGCGCATTTTCGCCATGACCAGTTCCGGGGGAACGCGCGTCTTGCCCCATTACGGGCCGGTTTCAGCGGCCAAGGCCATCCTGGAATCGCATATCCGTCAACTGGCTTTGGAGCTGGCCCGGCTCGGCATCACGGCCAATGCCATTCGCGCCGGTGTCACCGATACTCCTGCTCTCCGAAAAATTCCCGGCAGTGCAAAGCTGATGGAGTTCGCAATCGCTCGCAACCCGCATAAACGCCTGACGACGCCGCAAGATGTCGCCGCCGCCATCGGCGTGCTCGCTCAGTCGAATACGTATTGGATTACCGGCAACGTGATTGGAGTGGATGGTGGGGAAGATGTTGTGGGCTAACGGCCCATTCCAGCACAAGAAATCTGATAGGCATTAAAAAGAAAGATCAACAGAAGGATCAGAGCGGCTAGCCGGTACAGCAAAGGGCGGCTGCTTTTCGCTTCCGTTTCTTCCGCATCAAAAAAGGGCCGGTGGTCGGTGCAGAACTCGCTCCCTTCCAATGCCTCGGCAGGGCACTGCCATCCGGCCGGATCTAGGTGGAGGCAACGCAATCGAACACTTCTCGTTCGTCCCTCGGACTCATCCATCCTATTCACCCAATAACCGCCCGATGGGCCGCAACTGGCCGGTGTTGTCGCACAGAGCTTTTGCACCCGCAGCGATGGGAATCGCTAAGATAAAACCCATGAGACCCCACATCCAACTCCATACCAGCAGTGTTACCATAACCGCAAAGGGATTCAATCTGACCCTGTGGCCAACAATTTTCGGATAAAACACATTTAACCCTACCAAATGGAATGTTGAGATGCCCCCGGCCAGGATAAATAGCAATTGCGTATTCCGGGGCTGTTCCAACGTCACCAGAAATGGCGGGATCATCGCCAGAACAATGCCGACATACGGAATCAAATTCAGGAATCCGCTAATCAGACCTAGCAAAACAGCGTATTTCAGTTTCAGGGCAAAGAACAAGATGGCGCCCATCGCGGAAAGAATTAAACCGACGAAAAAATTTCCAATAAGAAATCCTCGCAGCATGCCCGAAATCGTATGCAGAAGCTGAGCAATGCCCGGCCGCTCTTGTTCCGGAAATCCGGAAAGACAGCTTGCGTACAGGCGTTCTTTCCAGGTGAGCAGAAAAAAGATCATAAACGGGATAAAGCTGACCAGGATGATGAAGTTGAAAATTCTTTCGGAACCAGGAAAAACATAACGGGACCAGAGTGATTGGTCCGTTACTGCCTCTGCCTCCTCTTGAGCTGGCGGGATTACCTGCTCGGTCTGCTGCTGTATTCGTTCTGCTCTCCTGCGGATTTGCAATATCTTCTGACGGATGTCTTGAGAATAGCTGGGGAGTTCCTCGATAAATTCTTGTGCGCTGCTATACAAGTAGAAAGAGCTAACCGAGACCACTCCCAGAAAAAGCAAGAGCATCAGGAGCACCGCAAAAGTCCGTGGGAATTTCCATCGTCGCAGCCTTTCCACAGGCGGGTCCAACAGCAGCGCAAGCAAGATGGCAACCAGAATCGTCTGGATCACTGCAGCCGCGAAATAGCAAATTGCCATCCCGACTCCAAAGGCGATTACACTAAGCGCGATGCTTGCGTCACGAGCCATTGCTCTCCTGTGTGCGTGGCTAACTCTGGAAGCGGCTTAGCAACACACCAGTTGTGATTCTAAACAGAGCTTAATAAATTGATCATACCAGCCCTATTGTTAATCATAAAACGGGGTGTTCGAAGGGAACGGCTTCGGAAGAGGGGCAGGTAAGCAGGAGCTAATAAGATGATGGCCAGGGAATGCGACCTGAAGTTGCATTCCCTGGGCCGGTTCAGCAGTTGCTGAAGGGACGATGGAGCGAATTTAGAACCTTTTGGCGCGGCAGGCAGCTTTAACTTGCCATCAACTGTGCTTCTAGACTGCGGCTCTTCTCTTCACCTGCCAGGCTGCGAGCATGAGCAAGCACTAGTTGAATCTGTTCGGCTCGCAAACAGGAGAAATGATGAACCAATTCTGTCCAATAGGAATCCTCTCTCGCATCCAGATGGTTGTTGCCATTCTGGTTGTGCGGAAGCAAGTTCAGCATGGCAACCGACAAGGCGTCCGCGATCCGGTGGAGCATAACAGGACCCGGCAGCAGACGGGCGTTTTCGATTCGGGAGATATAGGTGCGTGGGACTCCGGCTCGGACGGCCATCTCCTGCTGGGTAAGATGTTTCTGTTCACGCAACTCCCGCAGCCGGCGGCCAATAGTGAACTCCCGGGCTGTTTTGCCCCGGAGCCGAAGCTCGCTGCGAATCAGGCTGCGATCGGCGGTAAAGGAAACACTGCCGGACGTTCTTTGGCCAGAGGCTCGTTGGATGTCGTCGCAGGGTTCCAGGTTCCCTTTTAGGGTTTGTGGTAGAAGATGAGTGCACCGCCGGCAAAGGTCCGAAAGCGTTCGATATTGGACCAACTGACAACGGCTACAGCGCACAACTTCGCGGTTTTGAATTTCGGTTGCGATAGTACTCAATGGGGTGTTTAGGGAATCACCAGACAAAATTGGGGAGGGGGTCCCGGAAACACGTAGCCGTTGGCGATTCCCATTTTGGGTTATTTCCCCGACTTGTCAAGAAAAAATTGGCCTCGGGGATGAGGTCACTAATTTGATTCAATAAAGCATCTTGCGGGACAAGAATGAGAGCAAATTCTGAATTCCATATTAGTTTGCTTCAAAAATCTGGATTTAAAAATGGAATCAGAGTTTTCCCATTGTTAAATGATTGAATCTCCAACGGGATGATTTTGGTGTTCGGATTGCTTCCAAGGAAGCTATCGGACGAGGAGAATAGCTAGTCTCCTGATTTTGGTCAAGACTAGTTAGGTGTGGGCGCGCTTTAGGGCGCGCCTTTTTTATAACCCCTTCATTCCCGGAATCACAAAAACTTCCTTTCGCCCTAAAATATCCTCGTTGTATCTTATACGATTCCCAAAAGTTTCTAACATTCAGGAGGACGGCCCCGGATGAAATATGCGACCTACTCATCGTTTGCGGAATCGATCCCGTGTCTTAGCGTCGTGAATGCCAACCGAATATTGAATATCCGGCAACTGGTGGGAAAACAATGGGGAGGCCATCTTCCGGAAAGCTTGCTGGAATTCATCCAGATGGGTCCAGCGATTTGGCGGCGCATGTCCATGTTAGTGGGGGAGTGCTTGTTGCAACCGCTCTCGCCTGGAATCGGCCATTCTTTGGAAGAGGTGCGCTTGCACGCACCCATTCCACGTCCTGCTAAAAACATTGTTTGCTTGGGGCTGAATTACAAAAGCCACATGGAGGAGACCGCGCGTGCTCGTGGGCGGGAGGTGAAGATTCCCGAAGTGCCGGTTTTTTTCACCAAAGCGCCCACGGCGGTCAATGGCCCGATGGAGGCGATTCCCTGGGACCCGTCGGTCACGGAGCAGGTGGACTATGAAGCGGAGCTGGCGGTGGTGATTGGCATCAGCGGAAAAAATATTCCGCGAGCAAAGGCTCTGGAGCATGTCTTCGGCTACATGGTGCTGAATGACGTGACGGCGCGAGACCTCCAAAAGAATCACTTGCAGTGGTTCAAGGGAAAAAGCCTGGATGGATTTTGCCCCATGGGACCTTATTTAGTGACTGCGGATGAGTTTGGCGATCCGCAGAAGAAGCGGATCTCGCTACGGGTGAATGGGGCAGTCAAACAAGACGCTACCACTGCAGACATGATCTTTCCTGTGGCCGCCATCATCGAATCTCTTTCCAGGGGTATGTCGCTGGAAGCGGGCGACATTATCTCGACCGGCACGCCAGAAGGTGTAGGTCTGGGCCGGACTCCTCCTGAATTTCTTAAGGAAGACGACCTGGTGGAAGCCGAAGTAGAAGGCATTGGAATCTTGCGTAATCGAGTGGTCGTCTCCCGCCACTTATGAGAAGCGTATGTAGAGACGGTGTGATGACCTCAAGGGCTATAGAGAGCCTGTGTGATAGCTTGAGTTTTTGCCAGGGCACGGTTTTAACCGTGCCGCAAGCCATGTAAAATCAAGTGCCCTTCCTTGCGGCTTCAGCCGCTGAGGGCCTTTCGACGGTGTTTTCACACAGACTCATATAGCCTTGAAATTTAGTCCGCTCCGCTTTGCCTTGACCCCCTCGTTTCTGGCTCGATACAATCAAAATAGAAAGATGCTGTGTTTCTGTGAAGGCAGAAAAGAAGATGCGGTTTCATTGAGCACACCGCAATGAACTCCTCAAAACCAGCCTGCGTAGGATTAGTAACCGACCTCTACGAACTGACGATGGCAGCCGCATACTGGCAATGCGGCAAATCGCAGGATATCGCCACTTTTGAATTAAGCATTCGTTCCTTGCCTCCACAGCGCTCCTTCTTGTTGGCCGCAGGGCTGGAGCAGGCGATAGAGTATTTTGAGCGGCTTTCCTTTAACGAAGCAGAAATTGATTTTCTCCGGAAACATCCTGCTTTCGAAGGGGTGAATCCTGAATTTTTTGATGTTCTGGCTGGCTTGCAGTTCACGGGAAACGTATGGGCTGTCCCCGAAGGAACTATTGTCTTTGCGGAAGAACCACTGCTGCGCGTGACCGCGCCTGTGATCGAAGCCCAAATTGCCGAGACCTACCTGCTTTCCATGCTGACCTATCAAACGACAGTGGCCACGAAAGCGGCGCGCATGGTGGAGGTGGCTGGGGGGCGCGGGATCGTCGAGTTCGGGATGCGGCGGGCGCATGGCCCGGCAGCGGGTCTGTTGGCAGCCCGCGCCAGCTATATCGGCGGATGTCGGGGAACCTCCGATGTCCAGGCAGGCTTTGAACTGGGCATCCCTATTTACGGGACGATGGCTCATTCCTGGATGATGTCCTTTGAGGAAGAAGAGGAAGCCTTTCGCCAATTCGCGGCAATATACGGCCCCAAGACGATGTTGCTGGTGGATACTTACGATTCGGTGGAGGCGGTACGCAAGGCGCTTCGGCTCCGTCTGCCCTTTCGGGGAGTACGCCTGGACAGCGGAAATTTCACGGAACTCAGCCGCCAGGTTCGGAAACTCTTGGATGAGGGAGGACGGCCGGACGCCCTGATCCTGGTCAGCGGAGACCTGAATGAATATGTCATCGCCACGCTGGCCGAGCAGAATGCGCCCATTGACCTGTTCGGAGTGGGAACAGACTTAGTGACTTCGCGGGACGCTCCGGCGTTGAGCGGGGTGTACAAGATTGTGGAGATCGAAAGCGGCGGGCAGAGCCGCACCACGGCCAAGTTCAGCGAGTCCAAGATCAGCTACCCGGGAAAGAAGCAAATCTTCCGCTTCTTTACACCCAGAGGAGAATATGCACATGACGTGATTGGTCTGGCAACTGAAAATTTTCCCTCTACAGAAAAACTGCTGGAACCAGTCATCGAAAACGGAAGGCGGCTAACGGTGCTGCCTTCGCTGGAGCAAATCCGGGAACGGGTTGCCGCCAGTTTGGCTCGTTTGCCGGAACGCTACCGGCGGCTAGAAGGCAGCGATGCCTATCCGGTGAGGAAGTCCGAAGCGCTTCAGGACCTGCTGGAGAGCTTACGGAATCATTATGTCCCGATGCCTACAATCGCCAAGCCAGAGTAATTGCGGAGGTTTGTATGGCCAAATACAATACCGTTTTTGTGGATGTAGATACCCAGGCGGATTTTATGCTGCCAACGGGAAAACTCTATGTTCCAGGAGCGGAGAAAATTATCCCCACCATAGAACGTCTGCGAGACTTTGCCGAAGAGCATGGCGTGCCCGTGATTACCAGCACGGATGCTCATGCCACGGACGACCCGGAGTTCCGGCAATGGCCGGCGCATTGCGTTCGAGCGACGCCGGGTCAACTGAAGATTCCGGCGTCGCTGTTGAGCCGCTACATGGTGGTGCCCCAGGAAAGACGATACGCTCTTATCGACGCGGAGCTTTCCCGCTATCAGCAATGGATCTTGGAAAAAGACGATCTGGATATGTTCACCAACCCGCAGGCCGATGATCTGGTCGGCCGATTCGATGTCGGGCAATATGTGGTCTATGGGGTAGCCACAGAATACTGCGTCCGGCTGGCTGTCTTGGGGTTGCTCGAGCGCAAGCGGCCCGTCACGCTGTTGCTGGACGCAATTCGGGAGATCGAAGCCGAGGGGGGCCAAAAAGCCTTACTGGAAATGAAGGCGGGCGGGGCAAAATTGCTCAACACGGAAGACGTCCTGGCAACGGTCGCAGCGCGGTAGCTGCGCCTGGCGGACGCTAGCTCATTTCTCTAGAGCGGTTCTCCAGTTGGTGTATACCGGTTGTAACAACGGTAGTTCAGCCCCGAAGGGGCGCAAGATTCT
>JACQGE010000096.1 GCA_016199675.1 Acidobacteriota bacterium | reverse complement strand
TGTGGAACTTTCCCTGCGCCTTTGCCCAGTTCGAGCTTATCCGAACGCTCTATGCCTTGCACCGTGGCAAATTACGCTTCCCAGGGGAAAGGAAGGAGTGGGAACTTTTCCTTTGTCCATTGAGTGAACTTGGGAAACTCGGACCTGATCCACGCGACGTTTATGACGCTTTTGACCTAGCCACCTATAAGACTGCCTATCCTGCTCTCTGGGGACATGATCCCATGCAGGTCCAGCACATGACCCCGAAACCGAATGCCTTTTTGGAACGGCTTCCAGAAGCCAGAGAAGGCCGGAAACTTCGTAAATCTGAGGATATTTGGCCGAGAGCGGGACGCACTCTGATTACAATGCGCACGCGCTTAAATACAAAGAGGTTGGCAGCCGTGCGTCTGTCGAAGAAGGTGCTTTCCGATGTGTGGTGGCCTTTTATGATGGTGGAGAGACAACCGCGAACTGACGAGGCCGAAAAAGCTCTTGTGTTGTGGCTGAATTCAAGCATTGGCCTCCTCGTCCTCCTTGCGCATCGAGAGGAAACGGAAGGAGCCTGGGTACAGTTCAAGAAGCCGACCCTTCTGAGAATGCCCGTTTTGGACGTTTGGAAAATCGGGGCCAAACGGCGGCAAAAGCTTGTTGCCGCCTTCGACGAATTGTCCTCCAAACCGCTATTACCGTTCCCGGAGATGGCGGATGATCCGGTGCGAGCCGAGATAGACGGAGCCATAGCCTCGGCATTGGGTCTCCCGGACTTCAGCATTCTGCGGCAATTGCTAGCCCGAGAACCCATCCTATGTCTGTCTATGAAACGTCTTACGCTGCCCGAAGGTGGGATGGGGGCTTGACCCATACATCGGACTAAGTCGAAAGTAATTTTGTCGCGATGGCGAGAGTAGCGCGGGCTGGCCAGGCAATCACTTTCTAAATCTTTATTCCGGGGTCGCCGTGGATACAGGCGATTTCGCGGGATTTGCGAGAGTCCGCTGGGCTGGATGGAGAAATAAAACGAGAAACCCGGCGAGCGCCAGGGAAACCACGAGCGAGATCATTCCCGCACCGGTCGAGCCAGTAACAGTCTGGAGTTTGCCGACAGCGTAAGGGCCAGCGAAGCCACCGAGGTTTCCGACGGAGTTGATTAAACCGATGGAAGCGGCAGCGGCGGCTTCGCTGAGGATCGCTGTTGGCAGCGCCCAAAATGAAGGCAAATAGGTCCAGACGCAGGCCGTGGCTATCGTCAGCAAAGCAATCGCCACAACCAATTTGGAACTCATTGCCACGCTGAACGCTAGGGCCGCTCCGCCCGCAAACAGCGGAAGAGCCGTGTGCCAGCGCCGCTCGCGTGTGCGGTCTGAAGACCATCCAATCAGCACCATCGTTGCGGAGGCGATCAGATAAGGAATCGCCGCCAGGAGCGTCACGGCCATGTTGGGCAGACCGGAAAGGCGCTGAATCATGGTTGGCAGCCAGAAGGAAACTCCGTAGCTGCCCGTGACGCCGAAGAAGTAAACCAGGGCCAGCACAATTACGTCACGTGAGCGCAGCGCCTGCCAGACGCTGGAAGAGCGCACCGCCTTCTTTTGCAGCTTCTCTCGCTCCAATTCCGCGAGAATCCACTGGCGCTCATCCTCGGGCAACCAGCGCGCCTGCTGCGGCCAGTCGGTCAAATAGAAGATCGTAATCACGCCGAAAACAATTGCTGGAATCCCTTCCAGGATGAATATCCAGCGCCATCCTGGAAGCCCGGCCCAGCGTACTTTTTCGAGGATCAGTCCCGCCAACGGCGCGCCTAGGATGTTCGAGACAGGAACCGCCGACATAAACAGCGCCACGGCTTTAGCGCGGTCTTCGGAACGGAACCAGTGCGTGAGGTAAACGATCATGCCGGGGAAGAAACCCGCTTCGGCTAGGCCCAGAAAAAAGCGCGCCCAATAGAATTGATGAGCCGTTTTGACAAAGCCCACAACAATCGTCGCTATTCCCCAGGTAATCAGGATGCGGGCAATCCAGCCGCGCGCGCTCCACTTCTCGACCAGAAGCGCCCCGGGAATTTCGAGCAAAAAATAACCGATGAAAAAAATGCCTGCGCCGAAACCGAAAACCTCTGCCGTGAAGCCCAGATCGCGCGTCATATCCAGGGCGGCATAAGCCACATTAACGCGGTCGAGGAAGGCAATCACGTAAAGAAGAAAAAGATAAGGGAGAAGCCGACGTGCAATTCGGCGACGGGCGCGCTCGGCGACGGATTGTGATTCCCCGGGGCGAGAGCTGACACCTTCGGCAAAAGACATCGCTGGCGAGAATAACAGAAAATGGCGAGCAGTGGTTAGTGGTCAGGCTACGCTTGCGTCTAAGGTTTAAGGGCAACAGCGGAGGATTCCTGCCACGGGTCTTCGGTTTCTTTCTGGTGCATAGTTTCGGCAATGAGGTTGGTCGCCAGCCGTAAAGACTCAAAAGTCCCCGCATCAGTCCACCAGCCATCCAGGATGCTATGAGAGAGTTTTCCTTCGGCGAGGTAGGAGTTGTTTAAGTCTGTGATCTCCAGTTCCCCTCGCGCCGAGGGGACGAGGTTAGCGATCCGCCGGAAAACCGTGGAATCGTAGAAATAGATCCCGATCACGGCATATTGGGAAGCTGGGCGCTTGGGTTTCTCCTCGATGCGGATGACACGTCCGTCGTCAAAAACCGGCACGCCAAAACGATTCGGATCCGGGACTTCCTTTAAGACAATATGCGCTCCTTCTGGACGGATTCGGAATTTCTCGACAATGGGGTTGATGCTATTCTCCATGATATTGTCGCCCAGGATGACACAAATGGGTTCTCCATCGGCAAAAGGCTCGGCCAGCCGGAGGGCTTCAGCGATCCCTCCTTCCCCGACCTGATAGGCATAATTAAGCTGGCGCAGGCCAAAGGCTTCGCCATTGCCGAGAAGGCGCAAGAAGTCACCTGCATTCTGCCCACCGGTCACCAGCAAGATATCGCGGATACCGGCCTCGACGAGCGTCCGGATGGGAAAGTAAACCATCGGCTCGTTATAAACTGGCAACAAATGCTTGTTCGTGATCTTCGTGAGTGGATAGAGCCTGGATCCGAGCCCTCCTGCCAAAACCACACCTTTCATGAATCCTCCTGCCTCTTCTGGGTACTGACTTGTCTTGCATTATACGATGGGTTGCCGGAAGCGCAAACCGCGATGGCTAGCGTCCGAGGCCCAGTCGGCGAGCCAAAAACTCCGGCAGGCCAGCTTGCCTCATTTTGTCCATTGTGGTTTCGATATCATACGGGATGCGCCCGAATTCTATGAAACCCGCTGTATCGTAAATCGCAAAGCCAGCCCGTTTGTCTCCGTCTCGAGGCTGGCCCACAGAACCGGGATTGATGTAGTAAGTCTGTCCGGCTTTTAACTCCATAACCCGTCGGGTCTCCCCTTTCCCAACCGGAGCCGGAATCACCTGGACTGGGCCATTGGGAGCACGAAAAAAACCGCCTTGCAAGTGGGTATGGCCAAAGAAAGAAACGGGATGGATCAGATGCTTGAAGACCTCCGCTGCCTCCCAGGAAGTGGTAATGTACTCGTCTTCATCCGAGGGGCTGCCGTGTAGGATGGCGAAACTGCTCATCACCTCCAAAGGCCCAATCGGCAAGTCTCGTAAGTATTGCAGATTCTCTGGGGTGACTTGCCCCCGCGTCCAATATGCAGCCGCCTTGGCTACCTCATTAAACCCTTCAGCATCATCGATTCCACAGCCGACCTTGTCATGGTTGCCGCGCACTACTGCCGAGACATTTTCCCTCACCCAATCCACAATCGCGTTCGGGTCCGGGCCATATCCAACTAGGTCTCCACAGCACACCACTTGCGTGTATTCTCCTTGTGTGTTGGTTAGAACGGTCTGGAGAGCTTCTAGATTGGAGTGCAAATCACTAACCACAAGAATCCGCATGAAGCCTTTCCTCAACCAAAAGCGACATTATAGAGCCAAAAGACCTGCCTGCGCAGGACATTTCCGTGCGAGCAGCGCTTATCCGAAAGATTTCCTAGTGCGGGAAAGTGGAGCCTGCCTATAATAGCGGTGTTCGCTGAGCTATCCCCGTTCTGGAAGCCATCATGGAATTGCGAATTCTGGGAATGATTATGGCGGGAGGAAAGGGCAGCCGCCTTTATCCGCTTACCCGCGAACGGGCCAAGCCAGCCGTCCCGTTTGGGGGCAAGTACCGCATCATTGACTTTGTACTCAGCAACTTCATCAATTCCGGGATTTATTCTCTTTATGTGCTGACACAGTTCAAAAGTCAGTCTTTGCTGCAACATCTGCGGGACGGCTGGCAGTTTGCGAACCTCTTGC
>JACQGE010000089.1 GCA_016199675.1 Acidobacteriota bacterium | reverse complement strand
GGCAACGACCTCTGGCTGGATATGAAAGAGGCTGGGGTAATTGATCCCAAGGATTGGCAGAAGTCCAAAGTAGCCCTGATCTATGGCCAGATGACGGAACCGCCCGGCGCTCGCCTGCGCGTCGGCCTGACGGGACTGACGGTGGCAGAATACTTCCGCGATGAGGAAGGCTCGGACGTATTGCTCTTCATTGACAACATCTTCCGCTTCACCCAGGCTGGCTCCGAAGTCTCCGCTCTGCTGGGCCGCATGCCTTCGGCGGTCGGATATCAGCCGAACCTAGCGACAGAGTTGGGCGAATTGCAGGAGCGGATCACCTCGACCAAGAAAGGATCCATCACTTCCGTCCAAGCCATCTATGTGCCTGCCGACGATTTGACTGACCCCGCCCCGGCCACCACTTTCTCTCACCTGGATGCCACGACCGTTCTTTCGCGGGCCATCGCCGAGTTGGGTATTTATCCCGCCGTGGACCCGCTGGCCTCCACCTCCCGCATCCTGGACCCCCACATCCTTGGCGAAGAGCATTACCGCGTTGCTAAGCAGGTGAAGTCCATCCTGCAACGGTACAAGGACCTGCAGGACATCATCGCTATCCTGGGCATTGACGAACTTTCCGAAGACGACAAGCTGACTGTGGCTCGCGCCCGCAAGATTCAACGGTTCCTTTCACAGCCCTTCTTTGTGGCGGAACAGTTCACCGGCCTGGAAGGGAAGTACGTGAAGTTGGAAGATACTATTCGAGGATTTGATGAGATTTGTCAGGGCAAGCATGACAAAGTTTCCGAACAGGCCTTCTTCCTGGTTGGGTCCGTCGAAGAAGCTTTGGAGAAAGAGAAGAAACTTCTGGCCGCTGCCTAGGCTTTAACGATTCGTAGCCCGAAACCGGTTGATCCTTCCGTACACGCGCCGGATAGTAAAGCTGCAGGAAAAGTCTCCCACGAACATGATATGGAAAATACATTCCATCTCCGCATCGTAACTCCCAATCGTCAACTGGTCAGCGAAGACGTCGAAGAATGCCAGATTCCCGGCAAGGCAGGATACCTGGGAGTCTTGCCTGGCCATGCGCCTTTGATCTCAGAATTGAAAATCGGGGAACTCAGTTACCGCCGGGGCCGGGATGTACATTACCTGGCAGTGTTAGGCGGCTTCGTAGAGGTATTGCCGGATCAGGTGACGGTCCTGGCTGAGACAGCCGAGAAAGCTGAGGAAATTGATGTCCCGCGGGCTCAGAGTGCCAAAGAAAGAGCCGAGCAGCGTCTAAAGCAACAGCAGCCGGATATTGATTTGGAACGTGCCACGGTGGCGCTCGAACGGGCACTCATTCGCCTTCAAGTTGCGGCCAAAGGGCACTAATCTCGCTGTAGCAATTTAAGATCACGGCAATCCCCTCTCCTATAGAAACATTTCCAGTGCAATGGAAGCCGCTTAATACTATAATTCGCACTTTACTTATCTTGGAGGTCTACTCCATATGGCCGAAAAACAGACCGAACGAGCACGCGCAGTAGATACGGCGATGTCGCAAATTGAGAAGCAGTTTGGGAAAGGCTCGATCCTTCGTCTGGGGACAAAAGAGGTTGTCCCGGTTTCGGTAATCTCCACAGGGTCCCTTTCCTTCGATTTTGCGTTGGGTGTAGGCGGCATGCCGCGGGGAAGGGTGATTGAAATTTTTGGCCCGGAGGCCAGCGGGAAGACCACGCTGGCTTTGCATGTGATCGCTGAGGCGCAGAAGCAGAAAGGCACGGCGGCCTTTATTGATGCCGAACATGCTCTGGACCCTGCGTACGCGGGCAAGCTCGGCGTGGATATAGACAGTTTGCTGGTTTCACAGCCCGATTACGGCGAGCAGGCCCTGGATATTGCCGAGGTTCTGGTGCGTTCGGGAGGAGTGGACGTGGTGGTGGTGGACTCCGTGGCGGCTCTGGTTCCGAAGGCGGAGTTGGATGGCGAAATGGGAGACTCCCATATGGGATTGCAGGCGCGGTTGATGTCACAGGCCTTGCGGAAGCTCACGGGCATTGTCTTCAAATCGAATACTTGTCTGATCTTCATCAATCAAATCCGGGAAAAAATCGGGGTGATGTTTGGCAACCCCGAGACTACTACCGGGGGACGGGCGTTGAAATTTTATTCTTCTGTGCGGGTGGACGTACGCCGGATCGCCGCTATCAAAGAAGGTGACCGTATTGTCGGGAGTCGCACCAGGGCAAAGGTCGTGAAAAATAAAGTAGCGGCTCCTTTCCGGGAGGCCGAATTTGACATCTTGTATGGAGAGGGGATCTCCAAGGAAGGTGACCTGCTCGATCTCGGCGTGGACAAACACGTCATCGAAAAAAGCGGGGCCTGGTTTTCCTATGGGGGGGAACGCATTGGGCAGGGCCGGGAAAATACCCGCCTATTTCTCAAAGAAAATCCCGATGTTCGGAACAAGATCGAAAATGAATTGCGAACCACGCTCGGCTTGTTGAAAACGAATGTTTCCGAACGCGTCCCCGCAGAGCCAACTCCTGTCCGCAGCCGCGCCATTTCCGGCTAAAATGCGAATTTTTCGAAGCCAGAAGGCCGTGGGACAGAGAACACAGCCGTAACAAAAATGGAACAAGTATTCATTTTTTGTTTACGGCTCAGGTGAAATATTGGAGAATGTTAGATTAGCTTATGTTGTATTTAAGGAGAGCTAGGGGGGAATGAAAGAACTGGTTGGTCGCACGCTGCCGGCTATCGCCGTTTTGTTTTTATGCGTTGTAATTCCTGCGAGGGGGCAGCGGAAGGTAATTGCCCGCACGGACGCGCTTCCCGCCACTAAGTCGTCCACATCGGCTGCAAAAGTTCCAGCGACAGCTACGCCGAAGTCTAAGCGAAAAGTCCTACGCAAGGTCAGCGCTCCTGCGCGGTTGTCTTCTTCCGGCGATCCCACGACCGGAGATGACCCAAGTAAAGATGATCCGGTCATCCGCGCGGCAGCGGTCGAAGCCTTGGGAAACGTCATGGGATCTGTGATCGTAGTCGATCCCAACAGCGGCAGAATTTTGACCGTCGTCAACCAAAAACTAGCCTTCGAGGATGGCTACCAACCATGCTCCACTTTCAAGCCGGCAGTGGCCTTGGCAGCGCTGGAAGAGGGGGTATTGGAAAAGGACAGAGCGCGCCTCCTCCTGGGAAAAAAATGGTATTTGGATTTGCGCGATGCTCTTGCTCTTTCCAATAATCTTTACTTTGAGAAGTTGGGAAAACTCCTTGGCATTGAGAAGCTCCAGCAATATGCGGCACTCTTTGGGTTTGGAGAGCCTGCCGGATGGGAAATCGCGCAGGAGCCTTCCGGGCTATTCCCTCTGAAGCCGCCTCCAGCCAACCGCGGCGGTGTAGGGAAAATCGCCAGTTTCGGAGAAGGGATTTCCATGACCCTCTTCCAATACGCTTCCTTCATTGGAGCTTTGGCGAATGGCGGCACGCTTTATTATTTGCAATATCCAGAGAGTCTCAGCGAACCGGAAAGTTTTGAGCCGAAAGTGAAACGGGACCTAAACATCACCCCCTGGTTGGACATGATCCGGAAAGGGATGCAGGAAGCGGTTCTTACGGGAACAGCAAAGCGGGCTCGCCAACCGGATGTTTCCATTCTCGGCAAAACGGGAACTTGTTCCCAAAAAGGAGCTAAACTGGGTTGGTTTGGGGGATACAGCGAAGAAGGCTTGGCGGTTGTGGTACTGCTCAAAACAGGGAATCCCATTGGCGGAGGTCCCCGCGCCTCAGAGGTAGCTGGACAGATTTACCGCAAGCTGGCTGACCAGCACTATCTCGCTAAATTTTCGCCAAAAAGTGATTTGCCCACCGCGATTCCGGCAACAATCCAGATCAGCCCCAATTTCTGACTTGAAGGACCGCTCGTTTCCATTCGTGGTAAGCCATGCTCAATCGAAGCCGCCACGGGGAAGGAACGGTTCACTTATTAATCGGTTTTTCTGAAACACAATACTAGCTTCCAAAACAAAGAAGCATCTCACATCTTTTGCGCCAGCCCAGCCCCCCTGTATAATCGTTCGCTAAGGAGAATTGGAAAGAGAAACCGATGCTCTGGCACGAACTGGCCGGCAAAGCACTGGATGGCGAGATGATTTCTCGCGAGGAAGCGTTGCAAGTTCTGGCTGTACCCCGCGAAGAATTGCTGGATTTGGTTTCGGCGTGTTACCGGATTAGGCGCCACTATCACGGCAACCGGGTTAAGCTGAACATGCTGATCAACGCCAAAAGCGGTCTTTGCGCCGAAGACTGTTCCTATTGCTCGCAATCCCTTCTAGCCCAGTCCGGCGTGGACCGTTATCCGTTGCAATCCAAAGAAGTGCTGCTGGAAGGGGCGCGCCAGGCTCTGGAAGTCAAGGCGCACACTTATTGTATTGTCATCAGTGGCCGCCGGCCTACCCCGCGCGAACTCGATCATATTACGGATGCGGTGCGGGAAATCCGCTCCCAATACCCTTTGCGCATCTGTTGTTGTCTGGGCCTGCTCAACGAGGGAGAGGTGCAAAAGTTACGAGACGCCGGAGTCGAACGTATTAACCACAATCTAAATACCTCGGAAGATTTTTACGATGAGATTTGCACCACGCACAGCTATCAGGACCGCATGGCAACAGTGCAAGCGGTTAAGCGCGGCGGCGTCTCTTCTTGCAGCGGAGGCATCCTCGGCATGGGCGAGAGCGATGAGCAAATTGTCGAGTTGGCCTTCTCTTTGCGTGAATTGGATGTGGACTCCATCCCCGTCAATTTCCTGATCCCGATTCCAGGAACGCCGCTGGGCGGCGTGGAATACCTGACGCCGCAGAAATGTCTGGCTATCCTTTGCCTGTTTCGTTTGGTGAACCCCAGCAAGGAACTTCGGATTGCGGGCGGCCGGGAATATCACCTGCGCTCTTTTCAACCATTGGGGCTTTATATAGCAGACTCCATTTTTATCGGCGATTACTTAACCACTCGCGGCGAGTTGCCAGAAAAAGATTTGCAAATGATCGAAGAAGCCGGCTTTGTTCCAGCCCTGCCGCCTGGAATACCTGGAATGGATGTAACGCCAGACTATGCGCCGGGGATCACTTCGGCGGGAGTTCCCGCAGACAGTTCGAACTCCTTAACCTCTATGAAGACACGCAATCTGTAGTGCGCCGTGGTGGAACCGATGCAATCTTCTCAGAACAACACCGAGGCACAGGCGTTTTTGGCGACCACGCTCCACGCGCTCCAAAAAGCAGGATTGAAGCGGAAATTGCGAGATTTGGAAGGTGCTCCCGGACCCCGCTTGACCGTGGACGGGCGCAATGTATTGTTGCTCTGCTCGAACAATTATCTCGGCCTGGCTACCGACGAACGGCTCAAACAGGCAGCGCATCAAGCGATCGAAGCATTTGGCTGTGGAGCTACTGGCTCACGCCTCATCAGCGGCAACCTGGAACCGTACAGGCACCTGGAACTAGAGTTGGCTTCTCTCAAAGGCACGGAAGCCTCGCTGGTATTTGCTTCCGGCTATCAGGCAAACACAGGGACTATCTCGGCGCTGGCAGGCTCAAGGGATGCGATCTTCAGCGACTCGCTCAATCATGCCAGCCTGCTCGATGGCTGCCGCCTTTCGCGGGCCGAAACCATTTTTTACAATCATTGCGATGTCGAAGACCTGGAGCGCAATTTGATTGCACATCCGGCAGCCAGGAGAAAACTGATTTTGACCGAATCGGTTTTTTCTATGGATGGCGATCTGGCTCCATTGAAGGAAATTGCTTTTCTGGCGAACAAGTACGGAGCTATGTTGCTGGTGGATGAAGCCCACGCCACCGGAGTTTTTGGTCCGACGGGGGCCGGGCTAGTCGAGGCGTTGGGGTTACAGCAACAGGTTGACATCCAGATGGGAACCTTCAGCAAGGCCCTGGGCAGCCTGGGAGGGTATATTGCTGGCAGCAGCGATTTAATTTCTTATCTGCTTCACCGTGCCCGCAGCTTCATTTTCACCACAGGTCTGCCGCCAGCCGTAGTGGCAGCTTCCGCGGCGGCTTTGCAGATTGTCCGCCAGGAGCCGCAGCGAAGGCAGGCGCTGTGGAACAATGTTGCCCATTTGCAAAAAGGTTTGGAGGATTTAGGCTTTGATCTCCGGCCGACGCAAAGCCAGATTCTTCCCTTGCGGCTGGGCGATGCCCAGCGGACGATGGCTGCGTGTCGTTTCTTGCTCAAGCAGGGCGTCTTTGTGCAGGGAATTCGCCCTCCCACGGTGCCGCTCGGAACCGCGCGGCTTCGAGTCAGTCTTATGGCTACCCACAGCACAGATGAAATCGCGGAAGCTCTGGCAGCTTTCGAGAAATTGCAGTACGCTCTCCAAACTCCGAAGCGACTCGCGAACCGCCGGCCAGTCACTCATCTTTCTGCTTCTTCTTTTTGACAAATGCTTCCTGTCAATGACCGAATCCATTGGAAAGAGTGGGACCATGCCTATCTCTGGCATCCGTTTACACAAATGCAGGAGTGGCTGGCGGAAGACCCGCTGATCATAGAGCGCGCCGAGGGCAACTACCTGATTGATTCGCAGGGCAACCGCTACTTTGACGGCGTTTCCTCCTTGTGGTGCAACGTCCACGGGCACGGACGCCCGGAGATTGTGGAGGCGATCCGCAACCAACTGGAACTGCTTGACCACACGACGATGCTGGGACTCACCAATGTGCCTGCGACGGTTCTGGCAAAGCGGCTGGTGGAGGTTGCCCCGAAGGGTTTGCAAAGGATGTTTTATTCCGACTCCGGCGCCACGGCCGTCGAAATCGCCCTCAAAATGGCTTTTGAGTACTGGCAGTTGCGAGGAGATTCAGGCCGCGACCTCTTTGTCAGCCTGGAGGGGTCTTATCACGGGGACACAATTGGCGCGATGAGCGTGGGGTATTCGGAGACCTTTCACCGCCGCTATCGTCGTTTACTATTCCCCTGTCTGCGCATCAACCCGCCTCATGTCTACCGCTATTACCGTCGCGAGAGCCCTGAGGATGCGCTGGCCCATGCGCTCGAAGAAGCAGAGCGAACTTTGAATGAAAACCAGGATCGAGTTGCCGCATTGATTGTGGAACCATTGATGCAGGGCGCAGCCGGGATGTGGAGCCACCCTGTAGAGTATTTGGCAGGATTGCACCGGCTCTGCCGGCAGAACAACATTCTATTCATTGCGGATGAAGTAGCGGTCGGTTTTGGACGAACTGGACGCCTCTTTGCCTGCGAACACGCTGGAATTACGCCGGACCTGATGTGCTTAGGGAAGGGAATTTCTGGCGGAGTTCTGCCTCTGGCAGCGACCCTGGCAACCGAAGAAATTTTTTCGGCATTTCTGGGGGGGTACGAAGAATATAAAACCTTCTTTCATGGTCACACCTACACCGGAAATCCCCTGGCGTGCGCGGCGGCCATTGCCTCTTTGGATATATTAACTAATATACTATTATACAATAAGATACAGATTCTTATTAAACTATCGGAAGAGCTTTTGAGCCGATTTCAAGAATTCAATTACGTGACTGACATCCGTCAGTGGGGTTTGATGGCAGGCATTGAGCTAGCAGAAGATGTTGCCGGCCGACGGCCTTTTCCTGCTGGTCAGCGGATCGGAAAACGGGTCGTTTTGGAAGCCCGAAACCATGGTGTGATACTCCGTCCGTTGGCAGACGTCATTGTTCTTATGCCGCCTCTCTCGACGACTGAAGATGAGTTGAGGCGGCTCGTTAACGTAACAGCGGAGTCTATCCAAACTGTAACGCAGCGATAACCTTTTCTAAAGACACATTATGCCACCTCAAGGATTGCTCATCACGGGAACAGATACCGGGGTAGGGAAGACCTTTGTAGCTTGCGGCCTGGCGGCGGCTCTGCACCGCAGGGGCCTTCGGGTGGCGCCGTTTAAGCCCGCTGAAACGGGATGCAAAAGCGATCCGGTTTCGCAAGAATTGATTCCCGCCGATGCACAGCTGCTCCGCCAGGCCTCGCAGACCGATGCCCCTTTGGAAACGATCTGTCCCTACCGGTTTGAGCTGCCCTTAGCTCCCGAGGTGGCTGCGAAACAGGCAGGCATTTCCATTGACCCTCAGCGAGTCCGCGATTGTTATCAGGCGTTGGCCTCCGAGCACGACATCATCCTGGTAGAAACCGCTGGGGGTATTCTTGTACCGCTTGCGGAGGATTTTCATTATGGAGACTTAGCTCGGTTGCTGGATTTGTCTGTGCTGGTCGTTGTCGGGTCCAAGCTCGGAGCCATCAATCACACACGGTTAACCTTCGCGTATCTGGAAAGCGCGGGACTCTTCGCGGTCGCCTGCGTTCTGAACAATCCCTTGGCAGAAAAATCGCCGGCCATCGAAACGAACGAAGCGGCTTTGCGGCGCCTGCTTCAGAAATCGCTCTATACGATTCAGTATTTCCCTGACGGCCAGCCGCCTTGGAGGAAAATAGGATTCGATGAACTGGCCGCGCAAGTTTTGCTTCCTCTTCCGGTCAGCCAGCGAAGTTCCAGCGGTAGTCCCAAGGGATTCAAAGATTGCGGCGGGAAGCGAGAGTAGTGTAGCATCCTGAAAGGTCATAAGGATAGGACGACGGTCGGAATGACAGGGCCAGGAATCACTCGCCAGCAGGCGCGACAATTGTATCAGGAAGACCTGGCCATCTTGTCCTCGGCGGCCTCGGAAATCCGCTACCAAAAACACCCGGAAAAGATTGTCACCTACGCGATTCAGCGTGTGATTAACTACACCAACGTCTGTAACGCCTATTGTTCCTTTTGTTCGTTCTATCGCCCCCCAGGACATCCTGAAGGCTATCTGCTTTCGGAAGAAGAAATCCTGCAAAAGATTGAAAGTGGTATCGCGCGTGGGGCCACCGGAATTTTATTGCAGGGAGGCGATCATCCGGATCTCAGAATTGATTATTACGAGCGGCTCCTGCGCAAAGTCAAACAGCAGTTTCGCGTGCACTGTCATTGCTTCTCAGCGTCGGAGATTCTGAATCTCGCGCAGGTCTCCGGCATTTCGCTGGAGGAGGCGATCACACGGTTGAAAGAGGCAGGATTGGACTCGATTCCCGGCGCTGGGGCGGAAATCCTGGATGACGAAATTCGGAACCGGATCAGCCCAATGAAATTGAAGACCGAAGAATGGCTGGAAGTCCATCGCACGGCGCATCGCCTGGGGCTGCCGACCACGGCCACCATGGTTTTTGGCTTCGGGGAAACTCTGGAGCATCGTCTGAACCATCTAGACCGGTTGCGCAGGTTGCAGGAGAATACGGGAGGCTTTGTGGGAGTTATCGTGTGGCCTTATCAGACCGGGAAGCGAACACCTCTCATCTTGCCCCAGCGGAAGCCGTCCGACGACGAGTATTTGCGTATGCAGGCCCTGACTCGCGTGTATCTCGACAATTTTGAGAATTTGCAGGCTTCTTGGCTCACGGTTGGGCTGGAAACCGGGCGGCGGGCACTTTACTTCGGCGCGAATGACGCCGGCAGCGTGATTCTGGAGGAAAACGTTGTCGCTGGTGCAGCCGATAGCCTGGCCGCCGGAGAAGAAGACCTGCGCCACAACATTGAAATGGCGGGTTTCATCCCCATGGAGCGCAATTCTACTTATTCCAGCCGCGCTCCCTCGCTGCGAAGTAGCTGCTGTTAACCGGAAAGAATATTCACAGAATCGGCGGAAAAGCGCTGCAAAAAGTGGTGAAACAAAATATGGCAAGATCGCCAATTGCTGCAGAAAATTTGGGAAAGAGTAAAGACCGTCTTTTTTTATGATGGACTATCAGTGTGATAAAACGTCACAAGGATTTGCATCGCTTGTTGTGATTTTCACGGTTGGCCTTGTATTTTTCGGATGGAGCACCCGGTTGCTGGCGCAAGGAGGACAGGAATCCGGCAGCCGCCAGCAAGGACGGAATAATAATCAGGCCACAGCAAATCAAGAAAGGCAATCCTCTGGCAGCGCCGCCTCCAGAATCGATGAAAGCCAACTAGTCGGACTTCCGTTGAATGGCCGCAGCTACAATCAGCTAGTGACGCTGGAGGCCGGAATTAGTAATACCTCTTCGGAATCGGCTTCCCGGGGTATTGGGGGCGGAAGCATCAATGTGTCGGGATCGCGAGGCACTTCCAACGTGTTTCTGATGGATGGGACCAATGTGATGGACATAGACAATCAGAGCCCGCAAAGTGCGGCGGGCGTGCGATTGGGCTCGGATTCCGTCCTGCAGGTTCAAGTGTTCGGGACGAATTATTCTGCGGAATACGGACGAGGAAGTGGCGGAGTACTCAACTCGATCACTCGCTCCGGGACACCCCAGTTGCATGGAACTGTGTTCGAGTATTTTCGAAACAGCAAACTGGATGCCCGCAACTTTTTTGACGGGGTGGAGCCGCCACCCTTCAAACGCAACCAATTTGGTTTCACCTTGACAGGCCCCATCTTGAAAGAGCGGACTTTTTTTCTATTGAGCTTCGAAGCTCTACGAGATCGTTTAAACTCAACAGACGTCAGCGCATTTCCAGACCGGGAGGCGCGGCTTGGCAAAATAACCGACTGCGCGGGAAAGGTTTTGATCGATCTCAATCAAGAAGGCGGCATTCCCGTCAAAGTGAAACCATATTTAGCGCTTTACCCCCTCCCTAATTATGATTGTCTGGGCGGAGGAATCGGGGAAAATCGGGAACCCTTTTTCCAACCCAGCGACGACGAATTTGCGGTAATTCGTCTGGACCATCAATTCTCGTTGCGCGACAGCCTATTTCTTCGCTACACCTTCGATGATGCCCGATCCACCGGCGGTGGAAGCACCTTTTTGTTTCAGAGGAACAGCAATAGCCGGCAACAGTATCTTACCCTTGTCGAAACCCACATTTTCAGCGCCAGTACGATCAATTCCTTTCGCTTTGGCTATACCCGGCCTACGGGGGACAGCGCCAATGTTTCTCAAATTGTGATTCCCCGGGAAATGTATTTTATTCCAGACGCCCCGGATTTTGGTCAGATGATGATTCCCCGAGTCAGCGCATTTGGCAATCCGAACGGAGGACCTTCAGCGGAAGTATTCAACACCTTTCAATTCGCTGACGATATGGTGCTGCAAAGAGGACAACACACCGCCAAGTTTGGGATCCAGGTTCATCGCTATCGCGCCTATGCTTTTTCGAATATCAACAGAGGGGGCGCATGGTCTTTTAATGGTCTGGAAAGTTTTCTGCGGGGAGGCCCGGAGGGAACCACTCTAACCGGTGTTTTGCCGGGCTCCGACAACAGCCGACGGTGGAGGCAGACGGTCCAGGGTCTTTACGTGAATGATTCGTATGCGGTTCGATCGAATTTACGCCTGGATCTCGGCCTCCGCTATGAATACGCAACGCTGATCCGCGATAAACATGGAAAGAGTATTTTCGTGGCCGATCCGTTGCGAGACACCGGTCCATCGCCTGGTCCTCCTTTGGATCACAATCCGACGCACAATTTCTCTCCACGTCTGGGAATCAGTTGGTCCCCCGGCGGTCGCCGGGATACAACGGTCCGCACCGGCTTCGGAATCTATTACGATCCGTTGCTGACTTATGTGGTCCTCAACCAAAAGGGCACAGCGCCTTTCTACAAAAAGACGGTCCGAACCAACTTTAACGCCTCCGGCCAGGAAAAAGACGAAAACGGCAATCTCGTTCCCCTCCCCTATGCGTTTCCTGACGCTGTAGCCACTTTGAAAGATCTGCCCCTCCAGTCTCAGGTCATGGACTACCACAATTTTACGACCTCCATGGCCATCCGCTACGAGGTGGAGATCCAGAAGGATTTGCCCGGGGGGTGGAGTAGTCGGCTCTCTTATGCCGGAAACAGAGGGAATCATCTGTATCGCCGCTATGAATATAATTTATATCCATTCCCTGAAATTCGTTCGGATGGAACATTGTTTTTTCCGCCCGACTGCGCCCAACTGCCCAAGAATTCGCCTGCCGAAGAGTTTGCGCTGTGTCGTCCCAATGTCAGCCTGGGAATGAATTCTGCTTTCGGAGGGGGATTGAATTATCTTGTCAGTGATGTACAATCTTTTTACAACTCTTTCCGGCTTGCTGCAAATAAGCGATTCGATTCCGGAACCACTCTTCAAGTCAGTTATACGCTCGCGAAGTCTGTAGATGATGGTGGGGCCGGGGGAAGTAATATTGGAGGAGGCGGGGAACAATATCCGCACATGCGGACAATGGATCGAGCGCTGTCAGACTTTGACTCGCGCCAGCAGCTTACCATAAATTACCTCTATCCGTTTCCTCTTGGCCGAGGCCGGCAATGGCTCAACTCCGGCTTTCTTTCGAATTTTTTAGGAGGTTGGCGACTCGGGGGTATTGTCCGGTTCCGAACTGGGACGCCCTTGTCCCCAGGATTGAATGTTCGAAAAACCGGTTACTTGTTTGAAGCAACGCGTCCCAACGTGGCGCCTGGGCAGAGCAATCGTCCAGCGGTCAAAGGAACCACAGCCGGGTGTGGCAATGGCGCCATCAAGGCGGGTGAAGAATTGGGCACCTCGCGCAGGTATTTTGACCCGTGCATTTACGAATTTCCGACCCCTGGCACTGTTGGAAATGCCGGACGAAATACGATCCAGGGGCCGCGTTTGATCACCACAGACGTTTCCTTGCAAAGGGAATTCCCCTTGGGTGGAGACCGTCGTTTACAGTTTCGAACCGAGATTTTCAATCTATTCAACCACACGAATTTCAGCGGACCCACTGGCGGCTCTAACTCGGCGGTCTTCAGCGGCATCCCTAATCGTTATAACCTCTCCGTCGGAAGACTCACGCGGACCGCCACAACGTCCCGGCAAATGCAGTTTGCCTTGCGGCTTTCTTTTTGATGTTGGTGTATCCAATTTCGGCCCGTGCCCTATCCGATCAAGGAAAGGATGTGCTCATGAAGCGCCTTTATCGTTCCCAAACCGACAAGAAGATTGCGGGCATCTTCGGGGGGATCAGCGAGATTTACGAGGTTGACCCCAGCTTGCTGCGCCTGCTCTTCGTGTTTTTGGGAATTGCCACGGGTGTGTTCCCTCTACTCATCACTTATTTGTTGGGTTGGATCATTATTCCTAATGGTCCCATGGGAGGCAAGAATCCCTCCTCCACATGATCGCTTTTTTCCAAAATGATGGATTTTATCGTCGGAAAGCATCCGGGATACGATAGAGATAAATGAAGTGCGTAACTCCGTCCACCTGAATCGTTTCTTCTTGGGTTGCTTTCCATCCGGGGATGCTGATGTCATGGGCCACTACGCGAGTTCCGGATGCGAGGTCTTTCTCTAAGATCGGGCGGAGTTGCTCATTAGCCGAAGGCAACAAATAGACCGTCACCACGGTGGCCGGTTTTAAATCGGTTTTTAACAAGTCGCCCTCGATAATGGTTACCAGACTCTCCAGTTTCAATTCCTGCACTTTTTCTGTGGACTCCCGCGCCAAGCCGCGGTCGAGTTCCACGCCCACGGATTTGGCCCCATATTTTTGAGCGGCCAGGACGACCACGCGCCCGTCTCCGGAACCCAGGTCATAGACGACATCCTTGGCTGTAACGCCCGTAATCTCCAACATCTTCTCGACCACCGACATTGGAGTTGGCACATAGGGAGCAATTTTCCCCCCCCCGTCTGTCGTCAGAGACGGATTAGTCTCACCCTCCCGACCGGCAGAAGACGACGGTGATTGCCGAGGCTGGTTGAAAGGCCAGTCATCATTCGTGTAGACACGTTTCTGTTTTGTTTCTTGATTGTCCTGGGCCAGGGCTAGTCCAGTTTTGCTCATCGACCACAAAGGTTGTGCCAAGAGAATCGCGAGGAGCACGAAAACATGTGCCACAACAATCGCGAGCACTGCGAAAACGATTCGTGCTTTGTTGTGCCTCCGGTCCTGTCTCCCTGGTGTTTTTTTCAAAAAGTTGCCGTGGTCAATCATCGCCCGTGACGCTCACTTCCTGTTGCTTGTACTGCAACTGATAAAGCTTCCAGTAGATGCCCCGCTGGGCCAGCAACTGCTGGTGAGAGCCGATTTCGCGGATTCGTCCTTTGTGAAAGACGACGATGCGGTCAGCTCGCTGAATGGTAGAAAGCCGGTGGGCAATAATAATCGCCGTCCGGCCGCTAATCATGCGGTTGAGCGCTTCCCGCACCCGGAACTCCGTTTCTGTATCCACGCTCGAAGTAGCTTCATCGAGAATGAGGATTTGCGGATTGTGCGCCAGGGCGCGCGCGAAGCTGATGAGCTGTTTTTGCCCGACGGAAAGCGTAGCCCCTCTTTCATACACCTCCTGGCGGTATCCTTCCGGCAGGGCCCGAATGAAATCCTCGATGTTCAGTTCTTCGACCGCCTCTTCCATGGCTTCGCGAGTCACGGCCTCTTCGTCAAGCCGGATGTTGCTTTCGATGGTCCCCGAAAACAAGAAGGGATCCTGCAAGACAACGCCGAGTCGCCGCCGCAGCGCGCGCACGTTCCAATCCCGGACATCCACGCCGTCCACCAGAATCCTTCCCTTCTGAACATCGTAGAAACGGAGCAGCAGACTAATCAGTGTGGTTTTTCCAGCACCGGTATGCCCCACGATGGCAATCGTTTCTCCCGGCTCTATTGACAATTGGACATCCTGGAGCACCCAATCCTGGTCGTGGTAAGCAAACCAGACATCTTGAAATTCTATCCCCCTTGTCGCCTCGCGGGGAGCACTGGCTCCCGCCAACTCTTGGGAGGGCTCCCTGCCAGCGGGCGTATCCAGCAACTTGAAGATTCGCTCCGAGCTGGCCATGGCAGACTGGAGAATATTATATTTCTCGCTGAGGTCCTGGATGGGGCGGAAGAAGCGCTGCGCGTATTGGATAAAGGCCACCAAAACCCCAATTGTCAGCATTTCGCCCAGCACTTGATGACCGCCGTACCAAAGAATCAGAGCAATCGCGGCGGAGCTCAGCACCTCGACGGCGGGATAAAACAGCGAATGGGCAAACACAGAATCCAGAAACGCTTTCTGGTGCGCCGCGTTAATTTTCTTGAACTCAGCAAAGCTCTTTTCTTCCCGGTTAAATAGTTGCACCACGCTCATCCCTGTCAGATGTTCTTGCAGGTGAGCATTGATTCGGGCCACCGCAGTTCGGATGCGCCGGTAGCAATCCCGCACTCGGCGGCGAAACAGCATCGTCGCCACAAAAATCAACGGCAGCACAGCAAAGGTGACCAGCGCCAGCGTGGCATTCAGTTGCAACATGACGATCACAATGAACAGCAGGGAAAAGAAGTCGCCAAAAATCGCCACCACCCCTGAAGTGAACATTTCATTGATCACGTCCACGTCTGTAGTGACCCGCGTGACCAAGCGACCCACCGGGTTGCGGTCGTAGAACTGGATCGGAAGCCGGTGCAGATGACCGAAAATCTCCATGCGCAGGTCGTACATAGCTCGCTGGCCAACCATTTGCATCGTATAAGTCTGCCCATACTCCAACGCAAACAGGGCCAGCAACGCCAGCAAATAAAGTCCCGTAATCTGCGCCAATCCTATGGCGGGATCGGCGCTCAGAAAGGAATCCAGAAACGTCGGCTGACGATGGGTGACGACCAGGTAGCGGTCCACTGCAATCTTGGTCAGAAACGGGCCCACCACCTGGAGCAGGGAATGCAGGATCATGGTCGCGGAGGCCAGCGCCACGATACCTCGGTAGGGAGCCAGGTAATGCAGCAAGCGCCTCATCAACCGGCTGTCATAGGCTTTCCCCAGGACTTCTTCTTCGTGATGATCTTGCGTCACGCTCTTTCCAACTCCTCCTCCAGCAATTGCTTCTGATAAAGCTCCGGATAATAGGAACCCTGCTCTAGCAATTCCTCATGCGTCCCGCGCTCCACAATAGCGCCTTCGTGGAGCACAACGATGAGATCGGCATCGCGGATCGTTGAAACCCGATGAGAGATCAGAATCGCTGTCCGGCCTCGAAGGATATTTCGCAAACGGGTCAGGATCTTCTCTTCGGTATACGTATCCACGCTGGACAGCGCATCATCCAGGATCAGTATTTGCGGGCTGCGCAGGATAGCTCTGGCAATGGCGGCGCGCTGCTTCTGTCCCCCAGACAAAGTGATGCCCCTTTCGCCCACAATCGTCCCCAGACCCAACGGAAAATCCTCAATGTCCGGCAGCAACTCCGCGATTTCAGCGGCGCGGCGGATTTCTTCCTCAGTTGCCTGGTCCACGCCAAAGGCGATGTTTCCGCGAATTGTGTCGCTGAACAAAAATGTTTCCTGGGGAACAAAGCCAATCATTCTCCTCAGGTCCTGCAACCGGTAGTGCCGCACATCCACGCCATCCAGATAGAGCGTGCCGGGAGGAGAATCAAACAATCGGGGAATCAGGCTCGCCAGCGTGGACTTGCCGCTTCCGGTCGGCCCCACGATCGCCAGCGTGTTCCCGGCCGGAATTGTAAGCTGGATGCTGCGAAGGATGGGTAGTCCGTTGTAGGCAAAGTTGAGATTGCGGAATTCAATTTCGATTCCGGCAGCAGCTTGTTCGATGCTCCTGTGTCCATCGCCCGGTATGGCCACAGCCAGTTTTCGGGGACCCACGATCACGGGAGTTGGCGGGTCCGCAATTTCCGGTTCCGTGGCGAAAATTTCATTCAACCGGGCCAGAGAAGCCGTACCGCGCTGATAAAGATTGACCACCCATCCCAAGGCGATCATGGGCCAGGCCAATTGCCCCATATAAACATTGAAGGCCACAAACGAGCCGATGCTGATCTGTCCGCTGATCACTTCACGCCCCCCCAGCCAGAGCACAATAACGTAGGTCAGGCCCATGAGAACTTCCAGCGCCGGATAAAACATTCCCCACACGCCAATCAATTTCCGGTTGCGTTCTACGTACTCTGCATTCAGTTCCTGGAACCGCCGGAGGTCCATTTCTTCCTTCGCATAGGCCCGAATGACCCGCATTCCGGCCACGCTTTCCTGCACTTTGGCGCTCAGCGTGGACATCATGGCCTGAATCATCTCGAAACGGTGGTGGACTTGGCGGCCAAAGTACGAGACGATGACGGCCACCACCGGCACCAGCACAAAGCAATAAAAAGTCAGCTTGGCGCTGATTTGGATCAAAATGGCGATGGCGGCTGTCATCAAAATTAGGGTCCTGGCGGAATACATGATCCCCGGCCCCAGCAGCATCCGCACGGCGTTCAGATCGTTCGTCGCGCGCGACATCAGGTCGCCGGTACGGTGCCGTTGAAAATAGCGAAGGGAGAGTCGGCTCAGATGCAGGTAGAGTTCATTCCGCAGGTCAAACTCGGCGTCTCGCGAAATCCCGATCAGGATCATCCGCGTCCAAAATAGAAAAAAAGCTTTGCACAGGACTGCCCCAATGAGCAGGCCGACATACAAAGTCAGCTTGTCCGCGGTAACCCCTTTTTGGAGGTCATCAATGCCCCGGCCAATAATCTGCGGAACCGCTACCCAGAACGCTACTTCTCCCACCAGAGCAAGCAAACCCACTCCATAGCGGCCCCGGTAAGGCCATAGGAAGGGGAATAGCGGCTGCACTCTTTGAATCAGGCTTTTCATCATGGGAACGCGCGCCACGGTTAATATTTAATTATAGAGGATGCCCCATCTTGCAGGGCAGGAGAATTTCTGTTTTGTTTCCTGACACTCGCTTCCGTCCGCAATATTCCGGGTGTCCTCAGCTATAATCGGTTCGAGCTATGCAGAGTCTTCTGGAAAAAGGCGGCCAGCTTTTTATAATCGGATTTGAAGGGGACTCCTGGAATCCGACCCTGGAGAAACTCCTCCTGGAGGTTCGTCCCGGAGGCGTGATTTTTTTCCAGCGCAACATTGCCAGCGCGCAGAGTTTTCAGCGCCTGGTGCGCCAAGTTCGAGATTATCTAATCGGGCTTACTCTGCCATCGCCTTTTCTAGCTATAGACCTGGAAGGCGGAACGGTTGACCGTCTGCGGGATGTACTGGCCCCACTGCCGCCGGTTCGAGAGGTTGCCAGGGCGGGTCTGGCACAGCGAGCGGGCCAAGTCGCGGGCAGGGAACTGGCGGCATTCTCTTTAAATGTTGATTTCGCCCCCGTGCTCGATTTGGCTTCGTCCGAATCGGACCTAATCTTAGGCAGCCGAACCGCTGGCCGCTCTCCCCAGGAAGTCATTGAATTTGCCGCCGATTTCCTGGACGGTCTGGCTGAGCAGGGCGTAATCGGTTGCGGAAAACACTTTCCTGGATTGGGCAGCGCGAGAGTGGACTCTCACTTGAAGATGCCACAGATCGAAAAAGGAGCCTCGAAGATGTGGGAGCAGGACCTGCTCCCCTATCGGACGCTGGCATCTCTGCTTCCCATGGTGATGGTTGCTCACGCCTGGTATCCCGCGCTGGAGGCTGAACACTCGCTTGCGCCCGGCACTTCTTCCCAGCCGCTTCCCTCTAGTCTTTCGCCCGCTCTGGTCTCCGGCTTGCTAAAGAGCCGCATCGGTTATTCCGGGCTCGTTCTCTCGGACGATCTGGAAATGGGTGGAGTCCTGGAAAACCGCAGCGTCGGAGAAGCCGCTGTGGCAGCGCTGCGGGCAGGGTGCGATCTGCTGCTCGTCTGCCGTCGCGCGGAGTATGTCCACGATGCTTTTGAAGCCGTCTTGCAAGAAGCTACACGCGACTCCGAATTTTGCGGCCTGGCAGAAACCGCCGCACAGAAAATCCTTCACGCCAAACAAGCATTGGGAATTGTGCCGACTCATGGCGTAACTCCTCCGGTGGACTGGGAAGGACTGCGGCAGGAGATTAATCAATTCACAGCCGAGGTTCACCAGCGGCTTTCGACACAGCTAGTGGCTGCCAAAGAGCGGAGAAGTTAATGTTGGTCGCCGGTTTGATGAGTGGCACTTCGGTGGACGGCATTGATGTAGCCGTCGTGGAAATTAGGGGGCTTGGATGGGGAACACAAATTCGCCTTCGGGCTTTTCGATCCGTCCCCTATCCACCCGAAGTGCGCCGAAGAATCTTGGAAATGGCCAGCGGCATTTCTGTCTCGGCTTCCGAAATTTCTCAAATGAATTTCTTGCTGGGAGATCTTTTTGCAAGGGCTTGTCAAGCAGTGTGCCGCCGGGCGGGGATTCCGCTCGAACAACTCAGCCTGATTGGCTCGCACGGCCAGACGATTTACCATCAGAACCAGCCCACTCGCTTTTGCAGGCAGCAAGTTCGATCCACATTGCAGATCGGGGAACCGGCTGTAATTGCCGAACGCACCGGCCTCACCACCGTCGCTGACTTCCGGCCCGCCGACATCGCCGCGGGCGGACAGGGAGCTCCATTGGTTCCCTTTTTTGACTATCTGATGTACCGGCATCCCCAGCGGGGCCGGGTCGTGCTCAACATTGGCGGGATTGCCAACCTGACGGCGATTCCAGCGGGAGGCACACCAGAAGACGTGATTGCCTTCGACACCGGCCCAGGGAACATGCTGCTCGATGCTCTGGCTACTCGCGCAACCAAAGGGCGATCTGCCTACGACCCGCAGGGCCGGCTCGCCGAGCAGGGCAAAATCTCAGAACCCGCTGTGCGCCGCTTGCTCCGGCAGAAATATTTTCACCTGCCTCCTCCCAAGACCGCCGGGCGCGAACAGTTCGGTCAGCAATACCTGGAACGATATTTCATGCACAACGTGGGATTTGTCCGCCAGGAAATATCGAACGCCCTGGCTACGGCGACGGCTTTCACCGCCGAAACGATTGCCTGCGCCATCGGCGATTTCGTCCTTCCGAAATTCCCCATCGAGGAATGCCTCGTTTCCGGCGGCGGCCTGAAAAATCGTTTCTTGATGGCGCAATTGAATCAACGTATACAAGAGCAGGCGCAGAAAAGGAAAAATCCCGGCATTCGGATCCTCTCATCAGATTCCACCGGCATCCCGTCCGATGCCAAGGAAGCTGTGGCTTTCGCCGTGCTAGCCTATCACACCTACCATCAACAGCCTTCCAACCTTTGTGCGGCTACCGGCGCTCGTCGTCCGGTTCTCCTGGGGAAGATTGCCTATGGGAAAGTTTAGCGGCCATCTCATGAACGGACATTTTTGGGCATTCGTCAGGGCACGGCTTCAGCCGTGCCGTAAAAAGAACCATAAAAAGGGGGCTTCAGCCCCTGAGGCCCCTTTTTCTTTTACCAGTTGTGTCATTTCGCGTAATTATGCAACAACTTCTAGCTGCCATTACTCGGCCTTGGTTCTGCTCCTGGCAGGAGCGGTGCTAGCAGGTTTGGGTTGTTCTGCTCAGCGCGACCCTCAAACCGTCGTTATGCTCATTGAATCCAGCCCCTTAAACCTCGATCCTCGCATCGGGACTGACGCGCAATCGGAGCGGATCAGCTCGCTAATTTTTGACAGCCTGCTGCGGCGAGACCCTAACTCCAACATACACCCCTGGCTGGCGGTGCGTTGGGAGACGACTGACCCCCTCCGCTATATTTTCCATCTTAGGCGGGATGTCCGGTTCCATGATGGCAAACCCCTCACAGCCCGCGATGTGCGCTATACCTTTCAAAGTCTTCTCAGCGGAGAAATCAAAAGTCTCAAGGCCTCCAGCTATAGTCTGATCGCATCCATAGAAACACCGGATGACTTTACTGTTGTCTTTCATCTGAAAGAACCGCGGGCCTCTTTTTTGTGGAACCTGACGCAGGGCGCGATTGGCATTGTCCCGGAAGGTGCTGCGGGGGAATTAGCGCGCCGCCCCATTGGTTCCGGGCCGTTTCGCTTCCTGAGCGCTGCCCAGGACGAACATGTGCTCCTGGAGCGCAATCTCAACTATTGGTCCGAGCCGCCCCGAGTCCAGCGAGTGGAATTTAAAGTGGTCCCTGACGCCACCACCAGAGCACTCGAACTGCGCAAAGGCGCTGCTGATATTGCTCTGAATTCCCTGACGGCAGATATGGTAGAGGTTCTGGGCAAAGAAGAACAATTAAAGGTCCTGCAGGAAGCGGGGACAAGCTACCAGTACCTTGCTTTCAACCTGGAGGACCAAAAGCTGACCACGACGGTGCGTCAAGCCATCGCTTATGGAATCAATCTTAAACCTTTAGTTGAAGATTTGTGGCGAAATATTGTGGAGCCTGCCAATAGCATCCTCCCCCCGCAACATTGGGCCTATGCCGCGGATGCACCGCGTTATCCTTATCATCCAGAGAAGGCAATGGAGTTGTTGGACCAAGCAGGCTTTGTTCCTGGACCCGATGGCGTGCGGCTTCGCCTGCAAATGAAGACCTCCACCGACCAATCAGGACGCGAGCTTGCTGCTGTACTTCAAGAGCAGCTTCGCAAAATTGGTATCGCATTGGACATTCGATCCTATGAATTTGCCACTTTTTACGGCGATATAACCCGAGGCAGTTTCGAGCTTTATTCATTGCGCTGGACGGCTGGAAACGATGACCCCGATATCTTCGAGTACTGCTTTTATTCCCAAAAAGTTCCGCCAGCCGGAGCTAATCGCGGCCATTATCGCAACTCTGAAGTGGATCGCCTGATCGAAGCAGCGCGGACCAGTACCGATTTGGCTGCGCGACGGGAAGCCTATGTGCAAATCCAACATATTCTGAACCGCGATCTGCCGTATATCCACCTTTGGTATTTGAACAATGTTTGTGTTCATAATCAGCGGCTCCGCAACATCCGCCTGTTTCCAACGGGGAACTACGATTTCCTGACAGAAATTGAGGTTGCAAATCCAACAAATACGTAACGTCTGATAATAGATATTATGTCAAGTTAATTATCTCTGAACTTGAATTGGTTGGGAACAGGAGCGTATGCTGATAATCGCAACGTTCCAAAGCGACAATTCCTTAAAAGAGGGGTTTATGAAAAGACTTGCTTCAATTCTGATTCTGGCCACCTTAGGACCGAGTAACGCACTGTGGGCGCAACTGCCCCCTCCCAATACGGCAGGGGTTAGTATGGGCCATATACATTTGAACGTGCGGGACGTCGAATCCCACAAGAAATTCTGGAGTGCGCTCGGAGGAACTCCCGTAAAGTTGGGCCCGCTCGAGGTTGTCAAGTTTCCCGATGTTCTGGTCTTCCTGCAGCAGGCGCAGTCATCCGGAGGCACTGTAGGAACGGTAGTAAATCACGTCGCATTCCGAGTGCCGAATGTCCAGGAAGCCCTGGCGCGGTGGAAGGATGCGGGGCTGAATACGCTCCCGGGTCGAAACCCCCAGACGGGCTTTGTAGTCCCTCCCGACGAATTGAGGCTTGAGATTTTGGAGGACCCATCGCTCTCGATTCCGATTGCATACCACCACATTCATTTCCACGTGGCCGACACAGGAGAGTCAGACTCTGTTGCTGAGATCAAGGCCTGGTACGTTAAGATGTTCGGCGCGGAACCGGGGATGCGAGGCCAGAATCAAGCTGCGGATGTGCCCGGTGTGAATCTGACGTTTTCGAAGGCCTCCACCGAAACGGTCGTTGGGACCAAGGGACGGGTACTTGACCATATCGGTTTTGAGGTTAAAGGTCTCGAGGCTTTTTGCAAGAAGCTCGAAGCAAACGGAACGAAGTTCGACGTGCCATACACCAAGCGACCGGACCTCGGCATTGGGGTGGCATTCCTGACGGACCCCTGGGGAACCTATATCGAATTAACCGAAGGTTTAAACCGTTTGTAAAACAAACGCGCCGATCAATTTTCTAAGCCATTTTGATAGAAGGTGTATCCCTCTTCTAACGCCCTGGAAGGGCGGCACATTCTAGTGTCCTGAGTCAGAAATTCGTTGACAAAATCTGGCGACATTAGCCAGGATTTCGTCAGCGGTTTTGGTCCATACAAAAGGTTTCGGTTCGCGATTGTAGGTCTCCAGGTAGCTCCGGAG
>JACQGE010000088.1 GCA_016199675.1 Acidobacteriota bacterium | reverse complement strand
GAGGATTTGAACCTCCGACCCCCTGCGCCCAAGGCAGGTGCGCTACCAGGCTGCGCCACGCCCCGACGAAATCGTTTCATCGACTTTAAGCCACTTCTCAAAGATACACGGTTTGTGAATTGACGCCAAGGTTAAGACCAGTTTTCCGAAGACCTCGGATATCACGATTTCGGCATACATCTTCTCCTGGGGATCACTTTTCTTTACAGTTGGAGGGAAGTTTCGGCCATTTCCGTACAGCTCATAACTATAAATTGCAGGATTCAGCGGATTACTGTTCTGTTCCTATGCTTTTGTCTGAGCACCTCCCCTCTCGAGCAGATCAGCGATGAGCTTCAATTGATCGTGGACCAGGCGGGGTAAAAGGAATTCGGCGCGCACTCTTTCTCGGCCAGCTCGGCCAAACGCAGCGACCTCATCTGGATTATCGAGCAGGTAAAGAAGTTTTGCGGCGCACTCCTCAGCATTAGAAACCAGATATTGATGATAGCCCTTAGGAAACTGCATGGGAATTCCTCCTGCCGCCCCCGCGACCACAGCCTTCTCCTTCCATAGTGCTTCGGATACCACAAGCCCGAATCCTTCTTTACGAGACTTCTGTATTACCAGATCGGCGCCCCTTTGGAAGACATTCACCTCCATGTTACCGACGCCGGTTAAGTTCGTAAATACGTGTAAGTCGGGATCTGCTGTGGCCTCTGCGTTTATTGTTTCCAGCATGTCCCATCCTTCCGGATCATCTCCAGCCATGGCGCCGATTAGCGCCAACTGAACACCCGGTCGCTGTTTCTTTACCAAGCGATAGACCTGAATGACTCCGAGTGGATCCTTCCAAGGATCAAAACGTGAGACCTGCAACAATAAAGGTTCGCGCAAGTTGACACCGGAGTCGGCAATTGCCTGCCGGCAAAGGTTTTGCGGCAGATCGATATTTTTTGTCGCAAATGGATCAATCGCGGGTGCAATAAAGGCGACCCGATCCATCCGAAGGTCTGGAGGGCGGAAGGGTTCTGCGGTGAAGACAGCCGCATCATAAGCCTCAATGTAGGGACGCAGAAATTCCCATACCTGCTCGTTCGGTGAAGAACTATCAATGTGGCAGCGCCACACCCATTTATCTTGTCTGGTCCGGTGGAAGTACCGAATCGCCGCAGGTTGCGGATCGTGAACAACATAGATATCGTACGAAACTTCTAAGAGCTCCGCGCAAGTCCGGTTGTGTTCTAGGTAATCTTGGCGGACCCCGTCGGTTAGTTGAAATTCTGAACCCTGCAGTGCGTTATGGAAGGATTTCGTAATCTCGAAAAATGCCTTATCGCCGTGAATGATACGCCAATCCGCTTCGATTCCCAGGGCTCGATAGATCGGAACCTCCCGATTCAACAACTCCGCAACACCCCCTCCGCTCGCTGTCGCATTGATGTTGCAGAGACGGAGCCCCTTAAGGCCGTCGGAGAGGTGGAGAATCTCATCAATGAGCGCATCGCCAACCAGTTGCCTATAGTTATCAATATCTATTGACTCGGCAGAACTATGACTGCTCACAGCTACGAGAGATAGCAACGTTTACATCCCTTCTGGTGAAGGTCTCGACCCCCGCCATCGCGGATTGAGTGATGCACCGACCGCCAACTCCCGAAGAACATCTTATGCGGGAGTTAACATATGGTTGGTAGAGAAAAAGGATAGGCCGTTTACCGTCAAGGCATATCTTCAAGCCATGCCGATGGCTGGTAACGGCTTAGAATTAGTTATGCAATGGCTTTTAGTTTCTTAATACGGTTTCGGTTCCCATCCGGGAGGGATCGGTTCCGTCCACGTGGACGGCCCCACCGGTGCCATCCCAATCTCCCTTGCCAGATCCGCTCCCAAATGTACCGGCTTTCCTCCTACTATCGTCATCAACACTTGGATTTTGGGAATTTCTGCTTCCGGAATTGTCAGAAAGTCCTTGTCCAGCACGATGAAGTCGGCAAATTTGCCCGGCTCCAACGTCCCCATTAGATTCTCCCGTAGCATATAATAGCTGCCCCAACGGGTCAGCGCCTTCAGTTGCACAATCCGATCTGTCCTCTGATTCGGCCCATATACCCGCTGGTCCCGGTCATTGTACCGGTTCATTCCTTTGGTGATGAAGAAAAACACCTTGTGCGGCAACGGACGATCAATCTCAAAAGTGTTCATAATCTCTGCATCATTTACACTCTTGCGCGGGACCACCCAATCCGTGTACTCAATCCCGTACTGTTTGGCGGTCACCGAAGCTCCCCGGTGGGTCTCCCACAGAATGGTGTTGATCATACTCACCATCATCCCCAGATTCTTGATCCGAGGAATTTGTGCCGGTCGTGGAGCTCCTGAACCGTGATCAAACGCATGCCGTTTGGCTCGAATTTGCTCTATTGTGAGGCCCGCTTTTTTGCTTCCCGCTTCAATCGCATCCATATAGTAATCAATATCCTTATCTCCGCCGGTATGCGAATTGGCGATTCTGAAACCACTTTCGGCTGTGTTCTCCAGAATCTCACGACTGCGCGTGCCTGGGGTAAATGTGCATGTTGCACCGCCCCCTTCGCCTCCCCCTCCATATTCGGCCTTGATTTCTTGCCACTCCGGCCTTTCAGGCACTGTCATACAACCGCTGCCGGGAACACTCCGTGCTCCGATGAGCCAGAGATAATCCGATCCGTGCCCCACTGTTCCGGCAAAGACACGCAGCGTTTCGATGTCCCAAGCTGGCCCCTCGTAGGCCCAGGCATGGCGAGCGGGCATATCGCCTCGTTGATCCAGAAGATGCAGGGCTTGCATGTTGGCATGACCATATGTCCCGGACCCAAAGGTGGTGATTCCATACCTGGCCCAGAGCTCCATTTCCGCTTTGAGCAAATCAGCTAAAAGTGAGAGTTTTCCCTTAAAAATTGCACTGCCCTGGAACGTACGATCAAAATTCCCTGATTCTGTAAGCCGACGGTTGCGTTCTTCACTCGGCGCCAAGCCGCGGCGACCCGTTCCAAGATAGTCCAAGTCCGAATGCACACTGCCATAGATTTCCACACCTTTTGCATTGGTCGTACAAGCACTGGTAAAGCCATCGCTGATGCAGACTGGGTTGTTGGGCGCCAATTGATCGAGATATGTTTTCGTGATGGCTGGGCCCCAGACCAGTGGCATTTCTTTTGCCCACTCATAGTCCGGGCCCCAGTTGGGAATCACCCGAATCCATTGTCCCGGTTTCGCCTTAGCAACCGCCTCCTTCATCGTTGGCTCGAACATCGCCAACTGCTCCTTCGGCGGAAGGTTCGGCAGCCAGCGAGAAATGATCACATCATCGTTGGGGAACACATGCCGGAAAGCGAAAGGCTCCGTATAGGCCCAGTCGGAAACGGGATGTTCATGGCTCAAGATAAAACTCGGTAGCACCGTCCGCCCCTTCAGATCAATCTGTTTGGTCGGAGGCCCTGCTAGCGCGCGAACCTCCGTGGTGGTACCTGTCGCCAATATCTTCCCGTCGCGGATCGCCATCGCCTGCACGATTGTCCCCACTTGCGACGCAAACGATTTATCATCCATCGTCACGATCTTCCCGTTGTACACGATCATCTGTGGATAACCTAGTTTACTGGCTACGTCCACATTCTGTGCCCATCCGCCAGCAACGCAGAAAAACACCATCGCCACTGAAGCAAGCGCCTGTTTGCTCATCGCTGTCTCCTGGAGAAACCTCGCATCTCGAGTCTAAAATGCGTCTTATAAGTTCAACCACTCGCTTCCGCTCGTGGCTCGGTTCCCCCTGGAATCAATAGGGGCTGATTCGAGCCGCGACCGGAACAAAGCAGTCTTACGGTCAAACTATGTAAACAAACTTCTGATTCAGGATACTAGTTTGAAAGCCAAGGTAAAAATAAAAAATCCCTCGCGGAGCGAACATCTTCCGCGAGGGTGTAAATTATGGTCTTGCTTTCAGCTCAGAATTCGAACTTCAGCGCCAACTGAATCTGCCGCGAGAAGCCATTGGTTTTGGTGATGCGTCCTACCTCTACGTCCACCGTGCCGTCGCTTTCGAAAACCGATGTGTTGGGGGAGGCAAAGTTGGGATGATTCGGTAGATTGAAGAATTCGGCCCGGAACTGCAAGTTCTTTTCCTCGCCCATGGGGAAGACCTTGAACACCGAGAAGTCCACCCGAACGGATTTCGGCCCCCTCAAGGTGCTGGCTCCTAAATTTCCGAGATACCCCGGCGTTACTGGCAGGAACTGTGTTTCATCAAACCAATGGTTGATGTCACCGATCACTGGATTGTTGTTCCCACCGGGCTTGAGGTTCGGACGAGGGCCACAGGTGCGACAGTATCGGCTGGTCGAGTAGCCAGCCCCTCCGATATCCAGAGCCAAGCCGGAGCGCGCGGTTATCACGCCGTTGATCTGCCAACCACCGAGGAACGCATTGGCAATACCCCCCATGTTCGACCCGAAGGTGCGCCCCTGTCCCACCGGCAGTTCGTAAGTGTAGTTGAACGAGATGTTGTGCGGAACGTCCTGATCCGCCAAGCCCTTGCCATATCCCTTGTAGTTCCACAGGGTCGGAACCGACTGGCCCTTACCTCCATCCGGGGTTTCTGCACCCTTTAGGCCAATTCCCACATTCGATAGGTTCTTCGACCAAGTGTAGGAAGTGCTAAACTCCAGCCCGTGGCTAAATCTCTTCTGCAGGCGGAGCTGCATGGAGTTATACCAACTATCCCCAATCGGAGCGTACGTGCGAGTGGAATCCAGAAAGGAGTTGATGGAGGGCGCATTCCGGGGGGTAAATTTTTGCCCCTGAGCATCGGTGGACTCCGCTGGCTGGACCTGGTTTACGACCCCCACCAGGGTAACACCCCGGTTGCCAAGATAGCTGGCCTTGGCAACCCAACTTTGCCCTAATTGCCGTTCAATCCCAAAGTTCCACTGCATGCCATACGGGTATTTAAAATCGTGAACCACATTCAGTGGCTGCCGTGTCCCTGCATTTGGATCAGCGCCCGCCAGCGGATTGGGCCACTTCTTGATGTCGCGAAGGGTTAGGCGATCTGCCCAGGGGGGGTAAAAAATAGCCAACTGGAACAGGTATTCCAGTGGAATCTCCCGGAACAACCCAAAGCCGCCGCGAAGGGAGGTACTCTGGTCCGGACTGTAGGCAAACCCAAACCGAGGTGCAAAACCCTTCAAGGCGTCTCTCAGTTCAAACAGAGGTTCTTTGCCGAGTGTCGTCCACCCTTGATCGCGCAGCGGGTCTATGAGGGTTGCGGCCTTCCCGTTCACCTCGACAGGGCCGGTAACTTTTTCCCAACGCAGGCCGAGGTTGAGGGTCAGGTTGGAAAGGAGTTGGAAATCATCTTGAACATACCAGGCCGTGTACGTTTGCCGCCAGCCTCGATAGGCGTCCGGTCGCCCCGTTACCCCGGTTGTGGTGATGGAGCTAATCCCTCGGCACTGGCTCGCCGCGCCAACGCAGTAGGGCGCTAGCCCAGCCGTCAAGAAGTTCTTTCTCGGAGAGAAAAAGGAAGTGGCTCCATGCCCCCAAACGAAGGCCAGCTCATTTTCCTGAAAGCGCCGAACGTCCACGCCAAAATCCAGCGAGTGGCTGCCCTTCGTAATGCGCACGGAATCGTAATAACTAAAGGTGTTGTCAATGAATTTCAAGGGGTCGTCTAAATCAGCGCCGGGGCCGGAAGAATTTCCCGGACCGTTATGGCCGCCTGGGATCGAGACCCCCGGGGCACCAATATCACCTATAGGCACACCGGGGACAATCATCATGCGAGGGTCGAGGTTTGAATAGTCATCCGCGTCCAGACGCTTATCCTCCCCATCCACGCACATGCACTGCTGGTTGTTGTTCCGAGCGAACCCAAACCGTGCTATGTTCAGCACCGAAGGGGACACGATTCGCGTCCACTCCATCGTCAAAAAGTAATAGGAACCCAAGTCGTTCGTGCTGGTGTGGAGATTCTTCGACACATCCAAAAATTGGGCGTCCGGCAGCTCCTTGCTGCTGTTGTCCAGCACCATGCGGCCAAAAATGTTGTCGTTGTCGCTCAGCCGCTGGTCAATCCGGAACATGTAATAGTTTTCCCGACCCAACTGCGTCCGGCTACCTCGATATTCTTGAAGGCCGTCATTTAGGTATAGGTGAGTACCTCGGGGAATCCAGTCAATGATAGGTTGTATGTCCGGGTTTATCCCCAGGGGCAAGACCTCCGTAATAATCCTCTCCTCTTTGGTGCAGGACTGCATTCCTGCCGGGCAACCGGTGATTTGCCCTATTCGCGCTTCATCACTTAACACTGTCCCAAAGTCCGTAGTCCCGAAACTCTGACGCAAGCCCTCATAGGAGAAGAAGAAGAAAGTGTTGTCCTGAACGATCGGTCCGCCAATTGTTCCGCCGAACTGATTCCGCTTGTAGGGAGGAATGGGTTCGTCCGGCACGTCAAAGAAGTTCTTGGCATCCAGCTTTTCATTTCGCAGGAACTCAAACGCGCTGCCGTGAATCTCATTGGTTCCAGAACGGGTAACGGCATTCATGATGCCCCCCATTGCCCGGCCATATTGCGCGCCGTAGTTGCTTTGCATAACCGTGAATTCCCGTACAGTGTCCACTCCCAGCGTCTGGTTCATCACGCTCACCGGCGCCACATTGGAGTACGGGCTGACAATATCGGTCCCGTCCAGCAAATACAGACTTTGCTGCGGACGAGCGCCGTTCAACACAATCCTTCCCCCCCCTTGAAACACCCCAGCGGGAATGCCCAGGTCTGTAATGGCCCCCGGCTGGATCGCCGTCAGGTCTGTGAAACTGCGGCCGTTCAGGGGCAATTCCCGCATCTGCGTCTCACTGACCAGGTCTGCCACCGTCGCATTCGTGGTTTCCAGTAATGGAGCCTCCCCGGTCACGGTGATCCTTTCGGCCACGGCCCCCACCTGCAAGGTGAAGTCCACAGTCGCCTGGCGTCCGATGGTCATCTCGATTCCCGTTCGCACCACGCTCTGAAAACCAGGCGCTTCAGCAGTTACTTCAAACATGCCTAAGCCCAACTGCTGGGCGGTATAACGCCCTCGCGCGTTGGTGGTTATCGTCCGGCTGATCCCCGTTTCCGTATTTCGTAGGGTAACGGTAGCTCCCGGAATCACCGCTCCGGTCGAATCGCTCACAGTTCCAGAAATCGTTCCTGTAGTGACTTGGGCCAAAGCCATCCCAGCCAAGCAAACCATGAACACAAATATCTTTCCCATTATGTTCTGACTCATTTACTCCTCCTTAGGCTTTGAAAATAGCAGCACAAGCAAACTCGCTGCTTTCCCCAAAGGCTTCAGCCAGGGTGATATAGAGATGTGAATACCACTCGAGTAAGAGTTCAGACGAGAAACAGTTTGTCTTGGAGCATCGGAGGCCCTCCCCGCCAGCCTCTGTATTATTTTCATCCTAAGGCCCCATTTCTGATCCTGTCAAGGAATTTCGTGCAAAGCAGCCACCGAACGAATCGCCATAAAAGGCAATGCAGCGACGCAACTTAATTAAGGATTCGAATCGGCAATTGGATCATCGTCCAGAATCGGATATCAGGATCAATTGAAAGGGCCAATGCCGCTCAACCCTGTAACGAGCGAGGCCTGCCCTTTCCGCCGTCTTTTCCAGCTCGTCCTTGCGAAAGGACTTCGCAAGCGAGATCAGACCATCGGTTCGACTGACGAAGGATGTGGTAAACAGGCGACTGAAAAGTCGGAAGAAATAGTAAGGAACAGGATGCCTTTCGTGGTCGCTGACGATCACGACGTGCCGAGCCCAGGTGCTCATGCGCGACAGAAGCTCGACTGCCTGTTCTTCGGTCAGATGATGAAGGAAATGAGAGCAGATGACAAAATCAAATTTAGGATTCAATAGTGGAACCCGGAAGGCGTCCGCGCAAAAGGGATAGAGTTCGCGATATGTCATAAGTTCACGTCGAAACAAGCCTAAATGCCTGTGCTGATATTCCAGGGCAAAAACCTGAGTTTTAAGTTTTCGCCGCTGGGCCCAATGAATCACAGCAATTGGAAGATCGCAGGAACCGCTGGCAACATCTAAGACAGTGAATTCCGTCAAGCCGCGTCGAGAGATTTCGCTGGCGAGGGCGCGGAGCAGAACTTTTCGGGTTCCAAAATACCGATTGATCCAACGCAGGTCCAGAAGCGTTCGCCGGACTTCCTCATCGTGTAGTTGTCCTCCGTCTAGCAATTCCGGGCGAAGAATTCTGCTAGAAAAATCATGCATGGGTGTCTTCAGCAGGACCCAAATTTTCTGTGAATCTGGCGGGTTCTAAAGTGCTGCGCCACTTACGTTGTGTGCCGCAAAGCGGCCTCATCCCTCCCGCGACTGCGATGAGATGAGAGAGGAGTCCGGGAACAAACTGCAGGGTGGAGATAATGCGTTCACTTAAGGATGGATAATCCGCAAGCCAGAGGACAGCTTGAGTTAATCGGTGGTAGTCGCGAAGAAGCAACTTCCGTTGTCGCTCAAAATCCCAAAGCCACTCGTTTATACCCGTTAAGCCTCGGCGGATGTACTTGGCCAACAGTTCAGCCGTCATGAGTGCCTGAGTCATGCCGCCGCCCGTAATGGGATCGAGGAACCCGGCGGCATCACCGAGTAAGACAACCCCTGGAGCTACGCCGCAGCGCGCGTGGCCAGCCAATGGTGATATGCACCGGAGAGAACTTACCTGCTCCGCGTCCTCCAATCGTGAATGCAGCGCTGGTTCCGCTTGCCACCAGCGACGAAACGCCTGCTCAACGGGTTCGCGCAATGCTTCAGTGTCAACCAGCGCTGCTACAAGCAGTTCGCGATCGGGCAGGGCCGTCACATAGAGTTCGCGACCTCGCGACACAAAAACATCAACCCACGGCGGCCATTCCTTATCGCGCGCCAGGCGGAAGTGACAGCGAGCACCTAATCGTCTTCTCTTCACCGGTACGTCGAGACCGAGGGAGCGACGAATGCGCGAATGCAGTCCGTCCGCGGCTACAGTAAGCGTAGCCCGACGAGGCTCTCCCTCCACCAGCAAACCCACCACCTTGCCATTTTCAACCAAAGGACCATCCACGTGAACGCCGGTATATGCGGTAACGCCTGGCGTCATGGCTGCTGCGCTAAAAAGAACATGATCGAGATGTTTGCGACGCTGGCCGCGACCAGCCGGGGGGAATCCTTCAGTGGTGGGAAATCGCCCTTCCGCAATCTGATTTCGGAAATGATACCGGATGCCGAAGAACGGCGCGCCTCCCACGGCTTCCGCTAAACCCATGCGCTCGAGCACAGCGACCCCGCCGGGCATCAATCCCTCGCCACACGGTTTCTCTTTCGGGAATTGACCGCGTTCGAATAGTTCCACGGTGACGCCTTGTCGCCCCAGCAGAATCGCAAGCGACGATCCGGCAACTCCGCCCCCAGTGATCAGTACATCCACCATAATTTCCGAAACTATGCTTGGGCCTAAGCCCCTTCGCTAAGATGATTTCGCCGTGGTCCGGAAAAGTTTAGGCAAGAACCGGGGCTTGGAACCCATGGCAGCCATGTATCGCGGGTTAGATAGCAAAACCGATTCCTCAACCCTTAAGCGCTGGCTGAGGATTTCGATATGGATGACTGCGCCCGTTAGAGCAGTGAACCAAGCGGCATGGATTAAGGGGAGCGCGATCATCTCCGTGAAGACGGCAACATAGTTGGGATGGCGTATCCAGCGAAAAGGGCCATCCACAACCACACCCAACTCTGCGGAAGCCATCACCTGAATATTCCAATACTCCGACATGACATGGATCACCCACCAACGCAAACTGTTGGCGGCAACAAACAGTAATCCCATTAGCAACGCAAGGACAGGGATGAACGGCCTACGAAAGGCGATTACTTCGACGCCCGCTGAGATCAATATGCCGATATGGAACAGGACCATCCAACGAAAATTCGGCTCAGGGATTTTGGCAACTCCCTTTGCGGCCAGCCTACGCTGATTTCGTTTAGAGACCCGGATTTCCGCCAGGCGCAGCAAGCCCACGATAAGGAGCAAAAGAATATAACCGCGTGCGCTTATGTCCATTTCAGTAAGAGCATTTCTGAACTGAAGCCTGGTCCAAATGCCGCCATAAGCCCGTATTCACCACCGGCCATTTTCCGTTTCTTGAAACACTCCTGCAGCACAAAGAGGACCGATGCGCTGGAGAGATTCCCGTATTCGCTCAATACATCCCAGGAAAATTGTGTGTCGCACCGGCTCAAACTAAGTTCTTCTTCCATGTACAGCAGAAGTTTTTGCCCGCCCGGATGCAGGATAAAGACGGAAAGCTGCTCTTGGGTAAGATTGTGCCGCGCCAAGAAGCGGGTCAGTAGTCCTTTGATATGGTCCCGAATGAGTTGCGGGACGTCTTTCGAAAGCACGATGTGAAATCCATTGTCCTTCAGGTCGAATCCCATGGCGTCCAGGGAATGCGGGAAGAGATAACTATCCGTCCCTAGGACCCGTGGTCCATTGGCGGGCCGTCCGGTGACCACCACTGCAGCCGCCCCATCTCCGAAAAGCACAGTCGAAATCAGATTGGCTTGGGAAAGATCTTCCCGTTGAAACGTGAGACTTGGTATTTCGACGGCAATCACCAGGACCGTGCTGCCGGGAAAGGCGCGAATAAACTCGGAAGCCTTGGCAAGAGCCGCCGCGCCAGCCGCGCAGCCCAGTTCCGTAATCGGCAGGCGTCTCACATCCCATCGAAACCCCAGATCGTTGATCAAGTGCGCATCGAGCGAAGGAATCATGACTCCTGTACATGACACGGTTATGATCATGTCGATGTCTCTGGGCGTCATCCCGGCGCGCTCAAGACAATCCATGGCAACTTTCCGGCCTAATTGAACCGAATGCTCCTGATATTCGCGGCTAATTTGGGCCAGCGGTCGCGGCTGAATGATGGTGTCCACCGGGTGAATGCAGTAGCGCTGTTTCACTTGCGAATGATCAACGACTGCCATCATTGCTTCCAGCCTATTTGCCTCGATGGAAAAAACTTTCCTTAGGTAGGTTTTGACTTCTTCCCGCCCAACGGCATAGGGAGGGACCGCTGTGGCGGCGGCGGCAATGGTAATTCCCGTGCGATGCTCTTCCCTCTGTTCGTTTTCGGCTGCGGGTTTCTGCATTGGGAAGCCTGTTGCGGTCTTTGCGCTTGCCGCCATAGCGCGCCTCTTTTCAGCTACTCTGATCCTATTTTACGACTGGCTTTTTCGATTTACCGTACATTGGCTCGTACCGGTTGTGCCGGCCCACTGCTGCCTCCGGGCAAAAGATCAATTCGGATGACGGGATCGCTGGGCTCTGCCAGGGGCCCTTCGACTCTCAGAAACGCCGCCGGAGGCGGGTTGGCGAGCCATACAAGAGTATCGGGGACATCGACGAATAGATCCACCACCCAGGGAATCGTTGGGTGGATGACAAAACGGTCACCGTGGAGGACCCGGCCAGCCATCCGCATCTGATCGAGGCCGCCATACTCGATCTCCACAGCAACTGCGCGAGGCTTCGGCGTGAAGCCTACCGTTTGCAGTTCGATCTTTTCTCCTTGAATGAGGCGATCCCTCTGGCTTTGGATAGCAAGCACAAAGCCGATACCGGCGAAAGCGCGGCCAGTCTGAACGTCAACTTGCTCCGACCATCGCTCGGGATTTTTGCCTTCATTGGTTTGCGCCGTCGCCCTCTTTTTATTGATGACTAGCTCGAACTCGCGATAAATTTTCCCCTCCCGCAGCTCACGCCATGACCATTCTTCTTGAGCGAGCTGTGGTTTTAGCTGAAGGATTGCCCGCTCTTCAATTCGTCGGCCTCCTCCGAACTCATAGTGAATCCTGATATGAAGCCGATCATTTTCTATCCACTGGGCGAAATCCCCATCCGCCAGTTTCTTTCCGGACAGGTCGAGAAGGGATGGGAATCCTCGGGCAATTCCTTCTAGGCCCTGTTGTTCTGCCGCTCCAGCGGGCATGGCGACAAACAACCAGGTCATGATCACAGCGCAAACAACCTGAAAGGTTTTATGAATAGTCCGCCCGACATGAGGGCTAACGCGCATTCTTCTAATTCACACTTTACTGATTGTGCCCCCGACCTTTTCTCTCAGCATAGCATACTCATCTCCCGGCAGGGCAGGCGATTCGCCCGCTGACCATTGCTTCCTTTAGTATGGTCCATTCGTATGTGCTCGGAACGCGAGGACCGCATTAAGACCTCCGAAGGCGAACGAGTTCGATAGAGCGCATTCGATTTGCGCTGGCCGGGCGAAATTGGGCACAACATCCAGATCGCATTCCGGGTCTTGCGCAGTAAAGTTGACGGTAGGCGGAAGAAGTCCCTTTAGCAGCGCCAGAACGGTGCACACGGCTTCGAGTGCGCCAGCAGCGCCGAGCGCATGGCCATGGAGAGACTTCGTGGAACTCACAGCCAGCCTATTTGCATGTGGGCCAAAAAGTTTGCGAATCGCGCGTGTTTCTATCGGGTCATTGGTTGGAGTGCCCGTGCCATGCGCGTTGATATAGCCGATCTGCTCCGGTGCAAGCCCGGCGTCGCGCAATGCGGCGCTCATGGCGCGGACAGGCCCTTCGATAGAAGGTTGCGTGATGTGATGGGCATCCGATGACATCCCAAATCCCACGATTTCCGCATAAATGGTAGCTCCGCGAGCCTTCGCGATTTCGAGCGGTTCTAGAATAAGCATGGCGCCGCCTTCGCCCAGGATCAAACCGCGCCGATCTTTGGAAAAAGGTCGGCATGTATCTGGCGAGACAACTCGCAGGGCCTCCCAGGCTTTTAACAACCCCAGGCTAAACGGCGCTTCGCTGCCTCCGGCAATCGCCAGGTCTGCGATGCCTTCCCGGACCATCCAAAAGGCCTGCCCGATTGCATGATTTGCTGACGAGCACGCCGTGGAGATCGTATAGGCTGGGCCTAGGGTGCCGAACTCCATTGCGATTTGGCTGGCCGCTGCGTTCGCCATCGTGCGAGGAATGGTCAAGGGGTGAACCCTCCCTTGGTCCCGCCGATACAGCTCGATAAATTGAGCGTCTTGCGTGGATTGGCCGCCCAGGCACGAGCCCGTTACAATGGCTGTCTTTTCGCGAATCGCGGGAGTGAGTTGGATCCCAGAGTCTCGCAATGCTTCACGGGCTGCAATGATCGCGTACTGAGCAAAAGGATCAAGCAAGTCTTCCCGGTTAGGTTCAAAGTGTTTCCTGGAATCGTAGTCGCGCACTTGGGCTCCGTTGTGGAACCTCAACTGGGAAACGTCCACGGAATCAATCCGACCGATACCGCTTCTGCCGGCGCAGACCGCATTCCATGCCTCCGAAGTGTTATGGCCCAAAGCGCAGATCATACCCGCGCCCGTAACCACCACTCGCCTCATGCTCATGGTTTTTTCTCCGGGGCAGAGTCGCGAGAAGCATTGGCCACCAGCTTCGATATCCCGTCAATGATATCGCGCACACTGCGAATTGTGCTGATTTCTTCGTCTGGAATCGAGAGTTGAAATTGCTTTTCGAGCTCGAATACTAGAGTGACTTTATCCAGCGAGTCGAATCCCAGGTCTTGCAATGAACTTTCCGAAAAAATCTGGTCTCGAGGGATGTGCTTTACCGACGCCACGGCGGATAATACGGTTTCAGTGAACTGTTCCACCACGGCCCCCCTACTCCCCGGAATAACTACCCTACCTATGGAAAGCAATTTTAATGATAAAGTATTATTGTGAAATTCGGCGCAACTAGATCGAAAGTTTGGGTAGGCTGCTGGCTATTCGCCTGGATCGCCTTTCTTCCTTTATGGTTGGCACTATTTTCATTGCATTCCCAGAAAGTGGCGTCGCCCACCGAAGCTGGCGGATATGAAGTTCAGTCATTCCAAGTCCTGGCCATAGAGAAAGTCAATACCGAACCCAAGAAAAATCTCGCCTTTTATTCGGTTACTCCGATCAATTTATATCTCAGCGAGAATGCCGAGCATATCGAAGGGTTAATCCCGAGACGTTTTTCGCTGATCTTCCTTCAAAACGCCCGAGAGCGTTCCCCACCTTCTTCAACCTCCCGTATTTAATCTCAGCCGCGAATTGAAAGAAAGCCCGATTTGTGCCGAGGAGGAATTGTGTAATGGGGACAGATCAGATTATCGTTCTTATTCTTATCGTGGCAGCAGTGGCAGCACTAATCATTGCCAACCGTCGTTGAGAGCGACGAAAAGTAGTCGTTAACCAGATTGTGACAAGGGTCTGATTCGGAATGAACTGCAAGTGCTACCCGACGACCGGTGTCTAGCAGCAGTAATATTTAAGATACCTGTTCGTGAAATAGCCAAACATTGTTTGCGCTACATGGAAGGATGTGTTAAAAAAACGGCAGCTATGAGGCTTTTTCATACAGATGGATTCGAGAACTTCCCAACAAAGTGTCCGTGGACGAAAATTGCCGGCGGGTTGCTGGTGGGAATGTTAATTGTTGGAGCGGAATCCGCTGTGGCGCAGAGCCTCGGTGATCTGGCTCGCCAGGAGCGAGCACGCAAGGGTGTGGAATCGCCTCCTGTGGCGCATGTTTATACGAACGAGGATATGCAACGTCCCAAGATTGTTGAGCGGCAAGAACCGGCCATCATCGAGGACTCGCTTCCGGACACGGCGCTATTTCCTGGCAAAGTGCCACCGGAAGCACAAATTTCCGGGTCGGTATCTTGGTCTCCCGATACTCCGCTCGGAGACATTGCGCGATACTATCGCCGAATAAAACAGTTCTCCCCCGAGCAAAACGTTGCCATAGAGGCAAAGGTAACAGAGAAACCTTCGCAGCCCCTCTCCAAGGGTTCTGGTGCGCCGTTGGCTGCTGTCTCGACGAATTTGCGGGGTGCCAAACATCGGGATGATAAAGTGAAGCAGGTTGAGCTTTCCACCCAGGCACCGCTTCCATCCGAGGATTGGATTCGCGTAGAAAATGGTGACTCGTTGTGGAAACTTGCCAGCCGGTATTTAGGAGATGGCGCAGAATGGCGAAAATTTGTGGAGGCCAACCCGGAACTGGCGGATCCGAATCGGATTCGAACTGGCCAGCGCCTCCGCCTCCCCTCTAAATCTACAATCCCCGTGGCCCCTGTGTCCTCCGAAATCCAACAAGTGCGTGTCCAAAGAGGCGACTCGCTGTGGAAGTTGGCCGAAGCGCGATTTGGGGATGGGGAAGCCTGGGGCTGCATTGTGGCAGTGAATCCTCAAATCAATGATGTAGATCGGATTTATCCGGGACAAACCTTGACCCTCCCTGCTCGCTGCTCCTAGCAAATTTAGCCAAAACCGCCTTTATCATTTCCCGTTGGCGATCAGGATTCGCGCAAGAAGCCGGAGTGTGGCCGCTGGAGGGAATAAACTCTGTGGTAGAATGCGGCGGAAAGGCGAAGAGGGCGCAATGACGCTTCCGCGCAGCGAGACAGAGCGCGAAATAGGCTTCGAGGCTACCCGCCGCAAGACAGTTGTAGTGATGCCGGCCTATAATTCTGCCCGGACGTTGGCTAAAACGTACTACCACATTCCGCCCAGCAGTTATGACGAGATTATTCTGGTGGATGACGCCAGTTCGGATGGCACTTGGGCCGTGGCCAATACATTACCGATCACTGCCATTCGCCATCGCAAAAATCGAGGCTATGGGGGAAACCAAAAAACCTGTTATACGAGGGCGCTGGAGCATGGTGCCGAATTCATCGTTATGCTGCACCCGGACTACCAATACGATCCCACGATTGTCGGCGACCTGGTGGCTCCGCTTCGTTCCGGCGAAGCGGATGTGGTGCTGGCATCCCGTATGCTAGGACATCCTCTCCAAGGAGGGATGCCTCTGTGGAAGTATGTGGCGAACAAGAGTCTCACTGGCCTGGAAAATCTGGCGCTGGGCACCCGCTTCTCGGAGTTTCACACCGGTTATCGAGCCTTCACACGAAAGGCATTGGAAACCGTCAACTTTGAAGCCAATTCGGAAGGCTTTCTTTTTGATAATGAAATCATCGTGCAATTGGTGCTTAAAAGATTTCGGTTTAAAGAAATCCCTGTCAGCACACGATATAGTTTTGATTGCTCGTCGGTCAGCTTCGGCCAAGGCTGCATTTACGGCCTTGGAATTCTGAAAACCATTGCGAAGTACTTTGTCCACCGCACCGGCATCCATCGATTCAAACAGTTCCTATAGCGCGCCGCGCGCGTGCTCTCTTTGTGGTTCTGCTCAATTATCACGCTCCAGTCTCTTGACAGAGCCATTCCAGCTCTTTGAATGCGCCGCCTGCGGCGTGACTTTTCTTTTTCCGCAGCCGCAGGACTCCGAACTGACTTCCTATTACGATGAAACCTACTACGGCAAGGGGAGAAAGAAATTTCTTGGGCCTGTGGAACAAGGCGTTGCGGCTTTGAGTTGGCTGAGATGGAAAAAGATTCAACCGCTGTTGGGATTGGAAGGACGGCTTCTCGACATTGGCTGTGGCCGGGGAACGCTGGTCAAATTGGCTCGCAAGGCTGGCTACGAGGCCTACGGAATTGAGCGGGCTTCTTCTCCGGAGCATTCAATTCCCCATGTGTTCTATAAAGACCTGCCGGAATGCAATTTTCCCCAGGACCACTTTCAAATTGTGATTCTCTGGCATGTCTTAGAGCATCTGCCAAATCCTAAAGTAACACTTCAAGAAATCCATCGCATTCTACGTCCAGGAGGCTGGTTGTCTATTGCCGTTCCGAACTTCGGAGGCGCGCAATCGCAGGCCTCGGGCCGCAGTTGGTTTCACCTGGATCTGCCTCGTCATTTTTGGCATTTTCGTCGCTCGACCCTTGAAACTTTACTCCCCCGCTACGGCTTCCGGGTTGTTCGTTGCTCCACGTTTTCGTTTGAATATGATTGGTTCGGTACACTGCAAAGTTGGATGAACCGTGTGCTAATGGATGAGAACCGGCTTTATTCCCTGTTGAAAGGAGAACGTACTTTCTCAGTTATCGAAAAATTATCCCGCCTTGCCGCGGCTGGTTTCCTTTCTTTGCCGGCGCTGGGCAGCGTTCTATGGGATGCAAGCCAGGGACAGGGAGGAACGTTGAACGTAACCGCGCAGAAACGGCCGGTGTAAAATCACCAATTCAACTTAGAGTTCACTTCAAATCAAGCTGCTGTAGTGCCCACCGGGCGTGTTCCTGGACCACCCGATCAGGATACTCTGCCAGCTTCTGCAAGATCGGGCGGAACTTTGGTTCGCGGGAATTCCCCATCGCCACGGCCACATTACGCAACAGGCCTTGGTAGCGCGCCCTTTTGACGGGGCTGTGCTGGAACAGCTTACGGAAGTCTTCTTCTGCAAGAGAGGCTAGCCAATCGAGCGGCGGGCTAAAGAGGCTGGGGGCAGGGAAGTGACTTTCCGGTTCTCGCGTAGATTCTTCTGTGCACGGACTGAATGAATCTGATGCAGATTCGTCTTGGCTCTGAATACTGTTTTTCAATTCGCTTTCCGGGTCCGTTGGAGAATCGAAAGTTCGCGGCTGGAATCCTGGCAGCATTGTGAATGGCGCCTTGCGATTCCAAGGGCAAACGTCTTGACAGATGTCGCATCCGAAGACGTGCCGCCCCATGTCGGCGCGGAACTCCTCGGGAATCCCTCCCCTAAGTTCAATAGTGAAATAGGAGATGCAGCGTGTGGCATCGAGCACGTAAGGTTCCACGATGGCTGCGGTAGGGCAGGCGTCAATGCAGCGCGTACAGGTCCCGCAACGATCCTGGGCCGGTGCGTCGGACTCCAATTCCAAACTGGTCAAGATCTCGCCGACTACAAACCAGGAGCCGAGTTTCGGGTGGATCAGACAGGTATTCTTGGCAATCCATCCCAGACCGGCGGCGCGAGCCAGGGCGCGTTCCAGCAGCGGTCCGGTATCCACATAAATCTTGGCGTCGAAAGGGTAGTTCACGGCTGCTCGTAGTTCTTCCAGCAGCTTCTTCAATTGTTCCTCTAAGACCCGGTGGTAATCCTCTCCCCAGGCATAGCGTGAAATCCACCCGCGCGTCTTGTCCTGGGTTTCGGTGGATTTGGGGAACGAGGTGTTATAAACCACCGCGACGCAAATCACCGAGCGGACACTGGGCAACAGTTCGCGAATGTCCCGCCGCTGTGGCCTTTCCATATATTTCATTTCCCCATGAAAATCTTCTTCGAGCCACCAAAGATATTGCTCCCGGTCCCGCGCCGGAGTTGCCGCAGGAGCGATGCCGCACAGGTCAAACCCTAGGCGCCCGGCGGCCTCGCGAATCCAGGTCTTTATGTTGACCGCGAGTTGGGTCATAAGTGCTTTAGCCAATGAGGGCAATCGAATGAAGACTTCCTGATTATATGCGAATCGGTCTGTCTTGAGTTACAAGCCATCTTTCGTGATTATCCTATTGACACCCGTAAGCATTTCTGCTAACCTTTCTTCGTGGTTAAGATTTCTTCTGTCGCTTCGGTTTTTCAGCGTGGGCAATCCGCTTTAGCTCATCGCGTACCTTCTTGTTTGGGAACACGAATTTCAGAAGTTCCTCGTTCGTCATTTCCTCAATTTTTTTCTTGGGCTTTTTAGGGGGCACTATGGACTCCATGAAGAATATGAATTTGATGACTCTGATGCACGCATTCGATACGGACGAAGAATGCCGTACTGCGCTGATACGCCTCCGATGGCCCGATGGTATTGAATGCCCACGCTGCAAGGGCAAGGGCATTTCGATAAAGAAGATGCGGTTTCAATATGATTGTAATTCATGCCGCTATCAGTTCTCCGTTACTTCGGGAACCATGTTCCAAGATTCCCATATTCCGCTTCCCAAGTGGTTTGCAGCTATCTATTTGATGATCGAATCCCGCAAGGGGATCAGCGCGAACCAACTTAAGAGGACGCTGAAAGTAGGCTATCAGACAGCATGGTTCTTGTCTCACCGCATCCGCAAGGCAATGGAAGAGGCGAATCCACGCAAGCTGGACGGCACGATAGAAGTGGATGAAACCTACATTGGCGGGCGCTATGACAAGCGTCGGAAGCGTGGCCCGTGGGAAAAGCAGGCAGTCATGGGCATGATCGAGCGGGACGGGAAGTTTGAGGCTCAGACGATCCCCACTCCGAGCGCCAGAACTCTTGTCGGTATCATCCGAGAGCGCGTGGAACCATCGGCTACGGTATTCTCCGATGACTACGCGGCCTACAAGTCCGTGGCAAAAAGCCACAAGCGCCATGACACTGTGAACCATACCGCCGAAGAGTGGGTGCGCGGGGAAGTCCATACCAACAATATCGAGAGCGCATGGTCTCTCTTTAACCGCTCGATTGTCGGGGCCTTTCACAAACTGAGTACAAAGCATATGAATGCCTACTTAAACGAGTTTGAGTGGCGGTTTAATAATCGGAGTAACCCATATCTCTTTCGAGACACACTACTGCGTCTCTTAACTGCGCCAAAGATGGAGTATAAAGACCTCATTGAGAAGACAGCCTAGGTAAATCTCTAATGGGTTCCCTGCCAGCGTTCGGTATTATTTCAGCAATGAACGTATCTATGTTCTTTCTGATTGTTGACATGGATTGAAACAGCACATTGTCATCTACCTGGGAACCGCTCCGGACTTGCGAATACCAGCCCCCCTCGCCGACCCTTATGAATACCCAATAATCTCTAAATGCTGTGCAATTGGAGCATTGAACTTCTATATGTCCAAACAGCCTGTCTCCACTACGAATTAATGGAGAAACGCCAGGCAGCCCAAGCACATCATATGGCCCCACTCCGCCATCTGGAATTATGTAATCATCTGCAAATGTCCGAACTGGAATTGGCAACGGGTTAATGTCATCAGAGTCCAAATTGAATAACACTACAATGTATTTAGGGTCATGAGCAGAAACGGAAGATGGGTTTGTTATAACGATCATTGGCTTTTCTGTATAAATCAATCGCAAACCCACTTCGGCTAGAGTGGGCCGTCCCGCTGCAATTGGTGGCGGTTCAAGTGGTGGAGATGGCAGAATGGGCCGTGGAGGATCAGGAATGGAGGGCCATTTTGCTGCGACATATGCTGACCATGGCCCACTGCCTTTCCTTGCTGCTGTAATAGTGTAAGAACTAGCGATCATTATAATGGCTCCGGCAATAAAGAATGCTCGGAGAATTTTCAATATCCAATGTTTGGCCTCAAAATGCCATGCCTTCAATAAAAGAATCGTGCTCCCAACGATAAAACACGCTAGGGCCATCCCATACTCATCCCACTGGGCAAAGCCGACGCCAGTCAAGATAAGCCCCCATCCTGCTTGCCTAGCAAGCCATCGCATGGCGCAAAACTACGCTTATTTGGCACGGGTGTCAATAGGATAATCACGCCATCTTTTCCTTGACAAATGTGTATCGTCGTGTTCAAATGCGTCCGATCCACCCCCCACACATTTCCATTTAGGAGAGATCGACGTGATATTAGTACCGCAAACTGCTACCGGTTTTAAGAAGTGTTGTTCATTTTGTGGCGCTGCCAGCCTAGTTCTGGCGGCTTTCCTTTTCTTCCACGTGGCTCCACTTTCGGCGCAGGGGGGGCAGACTGCATAAGCAGCGACAACTCCGGTCACCAAGGCCTCAGTCGAGGAGATGGTGGAGACTTGCAGTGCAGGATGGATAAAATTCTGGAGAAGAACCAGACCTTGCTCGATACCTTTAAGAATAAAACGAATCCAGGTGAGTGTAATGATAACGGGCGTCCCGGTCTATGCGCTATGATTCAAGATCGGTTCGAGAAAGCGCAGGACGCCGTCAACAAGGCTAAAAAATTCCACGCCCGCACGGCGCCGGAGGATTTTGAAGACTTGAACCGCCAACGGAAAGGTAAGGATAGGGGGGAAATTCGGGCGGGCCTCCGGCGCTGGACCCCGACGTTGATCCGGGCATCGGGGTGGACCTGGCCGATCAATTCGATGCCGTCGCGAAGACGCTGGATAACGCTAATAGCATTCTGAATCAGGAGCCGGCGGCCACCTCCCCGAGCCGTCAAAACCTATACGCTCGGCAATCTGCGTCTGCCGGGCCGGACGTCAAGTCCCTAACTCACGCTGTACTATACAACTACATCACGGATCAGAACTATAATAAGACTCTCCACAGTGTCGAGCCTAGCACGGAAGTGCAATTTGCATTCCTGCAGGTCTCATCAGCCGCCAACCTCGCCAAGAACATAACCGAGCTTCAATGCGCCCAGGACGTGATCGTTGCCGGCTTCGGCGGGAATACCAGCATTGGTTGTATCGCGATGGCGATAGTAGTTGGCGCACTGGACTGGGCTACTTCATACTGTGATTTCGGAAGTGGCGATACCACAGGGTGGGAAGTCCACAGCGCCAACGAACGGGCGGGACAGATCTTTAACAACCTGAGCGACGTCGCGGTCGCGGTGGGCACCGTCCAAGGCTCGCTGTCCGACGTCAAAACCTCGGTGGGGGACGGTCTCAGCAATCAGGTGGATGCTCTCGACGACAAGGTGAGCAACCTTGGCAACACGGTGAGCGCCGTCAGCGAGTCCGTGAGCAATGCCGCCGGAGCCGGCCAACTTACAAATCATGATAGCGACATCAAAGCGCGCCTGGGCACCACGAGCAGTCTGCCCGTCAAAGCGCTCCTGGACGCCACGCAGGGCAAGCTGACTACCCATGATACCGACACCAAGGACAAACTCGCTAAACACGATACAGACCTCAAGAACCTCCTCCTTACCTTGCAGACCTCAGTGTATAGGTTGCAGGCCTCGGTGGACTATAATACACAGCAGTTGAAGGTCATTGATGCGTTCGAGCGCGCGCTCACCAAGCTCGTGCTGAGCCAGGATGGGCAGAAAGTGTTGAACGCCGCTCTGCTGACCTGCACGGGAGACAATTGCCCGAGCGTCACAATCACCTGTTCCGGAGGGGTATGCAAGTTTCCACAGAAATAGTGCGAACGAGGAGCGGCTATCAATCGTTATGCCAACTGCTCCCCTCGAAGAGATAACAAACCGTTCCCTACTCTCCGCTCGGTGCGTCCAGGCATGTTAAGATTCACTCGATGAACGCCCTGGCTTGCCTGGATCAGCATACCTATGTGCCGCTGCCCGCCTCGTGGCGTGCAAAGGTAGCGGCGGAGGCGGGATCAATTCTGCTCGAAACCTGCCGGTTCGACGAGGAAAACTACCGGTCCTATCTTTTCCGGCGCCCCGTCGAAGTGTTGGCAGTGAACGCCTTGGATGAGGTTCCCCGGCTTTTTCAACGCATCGAGCAAGCGCTCGATGCCGGACTTTACGCGACTGGTTTTTTTTCTTATGAGTCCGGGTTTGCCTTCGAACAGCGTCTGCGCGCCATCGCAAAAGTCTTGCCGGAACCGCTCGCCTGGATAGGAATTTACGATGCCCCGCTCATCTTCGATCACCGCATCGCCGAAAAAATGGAAACGCATCACGGGGTGGAAGCGGCAATATGTGAACTCCGTGATGTTCGCATTGGCATTGAAGAACAGGCTTACCGCGCCCGCGTTGAGCAGATTCACAAATATATTGCCGACGGCGACACCTACCAGGTCAATTTCACCGATAAGCTGCTTTTCAATATTTCCGGCTCGCCGCTGTCGCTCTATGAAAAACTGCGCAGCAATCAAAAAGTTGCGTATGCTGCCTACCTGAACCTCAATGATACTGTTGTGCTCTCATTCTCGCCGGAGCTGTTCTTCCGACTGGAAGGCCGTCGGATAGTAACCCGGCCGATGAAAGGAACTGCGTCGAGGGGCAGATTCCTGGCGGAAGATGAGCGACAGCGCCATTGGCTCCAGTCCAGCGAAAAGGATCGCGCTGAAAACGTTATGATCGTAGATTTACTTCGCAACGATCTGGGGCGCGTCTGCGCTCCTGGATCGGTACGGGTTGAGAAACTATTTGAGATCGAGCGCTATGACACGCTATTTCAGATGACCTCCACGGTTGGCGGAATTCTCCGCAGGGAAGTGAGATTGAGCGAACTTTTTGCTGCCATTTTTCCTAACGGTTCAGTCACGGGCGCGCCCAAACTCCGCACGATGCAGGTCATTCAGGAACTCGAGAGCGAGCCGCGCGGCGTCTATACTGGCGCCATCGGTTTTATGACGCCGGCAAACGAAGCCGTGTTCAGCGTCGCGATCCGCACGGTCGTGCTGCATGGGGCACAAGGCAAGATGGGCGTCGGAAGCGGCATTACCTTTTCTTCTGTTCCGGCCGACGAATATGAAGAATGCCGACTCAAGGCGCGCTTTCTGTTAGAGAAGCCTGCCGGAGAATTTCAACTGATCGAGAGCATCTGTTGGGACGGCGACTACCGACTGCTCGACCTTCATCTCGAACGCCTTCGCGCCTCGGCTGAATATTTCGAATTTTCCTGGGATGAGTCTTCCATTCGCACTGCGCTTCTACAGAATGCAGAAAACCCGAACCTCGATCCCTCTATGATTTTCAAAGTTCGGCTGCTGGTCAGTGAATCCGGAGGGATTTCAATTGAAAACATCGCCCGCGAGAGAATCGTGCCAGGGCTCCATGGACGAGTTGCGATCGCTCCTGCCCGAGTAGATTCTACTGACCGCTTCCTGTTTCACAAGACGACGCACCGGGAGTTATACGATCGTCTGCTGGCCGAAGCCCGCCAGCGCGGTCTGGATGACTATATTTTTCTGAACGAGCGCGGCGAGATTACTGAAGGGACGAGCCATAACATTTTCGTTGCTATCGGTCATCAATTGTACACTCCACCGGTGGAATCTGGCTTGTTACCGGGGGTCTTCCGACGGCAAGTTTTGAAAGAGAACCCACAGGCGGAGGAAAAAATTCTCACGCCGGACGATTTGCAGCGCGCTGATGGAATCTTCATATGCAACGCCATTCGTGGTTTTCAGTCCGTAATTCTGATGTAAAAGGAAATAATTGCCTTGTCTGAACTTTTGACCCGTTTCGCCTCTTCTCCATTCAAGCATTCTTTTTTTCCATACGACTATGAAAAATCACATTTTAATTAATATTTCTTAATAATCTTTTGAAAAGAAAGGTAAACTTACCCTCATTCTAACATTGGGAAAGGCGGAGCTAATTCTAGTTTCGGTAGAGGAGAAAAAAGAAAAACGATGCATAAGCCAACCAAGTATCTGGACAAAGGAATCACCCTAGCTGCCGGAGCGGCGTGGAACGTAGTCCAGTTTTTTAATCAGTTCAAGCCGAACGGCACTTTTGTTCCGAAATGGTCCGACAAGCCGCTTTTGAAATCCTACCAAAAGAGCAAGCCCACGCTCGGTTGGCCGCGAACAACCGATTCGCTTTGTCCCGTCTGTGTACGGGATGCACGCCAGCGCATTTTAAATGGAGAGCAGGACTGGCAAACGCTCTTGCATGAAAAAGTGGGAGAAGTCAAAGCGACCATTCTGGAGCGCGATGGAAAAATTTTGATGGTTAAAGACTGCCCGCAGCATGGGCACTTTGAAGACATCCTGGCGATTGACCCGGCCTTCCTGCGACACATCGAGGCCATGTTTCCTGGCAGAGACATTGCGGCCCATAATGACAAGGATTTGCATAACCACGGTTCCAGCACTGTCCGGTACGGGCGAGGTTCGGTTCTGACGATTGACCTCACCAACCGTTGCAACATGATGTGCGATCCCTGCTTCATGGATGCTAATCAGGTGGGCTTTGTGCACGAGTTGACCTGGGAGGACATCAAGCAGCTTTTGGATAATGCCATCCAGATCAAGCCCCGCCGCCAGATGTCCGTGCAGTTTTCCGGCGGCGAGCCGACCATGTCGCCTTACTTCTTTGACGCCATTGCTTACGCGCGCAAGGTCGGATACAACAGCGTCCAGGCTGCTTCCAACGGCATCGAATTTGCCAAGAGCTTGGATTATGCCAAGCACGCCTATGAATCCGGTTTGCGATACGTTTATTTGCAATTTGATGGCATCGGCAATGCTGCCAACCAGCACCGCCGCGTGGGCAACCTATTTGATGTCAAGCTCAAGGCGATTGAAAACTGCCATACGGCCGGCATAGAAATCATTCTGGTAATCACTCTGGTCAACGGTGTCAATAACGAGCAAGTTGGGCCGATCATTGAGTTTGCCCGGAGCAATCCAGGAAAGATCGCCTTCGTTTCTTTTCAGCCGGTCTCTTTCACGGGGCGGGACGAGGAGGTTACCGATGAGCGCCGTCTGCGGCAGCGCTATACGCTTTCGCACATGGCGCATGACGTCAAGCGCCAGTGCGGCATTACTGAGCCAACGCGCGACTGGTTCCCGCTTTCGCTGATGGGGACTTTTGCCGACCTCGCCGACCTGATCCACGGGCCGGAGGCGCAGTGGGGTCAAGTCAGTTGCAGTTGCCATCCCAACTGCGGTGTCGGCACCGCTCTGATGGTCAACAAGAAGAATAACGAATGGGCGCCGGTGCCTCAGTTCCTGGACGTGCCCCAACTCGTTAGCGACATGAAGCAAATTACAGATACCGCTCGCGGAAAATGGTTCTCGAACCTTCAGATGGGGCTGGCTCTGCTTCGCAATTACGACCCCTTCAAGGCCCCGCCCAGCCTGGGACTGTCTGATATTCTGAAGAAATTCGACAAATCACTCGGCTTGACCGGCAAAAGCTACGGTGTGGGTCTGGAACGCCGCAACGATCCTTGGAACTTCCTCTTCGTTGCCGGCATGTGGTTCCAGGATTTGTGGACCTATGATTTCCGCCGCACCGAAATGTGCATCATTCCCTATGCCACGCAAAAGGGCGAGATTTCGTTCTGTGCCTACAACACCGGCATTGGCTGGCGGAACATTATTGAGAAGATGCACATGACGGCCACGCTGACCAAGTGGTACGAAGAACATGGCCGCCATGCCATTTATGCGGGGGGCAAGAGCGTGCCCTTGGCAGATGTCAACCACTCCCTGGTCCTGAATCCGGAACACGTCAACCGGGGCCCGCAAGTTACCGAAGGGCCGCAGAACGCTCGAGACGAAAAAGCGATGGCTCGCGATCGCGAAATGATGAAGCTTTACCGCAAAGAGGTGCTCAAGGAGCAGGCAGTAGACCTGGTCCAGATCGGGCCTGTTCCCTCCAAGCCCGCTAAGAAAGTTGAAGAGGAGCGCGAACTGGCGGGCGTCTCGGGCGATTAAGCTGAGCCTTTGTTTCTGACGAAGCATTTGTATTTCGGGTAACGGTTCGCTAAAATAAAAGCGGATCGTTACCCATAATTTTTTAATAGTTACAAGACCTGCAATGCCGATTTTTGAATACATCTGCGACGATTGCCGAACCGCTTTCGAGAAGGTTGTTCTTAACCGCGAAGAAACGATTCGCTGCCCCTCGTGCGGGAGCCAGCACTATTCAGTGCAATTCTCAGTAATTGCCGCCCCTGCCAAGCGCGGAAATGACGACAGCGCCGCATTCGGCTGCGGCTGCACCCCCACCACTTGCGGGTGCAACTGAAATCTGATCCTTGGCGCAGATTGTTGGTCACTGAAGAGAAATAGTGAACATCTACCGCCTATAATTTTCACTTCCTTCTTTTCTCAATCCCATTGCAACTGATGTATGCTAAAGAGTTTAAGCGGCTGGAGGTCGCTTGGGTGCGATTGTATGCTTCGCTTTCATACAGCCGGTGAATCTCACGGGCAGGCGCTGGTGGCTTGGGTTGCCGGTCTGCCGGCAGGTATTCCGGTTGATATTTCCTTCATCAATCGGGAATTGAAGCGCCGGCAGGAAGGCTATGGACGCGGTGGGCGGATGAAGATTGAGTCCGACCAGGCCGAGATACTTTCCGGCGTCCGCCGCAGCAAGACCACCGGCGCTCCCATCGCCTTGCTGATTGCCAACCGCGATTGGGAAAACTGGAAAGATGCCTTGCCGGTAGAAGAGCAGGAGAGTACCGCGCAGAAGTACAAGTCATTAACTTCTCCTCGGCCAGGACATGCTGACTTGGCGGGTTGCTTGAAATACAACCTGCACGAAGCACGCCTAGTGCTGGAGCGGGCCAGCGCGCGGGAGAGCGCGGCTCGCGTGGCGGCAGGCGCGATGGCCAAACTGCTGCTGGGCCAGTTCGGCATCGAGGTGCTCAGCCACGTAATCGCCGTGGGCAATGTTTATGCCAAGAACCTTGCCACGTGGGAACAAATCAAAGAAGTTTGCGCGCAAAATGATATTCTATTGCGCTGTGTGGACAGCCCGACGGAACTCAAAATGAAGGCGGCGGTGGATGAAGTCCTCCGCTCCGGTGATTCTCTGGGTGGCATCTTCGAGGTGGTGGCGCACAATGTCCCCCCGGGCCTGGGCACGCACGCGAATTGGGACGAGCGGTTGGACGGTTTGCTGGCCCAGGCAGTGATGTCCCTGCAAGCGGTGAAGGCAGTCGAGATCGGTACCGGCATTGAGAGCGCGGTCTCATTGGGATCTCAGGTTCACGATGAAATTGATTATGATCGCAAGGAACAGCGCTTTGTCCGGCCCGCCAACCATGCCGGTGGTTTAGAAGGCGGCATCAGCAACGGCGAAGACGTTGTCGTGCGCGGATATTTGAAGCCGATTTCCACCTTGCGTCGCCCGCTCCAGTCGGTTGATTTGGAGACGAAAGAACCGGTGAAGGCCGCCTATGAGCGCTCCGATGTCTGCGTTGTCCCGGCGGCAGGAGTGGCCGCCGAAGCCATGGTTGCCTTGGTGCTGGCTCGCTGTTCCCTGGAAAAGTTCGGCGGTGATTCGCTGGAGGAAACCCGCCGCAACTTCGAGAACTATATGGAACAGGTTCGGACTTTCTGATTACAACAAGTTTGTAATCTGGGAATGAATCGAAAATGGAAATTCTACTCGTCCTAGTAGTGGCAGCGTTTGTCGTGGTTGGCATTCTGCTCTGGAATTCCAAAAGGGAAATCGCAACGATGCGCCAGCAGATGGCGACCCTCCAAGGCGTTGGGAACGATGTTGGCGTTATTAAAGCTCACTTGCAGAACCTGCCCGCCGCCTTGGGAGACATTGGTGCCGTGAAGTCCCAGGTCGAAAGCGTTGCGGCCGCGATGCAAGACCTTGGGGGCATCAAGTCGCAGGTAGAGACCTTTTCCGGTGCTGCACAGACGATTGGAGGAATAAAATCTCAAGTCGAGGCCATCTCCCAAACGGTCCAGCAGATCGGTTCCATCAAGGCCGACCTGCAAAATGTGAGGAACAAGGGGGACCAACTGGATGAAACGGTCAACAAGATTGCCAGTAAGCTGATTGGGGCGCGAGACGTGGGGGAGGCTGGGGAGAATCTGCTGGCCGAAGCCTTTTCCTGTTTTTCTGCCGGATGGATCGAGCGCGATTTTAGAGTGGGCGGAAAAATTGTGGAATTTGCCCTTGTGCTCCCCAATCAAAAACGCCTGCCCATAGACTCCAAGTTCCCGGCTGGACAATCGCTGGAGCGGCTGGGGCTGGAAACAGATATTGAAAAGCGGCAAGAGATTATCCGGCAAATTGAGAGTGCCGTTTTGTCAAAGGCTCAGGAGGCAGCAAAGTATATTGACCCTTCTCGCACAATTCACATGGCGATAGCAGCCATCCCGGACGCCGCTTACAGCGTATGCAGGAAGGTGCATTTCCAGGCCATTCAATCGGATGTCCTGGTGATTCCTTACTCGATTGCTCTTCCGGTGGTTCTCGCCCTCTATAAATTCCAGCTACAGTACGTAACTTCCATAGACCAGCAGAATCTGGAGAGCTATTTGAAGAATATAGATAGTTGTCTCAGAATCATCGAAAAGAACCTGGAGAACCGCATCAAGGACGCCAATACACAGATCAACAATGCCTATAGCGAATGCATAGATCAGGTTGCGAAGATCAGGGCGTCTCTGTCGGCGTTGCGCACCCCAGCCCTGCCGGTGCCGGAAGCGACTACCGGGACTGAAAATACTCAAGGAGTTCTGGTAAACGATTCCCGATGATTCATCCCGTTGTGAAATATGGCAATGAAGTTCTGGCGAAGACCGCCGAGCCGGTTACAGTCTTCGACGGTGATTTGCAGAAGCTGATCGAAGATATGTTTGAATCCATGTATGCGGCCCAAGGGGTTGGATTGGCTGCGCCGCAGATTGGAATCTCCCGCCGCATTGCGGTTATTGACATCACCACAGGCAAGGACCCCAAGGCCAGGATCGTTCTCATCAACCCGGAGATCATTGTGACGGAAGGGCAGCAAAAAGAAGAGGAAGGCTGCCTGAGCCTGCCGGGTTTTCGGGAAACGGTCAAGCGCCCGCTGCGGGCTACCGTGCGCGCCCTGGATCGCAAGGGGAAGGAATTCACCATGCAAGGAGAGGGTTTGCTTGCCCGTGCTTTTTGCCATGAGACCGATCACCTGAATGGGCAACTATTCATCTCGCATCTCAGCACGCTCAAGCGCGATCTCCTCTTGCGCCGCATCCGCAAAATGATCAAAGCCGGGGAATGGTAATCGCGTTAACGTCTGTTTTGTCCAGCTTTCCAGGCAGCACCTGCCCGTGGATCGAAAGCATTCCAGTGAGATCTCATTTCCTATTGTGTGCTTTGAAAATCCAGTTTAGGATGAGCGATGGTGTTCCTGGTGATTTTCCCGAAGGAGTCGGTAGCTCGCGCTGTTTGCCCTGAGCTAGCCGAAGACATAGTTGGGCCCGGACTGAAAGGCAACGCATGAGCAATCTCATTGTAGTCGGAGCGCAGTGGGGAGACGAAGGCAAAGGCAAGATCGTGGACTTGCTCGCCGACAAGTTCGACGTCGTGGCCCGCTATCAGGGGGGGCACAACGCCGGGCATACGGTCGTCATCGGCGACCACCACTTCGTTTTGCAATTGATTCCATCCGGCATTCTGCGCCTGGAGAAAAGGGTCGTGATCGGCAACGGTGTCGTCGTGGACCCCGCCGCCTTATTGCACGAAATCGAGCTCTTAGAGGAAAACGGCATTTCCGTTTGGGAGCGTTTGTTTATCAGCGCTCGCGCCCATTTGATTTTTCCCTATCACCGTTCTGTGGAGAAAGCCTGGGAGAACTCCGATCAGCGGCAAAAAATTGGCACCACAGCTCGCGGGATTGGGCCAGCTTACGAAGATAAGGCTGGAAGGCGCGGCATCCGTTTGGGAGATAGCTTGGACGAGGACAATTTTCGTTGCCTGGTGCAAATGGCAGTTCAGGAAAAACAGGCGGCATTGCGCGCGCGGGGTAGTGACCTGCGGATGGACGCGGCCGAAGTCGCCGAGCAATATCTGGGTTGTTGCCGGCGGCTGCGGCCTCTGATTGTTAACACCACTACCTTTCTCAACCAGGAAATAAACGCGGGGCGCTCTGTTTTGTTGGAGGGTGCGCAAGGGACGATGTTAGATGTGGATCATGGCACGTACCCTTATGTGACCTCCTCCAGTGCGACGGCAGGCGGCGCCTGTACGGGTCTGGGAATTGCTCCCACCCGCATTTCCGGCATTGTGGGAGTTTCCAAAGCTTACGCCACCCGAGTCGGCAATGGCCCCTTTCCTTCCGAGGACAACTCAGCCACAGGCGAAGTTCTGCGGAACTGCGGCCAGGAATACGGCTCTGTCACTGGGCGATCCCGGCGCTGCGGCTGGATGGATCTCCCCGTCCTGCGCTACAGCGCAGGCGTCAACGGCCTGGACAGCTTGATTATTACAAAGCTGGACGTGCTCGACACACTGGGCGAAATTCCCGTTTGTGTTTCGTATGAGGTTGAGGGAGCTCATCTCGATGAGATACCTTCCCAAGCCGATGTGTTGGGCAGAGTTCATCCTGTTTACCGCACTTTTCCCGGCTGGAAACAACCCACCTTCGGCCTGACCCGCTACAGCGATCTCCCCAAAGAAGCTCGCCTTTACCTGGAATTCATCCGTGACCAGGTAGGCGTGGAAATCTCCGTAATCTCGACCGGGCCGGAGCGCGAACAAAGCATCATCCTCCCTGGCACGCGCCTGGAAAAACTGCTGCCCGCCCCGCTGCTTTCGCCGTAGAAGTCATCTCTAAAAAATGTAATTTCATATGATTCGTCAGGGCACGGCTTCAGCCGTGCCGAAAAAGGGGCTGGGTGGCACAGGCAAGCACTGAGTACGATACGCGGATGAAGAAAGGGCGCGGGTGCGGGTGCCCCACACGTGCGAGCACGTGTGGGATTCTTTTCTAAGCCCCGCACAAGAAACCGTGGCAATCCTAAACTTCCAATCCGCGCGGGAAACGGTTATCGAACAAATCCTGCACAGCAGGTTTTCACAACCGAAACCAGAAACAGTTTCTTTGATGGATAGCCTGGGACGGGTCTTGGCGGAGCCGGTCCATGCCGACCGTGATTTCCCTCCCTTCTCCCGCGCCACGCGGGACGGCTATGCAGTTCGATCTGCTGATCTGGCGCACGTGCCTGCACAATTGCGTTTGATAGGGCAGGTCAAGGCCGGTTCTGCCTTTGCCGGAAGCGTCGGTAAGATGGAATGCGTAGAGATCATGACCGGCGCGCCGCTCCCGCAAGGCGCCGATGCCGTGGTCATGGTCGAATATACCCGCGAACAGAAAGGCCAACGAGAGAAAATGATCGAGGTCCAGCGGGGAGTGGCTCTGGGTGAAAACCTGGTAGGGCAGGGAAGCGAGGCCCGGCAAGGTGACCTGCTTCTACCAAAAGGAAAGAGAATCGGTTACGGGGAGATCGCCATGATGGCCGCCGTGGGCAAGCAGACGGTCTCGGTATGCCGTCAGCCACAGGTTGCTATTTTGCCTACTGGAGATGAAGTGGTTGAGTTGGGCGAAACGCCGGGGCCTTATCAAATCCGCAATAGCAATAGTTATTCCCTCCAGGCGCAGGTGGCGTCCGCGCACGCAATTCCTGTACCGCTGGGGATTGCTCCGGATCGTGAGGACCGGCTCCACGAGATGATTGCCGTGGGATTGCAGTCGGATTTGTTGTTGCTGAGCGGCGGTGTTTCTATGGGTAAATTCGATCTGGTCGAAAAGGTGCTTGCGGACTTGGGGGCAGAAATTTTCTTTGACGGCGTGGCCATTCAGCCTGGCAGACCGCTGGTCTTTGGCCGCGCCAAAGGAACCTTCTTCTTCGGGTTGCCAGGAAACCCTCTCTCCACGATGGTCACCTTTGAACTTTTTGTCCGCCCGGCCCTGGCGCTCTTGGCTGGAGAATCGGCAGCTCCTTTGACTTTTTTGCGAGCGCGGCTGGCGAAAAATTTGCAGCGGAAAGCCGGATTGACAGCGTTCTTGCCGGGAGTTTTGGAAGGCAGCTATCACAATCCAGTCGTTTCTCCGGTAGAATGGAGAGGTTCCGGTGATCTGCCGAGTCTGAATCGGGCCAACTGCTATCTGGTCATTCCGGAGGAGACCGCAGAAATCTCAGCAGGAGAGTGGGTTTCCGTGCTGCCTCGCTGAGTCGGCGTTCAAGGGCAGGAAAATCGAATGACTAAACTTTCCCACTTCAACCAAAATGGTTCTGTGCGAATGGTGGATGTCAGCGCGAAGCGGGCCACAGCGCGGCGGGCGCGCGCCCGCGGCTTTGTCAAAATGTCTCCGCAACTTCTCCGCTCGCTGTCCCGGAATCCGAAAGGGAACCCGGTGGAGATTGCCCGCATTGCCGGGATTGCGGCAGCTAAACAGACAGCCACTCTGATCCCCCTTTGTCATCCGCTTCCTTTGACACACGTGGATGTCCAGGTGCGGTTGGCATCGAAGGGCGTCGAAATCGAATCCAGCGTGGCCACCCGCGCCGTTACCGGCGTCGAAATGGAAGCGCTGGCAGCGGTCAGCATAGCAGCACTGACGATCTATGATATGTGCAAGGCCGTTGACAAGGCGATGACAATCACTGATATTTGCCTCTTGGAAAAAAGCGGCGGCAAGAGCGGAGCCTATCTTCGCTCGCAGGCCCCGAAAGAACCGAGCGGAAGGAGTGGGCGTGGCTAAAAGCGAGACTAGGGTGCTGCTGGTGGATGATAATCCACTCATCGTGGACCTGATGCGCCGCGCTGTGGAGCCGTTGGCTGAAATTGCTGCCTGTACAGACTCCACGGACGCTCTGCTCCTGTGCATACAGAAACCGCCCGACTTGGTCATCTGCGACTATCGAATGCCAGGCTTGGACGGCAGCCAGTTGATTCGGAAATTAAAGGAAATTCCGGCAACCCAAGGGATTCGGGTGATCTTGGTTGCCATCAAGTCGGACATTGACGAAAAGCTGCGGCCCATGGCCGATGTGGTGGAAGAGTTTTTCGTCAAACCTTTTTACGTTAAAGATCTGGCGTCCAGAACCCAAAAAGTTCTGGAGAAAATCGCCTGGGAAAAGATGCAGAGGCAAGCGCCTGCCGAAGGGGTGATCCGCGGACGGCTTTCTGAGATGAATTTGATTGACCTGTTGCAGTCGTTGGAGCTAGGCCAAAAAACTTGCCTGCTGACGCTGACCCAAGGCGAAAAAGACTGCCGGATGTTTTTCTCCGAAGGGCAAATCCGTCATGCGGAATGCGGTTCCATTGTGGGAGATGATGCAGTGTACCAAGTAGCTGGATGGGCGGATGGGACCTTTGAAATTGACTTCAACTCCCGGTCTGACCGGCAAACGACGACTCGTTCGACGCAAGGGCTTCTAATGGAGGCCCTCCGGCTTGTGGACGAGCAGAACCGAGATGCCTCCGACTGATATTTCTCCAACCGCGCGCGCGGCCATCCTTACCGTCAGCGACTCGGTATTCGCTGGGCAGCGAATAGACCGTTCCGGCCCTGCGGTGGCGGAGTTCCTGAGGCAAAACGGCTGGACGACAGTAGAAAACCGGATCGTCGCCGATGATCTGGCAGTGATTGCCGCCACGTTACGAGAATTATGCTCCCACGGAGTGGCAGTGGTCTTCACGGTCGGCGGCACCGGCCTTTCTTCCCGGGATGTGACTCCTGAGGCGACCAGAAAAGTTATCACCCGCGAGATTCCCGGCCTGACGGAGCAAATGCGCCGCGAGGGTTTTCGGTCTGCGCCTACCGCAATTCTCTCCCGCTCAGTGGCGGGTCTGAGCGGCAGTTCCCTTATCATTAACCTTCCGGGAAACCCGCAGGGGGCGGTAGATTCTCTGAAGGCCATCTTCCCTGTCTTGCCGCATGCTGTGGACTTGGTGGCTGGCAAAACTGACCATCCTGGTTAGCGCGTTTCTGGTTGTCTCGCTGCCCAGTTCCCTCTCAGGTTTACAGAACAGCGGAGAGAAGAGTATAGTGGACTGCAGAAGGTGCTAGCTCCAAAAAAGGGAGAGAACTGCCATGAATACTACAGACTTCATCCTCTTGTTACAGAAGCAATCTCGACAACTGGTCAGCATGCTAGTGCCCGAATTAAAGAGCAACCTGGGTACCAGCCACTATCGCCGTTTGACCGACGAAGAAATGGTCCAGCGGTTGGAAATGATCTATCGTGACCTGATCCCCTGGCTGGACTCGAAAGATGAATCCGCCCTCCAAAACGCCGGAGAGGATTCCGGCAAGCTGCGTTTCGCAGAAGGCATTCCACTGGGACAAACCGTTCTGGCATTGATTTTGGCGGAGAAACATCTGTGGAGATATTTGAGAAGCTCTGCAATCACCTTGGAGGAAAATGCACGGCGGGCGGTCACGGAATTCTTTCAGAAAAGGATTTATTATACGAGCCGAGGCTATGAAGCATCCCTGGCGGAAAGCAACCGTCTAGCCCGGCGCGCTTTGGAACAGCAAAAACCTGCGGCTGTGGCTCCCACGCCTGCCTACACAGAAGCCTCCAAAGAAGCGGAGTCAGAGGGGGAGGTCAGCCGGGGAGGGCAGGTCGGCGAATTCGGAGGATGAGTTCGTTCTTCTTAGTTGCCAACCCAGAAAAATTCGCTATTTATCCGGTAAGGCTGCTTCGAAGCGGTTCGCGTGACGGGCACATCCGCTCGGATGTTGTCCCCAAGGCCGTTGCCTGACTACTCCCTTTTGAGAAGAGCTGGGTTGACCCCCCAAGACAGCCCATGTTAGTCTCGCTTCGGGCAGGAGAAAGAATGGCCGAAATCATTCCCATTCAAGGCGCTGAGCCGGAAGAAGAGAAGATTGCTTATGCTGTGAACGCCATCCGCCGGGGGGAATTAATCGCCATTCCTACCGACACGTTGTATTGCCTGACGGCCGACCCCTTCAATTTATCGGCTGTGGAAAAGGTGTTTCAAGCCAAAAGCCGCCCCTGGGATCGTTCTTTGCCTTTGTTTGTCGAGTCGGTTGAACAGGTGGTCGAACTGGCCAAAGGCCTTCCCTCTCGCTTTTACCTTCTGGCACACCGATATTGGCCAGGCCCGCTCACGATCATCATCGAAGCCTCCGCGTGCGTCCCATTGAAATTGACGGGTAACACCGGTCGGCTCGCGGTCCGGCAGCCAGCCTCTTCCATCGCCCTCCGTTTGCTGGCACAGTTCGGAATGCCCCTGATTGCCACCAGCGCTAATGTCTCCGGCCACCCTACCTGTTCCGAGGCTAGCGAGGTGCTCGCCGCGCTCGGCAATCATCTCTCGCTGATTGTCGATGGCCCCATCCAAGATCATCGGATCGCCACCACGGTGGATGTAACCGTCCCGAAATGGAGGTTGATCCGCGAAGGAGCGGTCTCGGAAGAAGAATTGCGGGAATTCCTGGACGAGTAAAGACAGCCTTCTGACTTCCGACTCCTAGCTTCTAGGCCACTTTTACCATTGGTGTATAGCAGCGCACCCAGCCCCGCAGGGGGCGGTAGAACCTAGTGTCCTGAGTCAGAAATTCGTTGACAAAATCTGGCGACATTAGCCAGGATTTCGTCAGCGGTTTTGGTCCATACAAAAGGTTTCGGTTCGCGATTGTAGGTCTCCAGGT
>JACQGE010000087.1 GCA_016199675.1 Acidobacteriota bacterium | reverse complement strand
CCTTGAGACGGGCGATCAACCACGGACCGAGCACCAGACAAATCAACAGCGCGGTGATGCTGGCAAATGCCGTTCGGAAAGTCAGGTAGCGGAAGACCCGGAAGGGGCTGAAATATTCAAACAGTTGCTCGTAAAACAGGTAGTAAAGCAATGAATTATGCCTTTCGCGCTGGGTGGCCGCTCCCTTCCGGTCGCAGGGATTGCAAGCAGTCCCAAACTTTCTCCAAGCGCACAGATCGGGATGCTTTAAGCAAAACCACGTCGCCTGGCTGCAACATTTCCCGCAACTGCGCGCCGGCTTCTTCCGGCGAGTTGAGATGCATCAAATTTTCGGGGTGCAGGCCGGCGCCGCGCGCTCCCTCGGCCAAAGGCCGCGCCGCTTCTCCGATGGCGATCAAAAACTGAAAGCCTAATTCTCCCACGCGCTGGCCGCAGCGGTAGTGCAAGGTTTCGGACGTAGGACCTAGTTCCATCATCCCGCCGAGCACCGCAATCCGTCGCTGCGCAGGCAGAGAGGCTACCGCCGCTAGCGCCGCTTCCAGGGCTTCCGGATTTGAGTTGTAGCAATCATTCACCACCAGCGCTCCATTGGCCAGCCGCACCACCTCGCCACGGAGCGGGGCAGGACGCAGGCGATCCACCGCAGCCGTCAGGCTAGAGGGCGGGATTCCCAACGCGTAACAGGCAGCCAGAGCCGCCAACAGATTGAGCACATTGTGCCGTCCTAGCAGGCAAAGATGAAAACGAGTCTCGAAAAGCTCCTCGGCTGCCGGTACCGCCGGCGGAAGTTTCCCTTTCCAGATCACACCCAGAGGCTGCGCGCAATAAGGCTGTGGGGGAAGCGTGAATAGGAATCCGCCGGTGCTGTTCGGCGTCAACCCTTGCGCCCGGAAATGAGCGGAATGGGTCATCCCAAAATACAAGACTCGCCCCGGTATCCGAGCGCCAAAGGCTGAGACGCGAGGGTCGTCCGCATTCAGCACTGCCCAGGCTTGTTCACCCAAAGTTTCGATCAGTTCAAACTTGGCCCGCGCAATTGCTTCCACGTCGGGGAAGAATTCCAGATGCACTGGAGCTACGTTGGTCACTACTACCAAGTCGGGAGCCGCCAAATTCGCCAGGAAACGAATTTCCCCCGGAGCAGACATGGCCAGCTCAAAGACCCCCACTTCGGCCGCCGGATCCAAACGCAAGAGCGAAAGCGGAAGGCCAATATGGTTGTTCAGGTTCCCCTCATTCTGGATGACGCGAAATCGGGTCTCCAGCAGGGCAGCAATCATCTGCTTGGTCGTCGTCTTACCCGTGCTTCCCGTGACAGCAATCACCAGCCCTCCCCAGCGGCGGCGCACTGCAGCCGCTAATTTCTGAAGGGCGCTCAATGGTTCCGGGACTGCCAGGAGTTTGGAGCGCAACAGTGCCGGAAACTCGGCCTGGCGTGACGCCTCCACTACAGCCGCCGACGCGCCTGCTGCCAGAGCCGCGCTCACAAACTCGTGCCCGTCCACTCTCTTTCCTGGCAGGGCGAAAAACAAATCTCCCGGTTGGAGGGTCCGCGAATCTATGGAATAGCCGCGAACGCGCAGTTCGGGGAAAGGGGGTAGTTCCATTTCTAGAATCTGAGTAATTCCGCCGAGGGTCAGTTCCATAGATGCGCTAAAGATGCGCCAATTGTCTTTCGCCCCTTCGGGGCTCGAAAGCAGCATTACGAGGGTCGCGGCTCGGATGGAGCATCGAAACCCAGTTCTCGCAGAACGTCGCGCGCGACTTCGCGATCATCGAAAGGAATTTGCTGCTCTCCAATGATCTGAATGCTCTCATGTCCTTTACCCGCTAGTAAAACCACATCCCCGGCATGGGCTTCCCGGAAAGCGCGGGCAATGGCCTGCCGACGATCCAACTCCACCACGTAATTTGCATTCGCTTTCTGCAAGCCCACCATCACATCATTCATGATCTGCAAAGGGTCTTCGGAGCGGGGGTTATCCGAAGTCAGCACGCTGAGGTCGCATGCGCTGGCGGCCATGCCCATCAAGGGCCGTTTCGTCCGGTCGCGGTCTCCGCCACAACCGAAGACCAGGATCAGACGGCCCTCTCCTGCCAAGGGGCGGGCGGAGGCGACCAGGTTGCGCAGGGCTTCGTCCGTGTGGGCATAATCCACAATGACAGAAAACGGCTGGCCCAGATTGATCGTTTCCATGCGTCCTGGCACCCGCAACGGAAGAACACCCTGTTGAATTTCCTCCAAAGAAACTTCCAAAGTGAGGGCGACCGAGACGGCAGCCAGCAAATTGTAAAGATTATGGTGACCCAGCAATGGCGAGCGCACTTCGATAGAACCGGCGGGAGTGGATGCCATAAACTCCAGCCCTTCCCGCGTGGCTTTCCATTTTCGGACGGCCACATCCGCCTCTGCCTCCACCGCATAGGTCACTACCGGGCTGCCGATCTTGCCTCGCAACATCGAACAGCGCGGATCATCAGCATTCAGGACAGCGAAGGCGGGAGCCGGTGTTTCTTCCGAAGCCAGAAACAACTTTTCTTTGGCAGCGTAATAGTTTTCCAGGTCCCCGTGGAAATCCAGATGGTCTCGCGCGAAATTGGTCAAAACAGCCGTGTGGAAGCTGCAGCCTGTAATTCGGTCCAGGGAGAGCGAATGCGAAGAAACTTCCATCGCCGCCGCGCGGCCTCCGGCATTCACTACCTCCCGCAACATCCGCTGCAGGTCGAGGGATTCCGGCGTGGTGTTGGGAGCCGGGCGATGCGATTGGGTTTCACCATAGGTCAGCGAATAACCGATTGTGCCCAATAAGGCCGGTTTCCAACCGGCCGTTTTCAGAATGGAAGCCACCAGAAAGGCCACGGTTGTCTTGCCATTCGTTCCGGTAACGCCCACCAAGCGAAGTTGTCGGGAGGGATACTCATAGAACTGGTTCGCGGCCAACGCTAGCGCCCGGCGGGCGTTCGGCACTTGGACCCAAGTTGGCGCCTTCATCCCCGAAAAGGATTCCGGCGGGGATTCGGAAACAATCGCAACGGCCCCGCGAGCGACCGCCTCCGGAATAAACCGCGTCCCGTCCTGCTTCCAACCGCGAATTGCAAAAAAAACTTGCCCTGGTGAAATTCGCTGGGAGTGATATTCCAGACCCTGAATAACCTGCTCCGGGTCCGAGAAAAAGCGAGCTTCAGGAACCCGCTCAAACAATTGTTCGAGTGTCATGCTCTTGGGTAGCCGATCGGGAAGGGCCGGATGAACTTTCTGTCGCTGCCGACTCCACCGGCACGCGCTGTCAGCCGATTAGCCATTCCTGCCGCCCTGAATCTTATTATATCCGTTTTTCGCAACAATCCTGGCCGCTTCCGGTTGAGATGTCTCGTCTTTACCCGCTAGCTAGCGGAGAAGTATTTGGCGCATTAGGTCCTGCCTCCGGTTGATTTGCAGATGGCTTCTGCAAAGGCAACTTTGCTCCCTCCGTCTGGCCGACTCGAAACCAAATCTGTACTTTTTGTCCTTCGGGCAGGAGAGCACCCGGTAGAGGCTTCTGGCTATAGGCGATGCCGCTGCCAATCAATTGCACCGCCAGATGACCCGCCAGAATTTCCTCTGTGACAGCGCGAACGGTCTTCCCCAGAAAATTCGGCACGATCACCTCCGCATCCAGGCTGACCAGCCGTGTGGGTGGTTTGTCGGGAGGTCTCGCGGGAAGCGGAGGCATGGCTGGCTCCTTTCTGGAAGCCAAGGCAACCGAACGTTTCGGCGGAATAATGGCGGGCAAATTCCGGTAAGCCAGCACCTGTTCGGCGATGCGCTTAAAAATTGGAGCCGCTACATCCCCGCCATGATATTGGCCGCGAGGAGAATCCAGGACGACGAGAATGGTCAACTGGGGTGAGTCCACCGGGGCGAAGCCCACAAAAGACGCCACAAAGTTCGCCGTCGAATAGCGCCTTGTCTCGGGGTCTATTTTCTGCGCCGTGCCGGTTTTACCCGCCGCCGTGTAGCCTTCCGGTTGGGCCATCTTTCCAGTCCCAGCCATGACCACTTGAGCCATCATTCGCTGCAATAGAGATGCTGTTTCCGGGCTGAGGATGCGTCTTGCTGATCCATTGGAGAAATTCTCTTTCCTCTGTGGGTCCGCTTCTCCACGGCCGCGGCTCGGATTCTGAACAATACGGGGTCGGACCAACCAGCCCCCGTTGGCAACGGCGGAGGCGGCGGTCACCATTTGAAGTGGGGTCACGCCGATTTCCTGGCCCATGGCAATGGCTCCAATCGAAATCTTCGACCAGCGCTCGGGAGGCTTTGTTAGGCCGCTGGCCTCACCGGGCAACTCAATCCCCGTGGGAACGCCGAAACCGAACGTTCGAAGGTACCGGTACAGACCATCGTTGCCGACTCGCAATGCCAGCTTGATCGCTCCTACGTCGCTGGAATATTGAAAAACTTCTTGAACGCTCAGGATGCCAAACGGCTTGTGATCCCGAATGGTATGCCCTGCCAGCACAATGGAACCCATCTGGCAATCAATCCGTTCTTCCGGGTCGGCTAATTTTTCTTCCAGCGCCGCCGCCAGCGTAATGATCTTGAAAGTCGAGCCGGGTTCATACGCCGAGCTGACGCCCCAATTCCGTAGCGCTTCTGAATTGGCGCCGACATAACGATTGGGATTAAAGGTCGGCTGATTGGCCAGAGCCAGCATTTCCCCGGTGTGAGGGTCCTGAATGATGACGGTGCCCGCAATCGCTCTGGTCTTTGAGATGGCGGACGCCAACTCCTGTTCGGCGATGTGCTGAATATTTTCATCGAGCGTCAGAACCAGGTTCTCTCCCGGCTCCGGCGGACGACCCGCGCGGCGGAAGCCACGTTGCCGGGCATCCCGCTCGATCAATAATTTTCCGGAACGGCCCCGGAGTCGTTCATCGTACTTCAATTCGATCCCCGCCAGCCCCTGGTCATCTATGCCGACATGGCCGAGCACATGCGCCGCCAACTCGCGCTTCGGATAGAAGCGCTTCGTTTCCTTCTGGAAATAAATTCCCGACAAATTGAGCTGCCGGATGCGATCCGCTTCCTTCGCTGAAATTTTCCGCTTCACCCAACGGAACGAGGAAGAGCCTTGCAACTGCTCCTGAATTGCCGCGGCCCTCATTTGCAGCACCGGGGCCAGGAGTTTGGCCGCAGCTCTGGGATTGTCAATTTCGCCGGGAACCGCAAACACCGAATCCACTTCCACGCTGATGGCGAGCGGGCTGTGATTGCGGTCGTAGATCACACCACGCGCCGGACTTACCTCGACTGTACGTTCTTGCTGGCGGCGGGCCTGACGGGTGAACGAATCATATTGGAAGACTTGTAAAAAAATCAGGCGGGCAAAAATCAAAAGAGTCCAAAGACCCAGCAGAATGGGCACGATGAGGAACCGGCGCCTGGAAATTGAGGCAGTCTCTTTGCCCATAGGTTCCCTCTCCTCATCGCGGTCAGTTGCCGCATCGCGGCTCGGATTACGGCACAGCCAGGGCTATTTTATTAGCCTGGGTGGGGAGCGGCCCTGCTGGACGGCGAGTCTGCGCCAGAACCGGCGTCTCGGCCATGGCCGGAGTTTCGACTCCCGGGAAAATCTGGTGCGGCGAAAGCGTCATCATTCCCAATTCGTTGCGGGCAATCGCCTCCACCCGCATCGGATCGCCCAAGGCGGCTTCTTCCAGGCGCAGTTTGCGGTTGGCCTCCAAAATCTCCTGTTTTTCCTGCTGGAGTAGTTCCAAGCGGTATCCTTCCTGCACTCCCTGGAATCGGTGCCAAGCCAGCCAGAAGCCAGCCCCAAACAGAAGGATCGCGCATGCGACCATCCGGAGATATTGCCGGACCTCCGGCGGGCCTGTTGCAGGCGCTCGACGGGAATTTCGAATCGGCTTTACGTAGTAGATTTCCATCCTGGCAGCCCCTCGCTTCAATAAAATCGAACTTTATTTTCCCTACCCTAAATGGCCGGCTAGCTCGCGCGCGCGGCACGAATTTAGCCTTCATGATTCGGAGGCGGCCAGCCGTTCCGCCGCACGCAGGCGGGCGCTGCGCGACCTAGGATTAGCCCGGATTTCTTCTCGCGTGGGCTTCACCACATGGCGCGTCAAATTCCGCATCCGTCCTTCCCGATCCCACTTTCGAAATGATTGCTTCACCAACCGATCTTCTAGCGAATGAAAACTGATGACGACCAGCCGCCCACCGGGAGCGAGGCATTCGGGCACAGCCTCCAGAAACTGTTCCAGTGATTCCAACTCGCGGTTCACCGCGATGCGGAGAGCTTGAAAGGTTTGCGTCGCAGGATGAATGCGCTTTCTAATTGTCCGGGACGCGGCCCGCCTGCTCCCCAAGCAGGCTGCGATCACATTGGCCAACTGTACCGTGTTCCGAATTGGCCGCGCCCGGACAATTGCTCTGGCGATTCTCTGCGACCTCCTTTCTTCTCCAAATTGGTAAATCAAAGCGGCCAGGTCACGCTCGCCGTAGTGATTTACGATTTCCTCCGCAGTCAGCCGGTCCTTTGGATTCATCCGCATGTCCAAAGGACCGGCTGCCTTCAGGCTGAACCCTCGCTCTGGAAGATCAATTTGAATCTGTGAAAGGCCGAGGTCAGCCAGTATCCCGTCCACCACAGTTACTCCGATCTGGCGCAAGAGCTGGGACAGGTGAGCAAAATTTTCCTGGATGAACATGAGATGGTGCCGGTGCGCGTACAGATTTTCCCGAGCGATCTCGATAGCCACAGGATCCTGATCCAAAGCGATCAAACGACCTGTGGTCAAACTTTCCAAAATGTGTCTGGCATGACCGCCCCCCCCGACTGTGGCATCCACATAAATGCCCCCGGGCCGGATGGCCAGCCACTCGATGGTTTCCCCTTGCAAAACGGGGATGTGCATGGCGAACCTTTAAGAACAAATTCTGGGACCAGCGCAAAATCGGCTGCCCCCAGGGCGCTTTTCCTCCACTTTCTGCCGGATTAAATCCCCAATTCATCCAAAATCCGCTCGTCTTCGGTGGTGATTGGGTTATTGCGAATCTCCTCGAGGAACCGCTCATTGTTCCAGACTTCCAGGTAGCTCAAGTTGCCCAATACAGCCACCTCTCCTTTGATTTCCGCTTCTTCCCGCAGCACCGCCGGAATCAGCACGCGCCCTTGCTTGTCCCACTGAACAATTTGGCCATAGTAATTCGCCCGCTGGAGGAGCTTGCGCCGGGTCTTATTGAGACTGGGGCCACGCGCCAGTTTTTCTTCGATCTTGGACCACTCTTCAAAGGGATAGATCAGCGCCTGCTGCCCTTCCAGGCTGGTTATATAAAACTGGCTGCCATAACTTTTTTCTAGTTCCTGCTTGAAGGGTACGGGGATTTTTAGGCGACCTTTGTCATCAATCCGCGCTGGATAATTTCCACGCAGCATTTCCCCCCCAGAGACTATCCGTTCTTAGTGATCCAAAATTTTCTACTTTATTCCACTAAAAACCACCCATTACCCTAAGGTAGGTTCAATGGCTTGTCAAGAAAAATGTGAAAAATTTGATAAGAAAAAATCAAAAAAACGCCAGTTATCGTAGCTGGTTTAAAAACATATCAAAATGTAGGGATTGTCCGAAAGGATACGGGGATTTTTCTTAAGGGCGGGGATGAGCCAGCAGGCTCCCCAAGGGAATCGGAGCCAAATCGATCCACTGATTCAGGGGAGCTTGCTGGACCAGGGAAAGCGATTCGATCCGGAAGGAAGTCTCTCCTTGATAATCCGCCCATTCGCGGGAAACTTCCTTCAGCACCGCGTGCGCTCCTGCCTCATCCAATTCCTGGGCGGCCGTTACATGGGGGATATAAGGATAGGGTTCTTGATACCGAAGGCAATCCTGATTCAGCAATTCGTGCAACTCAATCAAGCGCCTGGAACCAGCCGAAAAGGACATATAGACAACGCCATTCACTGGCCAGAAGGTGGAAACACCGTCCAGCGAAGCTTCAAAAGGCTCAAAAGAGAAACATTTTTCGCGGATTAGAGTCAGCGCTTCTTCCGGCGAAGCATTCAACGGACGAGGAGGTAAGATAGATACATGGGCTAGCCACGTTGCATAAGCGGGGTTCAATCGCTGGCGAAGCCGATTCATGAATTCTGCCAGGTGACCCGGCAGATACGCTACAATAGCACAGGTGCATCCCACGTTTTTAGCTTATCGAAAATGGGCGAGCAACTCAAGCTGCCGACTTCTGAAAATATTATAAATATTCTTTATGAAATACATAATAATTATGAATT
>JACQGE010000094.1 GCA_016199675.1 Acidobacteriota bacterium | reverse complement strand
CTCCGGAGCTACCTGGAGACCTACAATCGCGAACCGAAACCTTTTGTATGGACCAAAACCGCTGACGAAATCCTGGCTAATGTCGCCAGATTTTGTCAACGAATTTCTGACTCAGGACACTAGATTCTAACGCCCCTTCCGGGGCTAGCTCACCAAGGTTAAGAGAGCTATACGACGACTAGACAAATGCTATAAACTCCGATGAGCACTCCCGCAAAACGAAGCCACTCCCAGGAAATCGTGGAACGAGCCAAGCAACTGATCCCCGGAGGCGTCAATTCCCCGGTGCGGGCGTTTCGTGCCGTCGGCGCGCTCCCGCTGATTGCTGCGCGCGGGCGTGGCTCGCAGATCACCGACGCGGATGGGAAATACTACATTGATTATATTGGGGCCTGGGGGCCGCTGCTGCTGGGCCACGCGCATACGGACGTGGAGCGCGCTGTACATCAAGCCTTAGAGCGCGGCACCGCCTTTGGGCTGACGACCGAAGCCGAAGTCCGCCTGGCCCAGCTCATCACTGAGGCCGTCCCTTCCATTGAGAAAGTACGGCTGGTCAACTCCGGCACGGAAGCCACCATGAGCGCCATCCGCCTGGCGCGCGGGTATACGCGGAGAAATTTGGTGGTTAAATTCATCGGCTGCTATCACGGCCACGTGGACTCTCTGCTGGTCAAAGCAGGCTCGGGGGTGGCCACGTTCGCCTTGCCGGAGTCGGCAGGGGTCCCGCCGGAATTTGCCGCGTTGACTTTGGCTGTGCCTTTCAACGATGCGGAGGCGGTGCAGAAGGTTTTTGTCCAGCATCCCGGCAAGATCGCCGCTGTGATTGTGGAGCCTGTGGCTGGCAACATGGGCTGCGTGCCTCCCAAAGAAGGGTTTCTGCAGACCCTCCGGGAAGTGACGGCGCGCAACGGGGCACTGTTGATCTTCGACGAAGTCATGACTGGCTTTCGCGTGGCGCGCGGTGGCGCTCAGGAACTCTACGGCATCCGGCCCGATCTGACCACATTGGGAAAAATCATCGGGGGCGGACTCCCCGTTGGAGCCTACGGAGGCCGGGCGGAAATTATGGATACCGTCGCCCCGGAGGGGCCGGTTTATCAGGCAGGAACGCTGGCGGGAAACCCGCTGGCGGTGGCCGCAGGGGTCGCTGTATTGGAGGAATTGGGCCGGCGGACGAATATCTATTCTGAGCTCGAAACCAGAACTCGCCGCTTAGCCGAGGGGCTTGTAGAAGCCGCGCGCAAAGCCAAAGTGCCGGTTTGCCTGAACCGGGTCGGCTCCATGTTCACCCTCTTTTTCACGTCGGGCCCGGTCGTAGACTTTGAAACCGCCTCTGCCGCCGACCGCGAACGCTTCGCCGCCTTTTTCCGGGCCATGCTGGAGCGGGGGATTTTGTTGCCTCCCTCGCAGTTCGAAACGGCCTTTGTCTCCGCCGCGCATACGGATCGGGATGTGGAAACTACACTAGAGACGGCGCGGGAGGCGTTTGCTCTGCTCGCCGAGTAGGGGCATTTTCACAGTTTGTGTATAGTCAGAGCCGCGCGCGTCAGCAAGCGGGGTGGCAGCAGGAAGATCACCGCTCCCTTACGGTCGCGGCTCGGATGGGTTTCAGCGTTGGTAACCACGGCGAAAAGTCCTATTTCACCGTGGGCTTGTGGTGCAATTTATGCAAACGAACCCACGGCGCCGCTAACAGATCAATTTCCGCTCATGCTTTTCTTGCATGCCCTGGTATGACCATGAAATCGAAGCAAGTCGGAATGCCCCGCGTTCTGGTAAATGTGGCCTCGCGGAGCCGTTATCAGGCTAGAGTTCGTGAAATCCCTATGCAAGGCGATATCCAGCGAACACAGAATACGCGCTCCACTAAGTCTAGCCAATGCGATTATGTGTGGGTCGTCAGACTCGCAGCGGTCACTAATCCTAGTTGTTTCATCCTGAGTTTCCTCATTAGGTATCATCCTTACTCTACCTGCCTGTTCTAACCCCCTAATAAACCGGCGTACAGAATTGACTTTGTCAAGTTCGCCGGAAAGCTGTCCTCCAACAACAAGTTTTCCAATCTTCTTGGTGGACGTCAGCCAATCGATTATTGGGCGGAAATCATTTTGAACAGGGTTACCAAAAACCAAACTCGCCAAATTGGTATCTACTATCAGACACATCGTCACATTCCAAGCATCCGGCGCTCTTCTTGAAGGAAGAACTGCCGGTACGTCGGGGGGGCATTAGTGATGTTTCCGTTCTCATCTATATCTAGCGAATGAATTGTCGGTCCGGTTCGCGACCTTTCAAAATACAAGATGGCTACATCGTCTCGGCTGATGCCTTTCTTGTCTCGAATGTCCATTCGTATTCGGTCGATTAGATAATCGCTGTGAGTTTCAATAACGAAACGCTTACCTTGCGTCTTGGCTAATGAGGCTAGAAAAGAGGCCAACTCCGCCTGGGCTTTAGGGTGCAGATGGACTTCAGGTTGTTGAAGCAAGAAACTGCTGGCTTCGGGATACTGAAAAACGTCAACAATTATCGGCAAGACCTGACTAACACCGTATCCAACGTCAACTAGATTGACGGCTGGGCCTATAGTTTTTATGCCAATTTGGAATGGGTCACTTTCTTTGCGGCCCTTCCGTTTGACCTCCACATCCTTGAAAAGGCCAGAGGATTTTCCAAACGAAACGAGAGCATCGCGCAATCTTTCACTGCCTTCCGATTTATCGAGGAAAGTCTTCGCCAGCACCATTGGCACGTGAGAACCTTCTGGTTTGGGAACCTCTTTAAGTGGGTTGTAAGTCCTCAAAGGCCGGGTGCGTATTGGAGCAAAAGCAAATGGGCGCGGGCCAAGAGACCGCGAAAGTTGAACCGATATATTCCGCAATTCTTCTGATTCAGCCCCTGAAAGGATAACTTTCTGTTGTTCGGAAGTCTCTACGGATTTGGGAAATCTTCCCGAAAGGAAATAACTAAAAATAGGGAGTAGGCGACTTATCCCAAAGGGAAATGCGAACCGCATGTCCTCGCCAGCCAAAGTCCCTCTCGGCGTTTTAACGGTGACATCCAAGCGAGGGCTTTTGGCTTCCTGCTTTGCCACTATCGAAAACTTGCCGCATTCAAAGGTCCATTGGTCCAGCCCTAGAGGGCCAAATCGAGCGCTGATTCTTGCATGGTCGGCAAACAACTGACTGGCGTTTGCCTTTAGCCTCACCTGAACTTGAATACCTATTACAAATGATTTCACTCGCCCAGCTCTTCCTCCACCGTAAGATGCTATCTGGTCATAGGAACCTAACAAGAATGGCTCCTCGTTGAAAAAATCCTCAATTAAGTTACCTTCAGCAATATCCCAAGCGATTCGATTAAGCGCCAAGAAGGTTGTTTTTCCGGAGCTGTTCTCGCCGACCAGCAGGGTTATTGGCTTGATTAAGCAAGATTGGGGATCGTGGAAACACCTGACGCCCTCAAAGAAAATCTCGTTCATGTGTGAACTCCAATTGTCTGAGTAGTACTACAGAACTCCTAATTCACAAAAATCCGTCCCGGTCAGCATCAAACGAAACCGCTACCGTCGGGGCAATTATACCGGATTGGAGATGCCTCGGAGCGGTTGATAGTGAGGCGGCGGGGGCAATGGGCAAACCCACCGCTGCGGCGGAAGGCGATCCGCAGATGGGAAGACAGAGGGGGGGCGCTGGGCTGTCAGCGGGAGCCTTCCATTTGGCTCTTGGCAACCCTCATCAGAAAGCGAAGGGCCTCGTTGACTGACTGTGAATCAGGGAACACATCGGCTACGTCCGGCTCCAGATGAATCGCGGGCGATGCCGGGGCCTTGCGACCCGGCCCACGGGCTACGACGCGAAGGGAGCGAAAATCATACTCCGGGCGGAGGTCGCCCTGAATTGCTCG
>JACQGE010000086.1 GCA_016199675.1 Acidobacteriota bacterium | reverse complement strand
CTCCGGAGCTACCTGGAGACCTACAATCGCGAACCGAAACCTTTTGTATGGACCAAAACCGCTGACGAAATCCTGGCTAATGTCGCCAGATTTTGTCAACGAATTTCTGACTCAGGACACTAGTTGCTCGTGAGCTGCCCGCGACGTTTCTTTGATGAGGGGACGATCTTTCCCCACCAAGTTCCCCAGCGGTCATCGCCATTGGCAAATTTGGGGCTGGCGGCGTATTCCTGGATCGTCCAGAAATCCAGATCATTGGCTGGATCCACAACCGTATGGCTATAATCTCCCCAGCGATTTTCCGTCCCGCTGAACGTTTTGTAGTAGCTGGCTTCTCCGGCTTTCAATAAAACAGCCGAACGCATCGTGCTCGGAAGGGTCAGAGGCAGCCCGAAAAGCATAGCCGGCTGAAGCATACTGCGTGGAAGCAAAGCTGGAGAACCCCAGCAGCACGTCGTTGCGCGTATTGACCGCAATGGAAGGGAAGGCATAGAAGAAAGTTCCTGCGGCATCGTCCACGCGCCCAAACTGCTGCACGGTTCCGCTAGGCGCAAGCTGCCACCACTGAGCTGCTGCGCGCGTGGGGGAATTGGCAGGAAGAAAGGCAGTCTGGGCGGCCCATAGCGAACCGTTTCGATAGACGACATTGATAATACGGGAATCATTTAATTGAATTTTCCGGGTCGAATCTTTCTGGGGGGCAAAATCGGCGTAGCCGGGCGGACCAAAGGCCCAGGGATTCGGAGTGTTGGGAAAAGCAGTCCCGGCTGTATAGACTTCTGAACCAATCGCTCCACTGATGGTGGAGAGCCGCAGATAACCACTTCCGCCGGAGTTGCCGTTCCAAAATTCCACCAGGTATAGAGTCCCCAGCGTGTTTTCGTAAGTCACCGCAGGAGCTTGCGTGAAACCATTACGGTCTGTAAAAAGCTTAAAAGTCGCGGCATTGCCTGCATAAATATTCGCCTTTCTAAAGGTATAGAGGCTGGAGTTCTTGTATTGACCCGCGACGATACTGAACATGTTCACGGTGACCACAATCCAGTCCTTATTGAAGCCCAAAGAGGGATAGTCCGCCCAATTCCTGTTTTGAGCATCCACATCCACCCGGTAAAGGTTCCAGTTTCCGGTGGGGTCGCTCGTTTGTGATGCGCCTATCAGAACCGAAGAGTTGGCCGATTGCGGATTGCTGACCGCCGCAAAAATCCACCGATTGTTGAAGGGGTCGTAAGTCAGTTTGGGATCGAAAACCACCGTGGCCCCGGTGCTGCTCCAAAAGGAATCGAGAAGCACCGTGCTGAGGATGCCGCCAGATTTATTCTGGACCCTGACTTGTGAGTTCAGCGTCACCATCAGGTGATTGGGGCCGGCGGCCCCCTGCGTGTCGGGAGGAATCACCGTGTCATCGTCCCCCAGCGCCTGGAAACCGATCGCTGGCGCTGGCGAGGGAGTTAGGGATGGAGCGGTGGGCGGACCGCTGGATCCTTCACCGGCAGCCGGGGGGGCGGCGACTGGCGGAACATCCGGGCGAGGAGGCATCGGCATGAAAGGAACCACTCTGCGCCGCGAAGTCGGTGGCGGCTGGCCAGCCTCGCGCCTTGCCAGATCCGAAAGGTTGACGGCGGCATGAATTTCAGCAACGCCTTCTTCCCCAAAAACCGCTTGCTGCAACGCATTCGCGGGCAGAGGGTCAAAGCACAGCAGCATCCAGACTGCTATCCATTGGAAAGCACTATATTGTGAACTGACGAGTTCTCGCATGCGTTTCTTTCTTGATAGGCGAATAGCGAAGAGGCTTATGCTGCGGCTCCCCTCAGTCTACGATCGCTTCGATGGCTACAGTGACCCGCTTGGCTGTTCCCCCAGCATTCACCATGATGAAATCCAGCTTATCATTTAAGTTCAGTATGTTCTCAGACCCCGAAAACGAGGTACTCGTCTCTCCAGAAGTGGAACAATTAAGGTCTGGACTGAGAACGCTGTCAGAGGAACCCTGGCGCCGGAGGTTGATGGTGGGACCACCGGCATCGGAGAAGCAAGTTACCGACGCAATGGTCATGGAACCGATGACATTGAAGAAAATCGTGCTTTGATCGTCCGCGTCCGTGAGAACGTCACAAGTATCGCAGCCTGCCAGATACGTGATCGCCCGAACGCGAGCGGCGGGTGCAAGCGCCAGCGCCGCGTCCCCTGTGGTTGCCCCTCCGGTCAGTCCTGTACCTGCGGTAACGCTGGTGATGTCGCCGAAGGCGCTGGCTGGCAGACCGCCGAGGAGGCTTGCGTTCAGGTTGGCCACCTGGGTAGTCGAGTTCACCACCAGGGGAGGAGTGCCGGTGGATACACTCGACATGAACTGAGCGCCCGCCAAGCTCCCGCTTGCCTTCATGTTGCCCGCCACTTCTAGCTTTTCAATGGGCGCAGTCGTTCCGATGCCGACGTTGCCGTTTTCAAAAGTCCAGTTAGAGGCCGCCGTGTCTCGGCCGAAATGAACGTTAGCGTTACTGGATACAGGATCAATGTTCACATCATTGCTGCCTTCATCCCAGGGATTAATCATGAGACCAAAACCGGCGCCATTTTTTACCGCAATGCCTGCACCTCCCGTACCGGCATTCACTTCCAGCTTCGAGCCCGGCGTCGCCGTCCCGATGCCCACGTTCCCCGACCCGTCAATCAGCAT
>JACQGE010000085.1 GCA_016199675.1 Acidobacteriota bacterium | reverse complement strand
GTGAAGTGGGAAACTGCGTTGCCTAGCCGCCTCCAGGTCAAGCTACCGCCGAAGATCAGCGAGGAGATCGAATCCGCGCGGAAGACCCACCACCGGTTTGGCCAGTTCGCGGATGCTTTCGACCGGATTCGTGCTCGCATCGAACGGCAACCAGTTGAAAAAACCGAACTACAGAAACTCTGTTGGGACCTGGGCGTCCCTGGCGACTTTGAGATCGCTCAAATCACTTGGAAGCCGGATTATGATGCCTTCTATTATCGCCATCTCTGCCGGCGCGCGCGCCGGCTCTACCTGTTTCGGGAGGAATACATCTTCGACCTCGAAAGGGTCATTGTCATCGAAACGCCGCAATCAGGGCACGCGACTTATCTCTTCTCCAAGGCAAGAAGCATCGATGAATTCCTGGCTGCTTACATCAGGGTTACGAAAGAAGACATCCGCAAGAATCGTGCCAACGTGGCAGAGAAGTTGGGGTTTCTGGGCCGGGTTGTTCATGGTGTCAACGGACGTCTCTGGCTCAGGGAATTGAATTCTCGTACCGGCGACCGTGTGGATTACAGCGAGGTTCCGCGGACGATTAAGCCATAGTTCGGCGTTTGGATGCGCACCAGTTTCCGGGAAGCGCGTTATTCGGCGAAGTGAACTAAAACGGCGCTAGAATAGCGAACGAGGGAAAGTTGAAAGGGTGAGGAAGCGTTGTGTCCGACCGCGTGGCATTGCCGAGACCATGTGCCGTGTACTCGCGTGTTCGGCCGAGGCGCGTAGCATTCTTGGTGTCCCTTGACGCTCTTCCGCCCGAACTTCTGGATGACATCTTCACATTCAATTATGAACACTGGGGCGGACGGTACAATCCGATCATTCCAGTTTCAGGAGGCACAATCAGTGAATCCTACTGGAAGTTGCTCGCCTTCGCGGATCCAGACCTTATCTATTCCTATACGCCACTTCCGCCCGATCTGGCTCGACACATCGAGAATGAAATCCATCCTTGGCGCATTGATACGCACCGCAACCAGCAAGTTGGGAATCCGCCTCGGTTTCATCCAACGATCGGTCATGAACAAGCAGATACCTATCCTGTGTGGCCATTTCTTTTACAACAGCGATGGGTCGGACCACGGCCAAAACTCTTAACATCCGCAACTGGCGGGACCTGGCCGCATCGCCGTCGGATATTGAGAAACTTTGGTCTGATTAACGAAAACATGGCGCCAAAGGTATATTCGGATACGCAAGAGCGTATCTCAATTCAAGAGGACTGGACCGAGGCAAGAGTTTTCGAGGAACTTGGTACATATCAGCCGGTCATTTTCCCGTTCGCAGCTTCGTCGGCGATGACCCCCTTTCCAGAGGCAGTCGGCGATTTTCAGCGCAACTATTGCCTCGTTATCGGCGATGATCCGCAAGCCTGGGTGTACTTGTGGAACCGAGGTCTCTTATTCCGCGACTCTCACGGGACGGGATGGCATACGCTATGCATATCCTCAGAAGCCACAAATGACGAGAACTACGTGAGAGCACTTCGGCTTTTCCTGCAATATCGCGCGAATCGTACCGGAAACAACCCTGCAACCATTGAGTTAGTGAGTTTTACTACATCCGAGGAAGACCTTCGCGGGGCGAGTGATCGTCTCACCCATGGTTTAGACCTGATACCGCGACCAGCTATTTTGCAGCCCAACGAATTTCCGTCAATCGAGAGAATGGCCAATCCTTACCCTGAGTTTGAATGGCCGGGTCTTTTTTACTTCGGATCAGACCGGACCACACGTCAACAGGTGACATTCTCGAAGTCGTTGCTGCGTACACCTTCATCAGAGGTGCCGCTGGAAAGTGGTGTCTGGGTGATGGAACTTCGTGTGGAGCACCCACCGCAGCACAAGTTCTACAGCAATGAAACCGTCTGGTTCAAAGTGCCCCGAGGTCGCGAGATGGCACGTTTGTTCATAGCGCATCCGTACGCTCGTATAAGCGCGGACCATTCGATTTGTAGTGAGATGCAGCGCGAAGGCTCTTTCGAACTCAATGTCCCTGACGATTATTCCGTACTCCTCACGGCGTTGCGAGCCGGAATGCATGCAAACCGAAATGAAGACCTGGGGCCTGAACGCCAACGGCTAAAGTATGAACACATTCGACTTTCCGAAAAGGGCCGGTATGCCAATGGCCTGCTATCGCTGTTCGGGGGACTTGAACAGGCCGGGAGGTTCTTTGAGCACAGTTTTTGGCGCGATATCACCGAACGCCTTTCTAAACGAGGGACCTCGAAAGACGAACAGGCGCTGGAGACGATAACCAACAAACTTTCTAAGCACTCAGGGGCTGTTGTAAGGCAGCTTGCTGAAGATTCTAAGCAAGGCATTAACTCGCTCGCACGATACGTCCTGAATCTTGCTCGCCAGCAACACATGACAGACGAGGACATCACGTTCTCAGAGCTAAGAAGGATATTCCAGGAGCAACGCGAGAGGTTCATCGTGGGGCAGTCAGGCTTCCGGAAAGATAATTCGCCGGAAGGGATCGCGACCGACCAGAAAGCCGCAGAAGAAGATCTTACGAGAACGCTCCAGAGGCTGACGGAAAGTGGGATTTTTCTGCAGGGTGTACGCATGCATTGTCACAACTGTGGCTCAAACTACTGGCAAGAAGTGAGCGAAGTCCGAAAGAACGATAAGTGCCCCGGATGCGGCGCAGGGGTGTCCGTTTCTGTAGAAGCTCCCTGGCGCTACCGGTTAAATACCCTGGTCCGCAACTCCATCGCCTTCCACGGTGTCATTCCGGTCATCCTGACCCTTCATTCAGTGCGCTCATTTCCGACTCGCGACTCGTTCTTCTACGCGCCTGGCTTAGCATTGTTCGAGAAATACGAGGACAGCGGACCCGCTGCTGAACTCGACTTCGTCTGTATCGCCGACGCACGACTTGTCGTTGGGGAGGTGAAGACTTCCTCATCTGAGTTCTCTCCTGATGAATTATCGAAGCTCGCAAATCTAGCACGGTCGGTCAACGCCGATACAGCCGCCATAGGAGCATTTCTCGACTGCAACGGCGAAATGCAGCAGAAAAAGGAGAAATTGCAGGCTCTGCTCGCTGGCACTGCTATTTCGGCGGATGCGGTAGTCCCATCGCCCTATGCCTTTGAGCCCACACCTCATTCCTAATCAGATCGGCTAAGAGCTCATCCCATTTAGACACAAATACAGAACGCAGGAGCAGCGGGCACCAGCTGCTGCATAGTCGTCCATCCGGACAGTTGCCGATAGACGCAGCTCCGCAAGTCCTAAGCCGCTCGAATCATTCTTGCCTTGCGTTTCTTCCTTTCGCGTCGGCGCCTCTCAGTAGCTTGTCTCCACAACCCTGAATCCGTGGGCAAAGGGGCGCATCCGCCGGTCGCAAGATTGATAAAACCACCGTAATACGACGTTGTTCCATAACGGAAAAGCCGGGCCAACAAAACCAAGGCGTGTTGTGCCAGCGTCTGGTTTACGAACGGCTCTTGCCTTTCAATTGCCTCTGCGGCACTGCAACTCGGCAATCCGTCGTTGTCGAGACTTGCATCCACTATTTCGGGGAACCACTCGGCGACCGTGCGCAACCGTGTCCGGGCTCGACGGTTGACATGGTTTAGCGGCTCACCCAGGATGAATTGGCCGCTGTCGGCGTTGTTGCCAATATCCAGCCAGTAGTCCAAAGTGTTGAAGTTGCCTGTAGCGTCTCGAATCACGGCCCGTGCCGCTCGGGTGTCCACGCAACCGATTACGATGTGGGTTCGCCCAATGCCATTCTCGTAAGACGGGGAAAGTGCTTTCCGGTCGCTTAGGTGAGTCGGAACGGCCTCCCAATCCAACCCCCAGAATATGTTGATCCGGTTCACCAGCACCACGGCCTTGTAGAGGCCGATCTCCGACCGGCTGAAGGGCTGACGCACGCAATTGGTGGGGGAAATGGTGTCGCCATCCATCAACGTGACATGGAGACCTTCGGGATGACCACACGCCAGCATGGCCTGGTGGAGATAGGGCAACCCGGCCGCGATCGCACTGCCCGTTCCTCCGCAGCCCACCACGAGCACGCGCACCTGCCGGCGAAGCAACTCCTCGTGAATCCTGTGCGTATCCATGATGCTTTAACGCTCCTCATCGCCTTCAATGAACTCGCGCAGCGTCTGCTTCGCGTCGACCAGAAACTCCGTTGGGAAGGGACCCTTGCAGTCTGCGAGACTGGACCACAGAACTGCAAAGCCACCTGGATGGCTGGTCAGACGCACTGCGCCACTCGGGTGTGTAAATTCAGAGGCGAAAAAGGCCGCCTCCCACCCAGCAATAGACTGCGCTGAAACCTCCTCCGGTACCCGCATACTCCCTTGGCATACGCAGGCGCGAGAATCGGTATTCCAGTACGGCGCCGTCATGAGTCGTGTTTCTGCCGAAGGTCGGGCATCGGCCGCAAGCGCACGCACGTAGAGATCGCGGCCCCAGATCTTGAATACCAACGCCGGATGCGGATACGTTCTGCCATTGAGCTTTCCGGCCTCGTCGCTTCCGCCGCCAAAGAACATGCACCGATACTGCGCCCGGGTCCACCAGACGATCAAATCCGGCGTTCTGGCGAGAACGTTTTCTGGCAGGATCTCTGGCGCCATTCGGACTCCAAGGCCGCGCGCCAGCAAGTGTAGGAAGGCTGTAGTCAGCGATTGTCCTGGACCGAGGTAGGGTGCGCCCTCTTTTTCCCCGCGCACCTCGTGGAGGGTGGCGAATGCCCCTGAACCGTCGCCGTAAACAAGCAGCGCATTTCTTAATATGAAGCGGCGGTTAGCGCCTATCCTCACCTGGGCCTCCATTGTTTCCTCCTTGGATCACCCACTGATCATTGCCCGGCATGCGATCGATCAACCGGCTGGCGGCTGCCAGCGTGTCGCACACAACTCCGAGGGTGCGAAATGCCGCCTGCACACTTCCGAGTTGGTCGGCCCTCAGCGGAATGATCAGACTCGGTTCGGGAGTGAGTTCCATCATGCCCTGAGCCTCCTCATCGAAGCAGCCCTCGATGGCATCCTCACTCTGGAAGACAGCAAGCAGGCCGGGCAGGGGTGAGTTCATGTCGCCCATTTCTTCGCGCATCTCATCAGTCAACTCCGGACGGTCAGCCTGCTCGGAGATCCGCGCCAGCTCCATCGCTCCGTCCAGGAGGGATTTCGCTTCTCTCCCTTTCACCTGCGACATTCTGTCCCGCAGGCTTCGATGGCCGAGTGGCCGACGCTTCATGGAGGCCGGGATGGAACCTTCTACATCGGGGATTTCGTACTGATCTTCGTCCGGTTCACCGTCTACCCATTCGCGTAGCATCGAAACGCGCTCTTCGGCGTCTCGGTAGTCGTACACCCGTATCCATTTGTTAAGCGCACCAGCGAACAGGTGAAAAAACGTCGCGGGTAACTGGGCGTGAGGTTTCTCAAGTAACTCTAATGTTGGGCTGAACACGACATAGCCTGAACTGCCCGGATCAACGGTGAGGTAAAGAACATTTGGTTTTGCTGGCTCTCTCTCTGCGTAATCGTCGAGCCAACTGGTGATCGCGGCGGTGAGATTAAAACGCCGCTTGATAGCCTCGACTCCGTGTCCCGCGATCCAGCGCCCCAGTGTCAGCCCAATATAGGAGGTGGGATCGTGCTTAGCCTTCTCCCAGTCCTCCGGGACTGCGATGTCCAGCTTGAGCAAGGTCTTCGCCAGCGCGACGGACGGTTCATCACCTGCACACAAGCTGTGCTCGACCGGTACACCATTCAGCCGCGGCAGTGCCAGGTTGTCGCCGCTTCCCATCAACTCAGGGGCGGCAACCAGCCTGGGGGCGCTGTCAGATGCGTTCCGCTGGAGCAGCGGCCGTTCCCCTCGACGGCCCTTGCCAAGATCTGTACTGACTCTTGAAGTTTTCGGCATCGCACGAACCTCCTTACAAGGCTTTGGTTTCGTGGGTGGCGGTCCTGGGTCAACTGATCGAGTTCGCACAGGACCGCCGTCTTCGCGTCCTCCTTTCTTCGCTTCTGGCTCATGGCCTACCCCTTCGACCCGATTGCCCGAGCGAAACTGTATCGCAGCTTATCGCCCTCGGCTTCCGGCCCCGTGATCGACGCCGTTGTGATGTCCGGATATTGAGTGGCATAGAATTGTCGGACTTCCTCCGGCGTCATCGCGGGATTCGGGTCGGGAAGTCTCACACCGTTATAACTGAATTCCCGAGACATACGGGTTTCGCTTAGCATGCTGAGGCACCTCCTGAATTCTCTGCGGCAGCGATGGCCTCCGTCGCCGGAAACAGCGTCATGCTTGTGGCGGGTGGCGGGCTAGTGGCCTGGGAAACCGGTGTGGCGGGCTTCTCCAACTTGCTGTCAAACGGCTTCTTGTTCCGCTCCGCGGCCTTTCGCTTGGCTTCTTCTTGCGCGGCCTTGGCAGCCGCATCCATCTCGGCCTTCACCTGGACCAAAGTGCTTCCCAGTTGCTGGTAGGTCTCGACGTAGCCTGCTACCTGTTTGCCCAGTTCGCCATCGAGTTCCTCCGGCGTGCCGGTATAACTCAACGGAGTTGTGAGCGCGACGTTTTCGTCCTCGTTTTTCTTGGTTGGAATGACGTTGACACGCAACGTCCGGTCATCCACGCGGGCTACCGTTATCATCACGGTGCGCCCCGCGAGGAGTGGCATCAGTTCGACAAACACGTTACCTCCTCTCTCTTTCTTGGGTTTGAATTGAATGCAAAACAAAAGGGTCTATTGCCTTCAGAAACGCTAGGACGGTTCGCTTAAACCCCGGCTTTCAAAAAGCAATCAAAGCGACACACTGACAACCCATTGATCTAGGGAGACTTATTAGGAGTCCTCTCAATAGAGGCTGCGCTCGCCCTTGTATTCGCTTTTCATTCGCCTATACTGTTCTTTGTCCTAAGACCATTGGAGAGCCGGAGATACCGTGCCTGAAATCTTTTCATTAACAGCCACAGCGCCCACAGTGAAGTTGGAAGTCTGCTTCACCTTTGGCCGAGTGCTCTCTCAATTGAAACCAGGCCTGACTCTATTCGCCGGCACATCTCGGGCATCGTCCCTAGCGCTGCCTTTCTGTGCACCCTTTCTCGTCTGCGGTGAGACCGTGGTGATCGTGGATGGAGCTAACAGTTTCAATCTGTATCGGCTGACGGAATGGGCCAAACGAAAACAACTCCGTTCTCCCGTCTTGCTCAACCGCCTGCGCATCGCTCGTGCTTTTACCTGCTTTCAACTTGCCACCATCCTTCACCACATCGGCGGTGAAATGACCCGCCATCACGCGCATCGATTGGTCATCACCGGCCTGCCGGACTGCCTCTACGATGAAGAGTTGGGCGAGCAAGAAGCTCGTAACACATTTGCCCGATGCCGGGAGAGTCTGGCAGGCCTGGCGGCGCAGTACACGGTACTGGCCTTCACAGATCTGCCAGCCCATCGGGTGGGGGAACGTATTCAGTTCTTTGAATCGCTCGTCGCACTGGCCCGCTCCGTCTTTGAGGTCGGCAATACCCAGCCAGTCACGTTTGCTTCGATCAAGACTCCGAGGTTCATTACTTCGGTGAAGGAGGAACTCAAAGATGGGAAGGACTCTGCCCACCGTTAATCAGGTGCTCGAACAGAACCGGGAGCAGTGGGCGCGCTTCTATCGCGCCTTACGGCGTGAGGATCGAGAATTGCTCGACCAACTGTTCGATGGCGCCAAGTATTTCACGGCAGCCTGCGTGTATCAGGCTAACGTCACGCCGACCGAAAGTATCTTCCTCGCCATGTTGCTTCACCTTCAAAAGCAGATTCAGGAACTTCAGACCAAGCAAGAGGTGTCCAATGGAACGCCGGGAGGGATGGATTCTCGATCTTTACCAAACGCCCACAGCGATGGCGGTTTGGATTCTAGGCCAGGACGGAAGCCGCCTCTGCTACTTCGATGAAGAATTCCGGCCCGCCTTTTACGTCCGCGGTCCACTGGCAGCACTGCGTTCATTGGCCGGGACCTTGTCCAGCCGCTTCCCTGGACTGACGGCAACATTCACGGAACGGATCGACCTGTGGAGCGGCAAACAGGTTCCCGTTTGTGCCGTTACGCCTGCTTGTCTGGCTGCCTTCTCCACCACGATAAGGTACATCCGGCAGACGGCGCCGCGCCTGGATTTGTTCAACGCCGATCTGCTTCCGGAGCAAGTTTACTGTTACGCACATCAGGTCTTCCCGCTCGCCTATTGCGAGATCGAGTCAGAGGGCAGCAGGCTGTGCTCCGTGCATTCTCTGGATGACCCTTGGCATACGGACTTCGATCTCCCTCCCTTGCGCGTGATGGAACTAAGGCCCGACTGCGGCATCGGGAACCCAAATCATGGCGGAAGATTCAGCATCGAAGTCAAAATAGACGGCAATACCTGGCTGCTCGATGAAGCTGCTGCCGAGCAACCGCTGGCCCAATCACTCGCAGAACTGCTCGTCCGGTTTGATCCTGATCTGATCCTCTCGCAGTGGGGAGATTCCTATTTGCTTCCTCGCCTGATCCTGCAAGCGGAAAAGTTCAAGATCGACCTTCCGCTCAACCGCGATCCCACACGGGTTCCGTTCCGCAAACGAGACCGTTCCTATTTCAGCTACGGCCGCATTGTGTTCAAAGATTCGTCCACCTGTCTCTTCGGCCGCTTGCATGTGGACCTGCGAAATTCCTTTGTTTGCGGCGAGACTGGCCTTGAGGGTCTTTATGAGTTGTCCCGAATGACCAAGTTGCCCCTGCAATACTGCGCTCGCACCAGCACTGGGACCGGGATCACCTCAATGCAGTTGGACCTAGCTTATCAAGATGGCATCCTCATTCCCAGCCAGAAGGCGGAGCCCGAGCAGACGAAATCGGGTCTGGAACTGATTATTGCCGATCGCGGTGGATTGGTCTTTCACCCTAAGCTTGGCCTCTTTGAGAACGTGGCCGAACTGGACTTCGCCTCGATGTTCCCTTCGATCATGGCCCGCTTTAACGTCTCGCCCGAGACCGTGAACTGCGAGTGCTGCGAAAACAACCTGGTTCCAGAGTTGGGCTACTCGATCTGCGAACGCCGGCCCGGAATTGTGTCGCGCACTGTGGGTCCAATCATCGCCAAGCGAGAGAAGTATAAAGCCCTGCGCAAGAGCTCTCCCGACAGCAACAAGGAGGCCGTCTATGATGCCCGCCAGACAGCTTTGAAATGGATGCTGGTCACCTGCTTCGGCTACCAGGGGTTCAAGAATGCCAGATTCGGGCGTATTGAGGCGCACGAAGCCATCAACGCTTTTGGGCGAGACCGGCTGCTGATGGCGAAGGAGTTGGCAGAGAGCCAAGGATATGAAGTCCTGCACGCCCTGGTGGATTCGGTGTGGCTCTTGAAACCTGGGGCTGTCGAGGCAGACTATGAAGCCTTAGCACGAGAGATTAGCTCCGCGACAGCCCTGCCGATGAGCGTCGAGGGAATATATCAGTGGATTGTCTTTGTGCCCTCAAAGACCAGCCCTCGGATCGGCGTCCCGAGCCGTTATTTCGGCGTTATGAGGAACGGCAAGCTCAAGGTTCGAGGCATTGAGATGCGGCGTCATGACTGTGCCCCACTCGTGGCGGCGATGCAGGAAGAGATATTGGAAGTCCTCAAGGGAGCCTCTGATCGGGGAGAATACCTGGATTTGCTTGAAGGCCGCGCCAAAGAGATCCTGGAATCTTATATTGCTCGCCTGCACGATGGGCAAGTGAGTACTGCCGATCTGGTCGTTTCCACATGCCTGACTCGGTACCCGGAGGAGTATGCCCATGCGACCCGTGCTGCTATTGCCGCCCAATCCCTCCGGGCGAGAGGTGTCCGCCTCCGGCCAGGCGAAACAGTGAAATACGTCATTTGCGATGCGCGTGCGAAAGTTCCTGCCGAGCGTGTGCGGCCCGTAGAGTTGGACGGCCCAATGACGTATGACTCCCAGGAGTACGAACGGTTGTTACGCGAAGCGCTCCGACCGTTCGTGCCCCGGTTGTAATGCCATAGCCGGCCAAGCCGGTACTTGCTAGGGTGGGGATTTTACCCGTTGGATCGCACGTGCCTTTGCGGTCCACTCAAAACGGGATGTCTTCATCGCGAATTCCCGCATCGGGATTTTCTGCCGATCTGGTGCTTTGCTCTGCGTTGCCGTTGCCGTTTCCTGGCCCACCCAGCAACCGCAGTTGTCTAACGACAACCTCGCTGACCGTACGCTGATTCCCTTCGCGGTCCTCATACGTGCGTGTCTGGAGCCGGCCTTCCGCATAAGCCTGCTTGCCTTTGATCAAGAACTC
>JACQGE010000090.1 GCA_016199675.1 Acidobacteriota bacterium | reverse complement strand
CCCGCCAGGTCCGGAAGGAAGCAACGGTAGCGGGAGCTTCCGTGTGCCACAGAACAACCCGAAGTCTGGCCAGGTACAGATTCTTCGTCCGAGGTAAAACTTACTTTGTATCAGGTCATTGCACGGACGTGGCGACCACAGCGCTTCTCGGAAGTGGTTGGGCAAAAGCACGTTACGATGACCCTTCAAAACGCCATCCGTCTTGACCGCATCGGGCATGGTTACATCTTTTCCGGTCTGCGTGGCGTCGGAAAGACCTCCGTTGCGCGATTGCTCGCCAAGGCCCTGAATTGCCATCGAGGCCCCGCGCCGGAACCTTGTGGTGAATGCGTTGCCTGCCAGGAAATCGCGGCAGGCCATGCCGTCGATGTGCTGGAAATAGATGCTGCTTCCAACCGCGGAATTGATGCGGTGCGCGAACTGCGGGAGACTGCCCGCTACGCCCCGGCGCGTGACCGCTTTAAGATCTTCATCATTGACGAGGCACATCAAATTACCCCAGAGGGTTTCAACGCTTTGTTGAAAACTTTGGAAGAACCTCCCTCGCACGTCGTCTTCGTGCTGGCCACCACAGAAGTTCATCAGCTCCCCGATACCATCCTTTCCCGCTGCCAGCATTTCGCTTTCCGCGCCGTCAGTTTTGCGGAAATCCTGGAGCATCTGGAACAGGTCTGCGCGGCGGAAAAAGTGGAAGCCGATGCGGAAGCCCTTTCGGTGCTCGCCGCTTCTGGCGAAGGCAGTTTAAGAGACGCTTTGTCGCGGCTGGAGCAGGCCATCGCAGCCTTCGGTTCCAGACTGGAAGGCGCGGCGGTCCGGCGATTGCTCGGAGCAGCCCCCTCCCAGTTAGTGGAAGCCATTTTCCTCGCCGTCCACGAGCAGAACCGCCGGGCGATCCTGGACGTGGTCGAACAACTCGTCACGGAAGGCTACCAACTCACCTACTTTTGCTCCCAACTCGTGCGCACCGTGCGCAATCTGCTGGTAGTGCGGTTGGCTGGCCCACAGAAAAGCTTATTGGAGATGTCAGCGGAAGAAATACAAAGGCTGACCACCCTGGCGGAAAATTTTTCCGAAGAAAGTCTGATGCGATTCCTGGAAATCCTGCTACAAGTTTACCAAGACGTCCGTTATAGCATGGAGCCGCGATTTCAAATGGAGTTAGGATTGCTAAAGCTGGTGGACGCGGAACGATTAGTCGCCATCGAGGACCTCTTGGCCCGCTTGGAATCAGGAGCTTCGCCGCTGCCGCCCTCGAAAGGGAAAGGCAGTAAAACGAATGTGACGGAGACAAACCAAAGCCCAGCAGCGGGGCGGTTGAGTCCCTTTGAGCAAGACTTACTTCGTAAAAAGCAAATCCAGACTTCCGGGACTCCAGCAAAGCATCCCCTCGAAGAAAGTGCTACAAATTCCTCAGCAACCCCAAAGATTTCCATGGGAAATTTGGAAGCAACCATTGTTTCCAGTCCAGAAATAACCATGGCGGAGTTATCTTCCCCCGGCACTCACACCCCATTGCCTGCGCGGGAAGAAGTGTGGGTGCGGGAAGCCATCCGTCGCCTTGAAGAGCGTTCCAAACCATTACTGGCCTCGCTGATTTCCGATCTTCATCGGTGGGAATTTGGGGAATCGGAGGTAAGAATCCGGTTGGCTGGAAATGGGCTAGCCCAGGTCCTGCCGGATTCGGATCGCCAATTCTTGAGCCAGCTTCTGGAGGAGGTGTTGGGGCGCAAAATCAAAGTGAATTTTGCCGAGGAATGGCAAGAACGGCCATCTCAGGGAATGGAGCACAGACCCAAGGCTGCCCCGGCAAAACCACCGATAAGACCGGAAGAGGCCGCCGATGTGGAGAGTCGAGTGCGAAATGATCCTGAAGTCCAGGAATTCGTGAGGGTGTTCGGCAAACCGGTAACCGGCATCCGCAAGTGGAGGGGATGAGTCCATGCCCAACTTTCAGCAAATGATGAATCAAGTGAAAAAAATGCAGGAGGAAATTCAGCAGCAGCTCGAAGGACTACGCGTGGAGGCTTCGTCTGGCGGCGGTATGGTGACGGTCAGCATGAGCGGAACCAAGCATGTTCTCTCAGTGAAGATCGACCCGGAGGCCGTTAAGAGCGGCGACACGGAGATGTTGCAAGACCTTTTCCAAGCGGCTGTCAATGAGGCTATGCGCCAGGTAGACGAGGCGCTAGCATCGAAACTGGGGGGGCTGACAGGCGGCCTGAACCTACCCGGATTAACTCCCTGATTTTTCTTTGAGCACACCGGCCTAAAAATGCCCGAGTACGCCAAGCCAATGGCTCGTTTGATTGAAGAGTTGAAGCGCCTGCCGGGAATTGGTTCGAAATCGGCGCAAAGGATTGCTTTTTATTTGCTGAAGGCCGAAGCGGTGGAAGCCGAGCAGTTGGCCGCCGCAATTCGAGAATTGAAGCAGAGTCTTCGCCTGTGCGAGATCTGCAATAATGTCACGGATACTAGTCCGTGCAGTTACTGCTCCGACGCTTCCCGCGATTCCCGGCTGCTGTGTATTGTTGAGGAACCGGGGAACCTCGTGCCCATCGAACAAACTGGCAGATACCGAGGCCAATATCACGTCTTGCATGGAGCATTGTCTCCTCTGCAAGGGATCGGCCCAGACCAATTGCGAATTGCAAACCTGCGCGATCGAGTCCAAAGCGGAAACATTGAGGAAGTGATTCTTGCCACCAACCCCACCGTGGAAGGAGAATCCACAGCACTTTATTTAGCGAAGATGCTCAAACCTTTGGGGGTGAAAGTAACCCGAATTGCAATGGGAATCCCCGTCGGGAGCGAGCTCGAGTACGTGGACTCAGCCACAGTATCCAAAGCAATGGAAGGGCGAAAAGAAATCTAAGATTTGCATCTTCGACGCCATCCCCTACTGTAATTCCTTGAAAATCAATTCTATTCAAGCATCATAAAGTTTGGTACATCAATTGCCCCTTCATTATAGGCAAGACAAATTTTTATACCCAAAATTTCCATTTCGCGAAAAGAGGCATTTGCCAATGGGAAAAACGATTTTGGATAAGGCAACTTCTTCTTCTGCATTCACTTACCAGATCAAGGAACAACAATATCCCGGCATCTTGAATACCACGGATGGGGCTGGGGCTGCACTTTGGGTAGAGAGGCATATCACCCAGGGAGGCGGGGCTTATCCCATTACTCCCTCCACCTCGATGGGGGTTGATTATCAAGCCTATGTCGCCAATGGGCAAAAAAACTTGTGGGGCGAAACGCTCCAGTTTTTCGAGCCGGAATCGGAACATAGTTCTGCTACAGTCTGCGAAGGCTTTGCGCTGGCCGGCGGACGGGTTACGAATTTCACTTCGGGTCAGGGTCTGATACTGATGAAGGAAGTTCTATACGTAATTGCCGGCAAGCATCTACCCGCCGTGTTCCACATCGGAGCTCGAGCGCTAACCTCGCAGGCGTTGAACATTCACGCCGGGCATGACGATGTTATGGGGGTGGCCGATTCCGGATGGGGCATCTTATTCGGTCGCAACGCCCAAGAAGTTGCCGATCTAGCCTTGATTGCCCGCCGAACGGCTGAGGATTCCGAGACGCCGTTTCTGAACGTACAAGATGGCTTCCTCACAACCCACACGATAGAAACCGTGCGCCTCCCGGAACCGGAGTTGATGAAGTTTTTTGTCGGAGAACCTTCCCAGAAACTGCGCAATCTGATGGATGTGAACAATCCTTTGATTTCCGGTTCCGTCCAGAACCAAGATAGCTACATGAAGGGCAAGATCGCGCAGCGCACGTTCTACGACAAAGTCCCCGCCGCGTTGGAAAACGCCATGAAAGAATTTCAAGCTCTGACAGGGCGGGGATACGAGCCTGCCCCCGCTTATCGGCTGGAGGATGCGGAGTACGCCCTCGTGGGAATGGGTTCCATGATGGAGACGGCGGAGGCAGCCGCAGATTACCTGCGGGAGCACGGCGTCCGAGCCGGCGTTCTGCATATCACCGCTTTCCGCCCCTTCCCGGGCAGAGCAGTCGTCGAGGCGCTAAAGAATTGCCGGGCGGTGGCCATCATTGAGCGCATGGATGACCCCTTGGCGGAATCCAACCCTCTGACGCGAGAGATCAAAGCCGCTTTTGCCGAGGCCGCGGCCGGTTCTTCCCGTTATCCGAAAGTGAATCGCCTGCCCCAATTCTATTCGGGGTCCGCAGGACTGGGCGGGCGCGACGTCCGGCCAGGGGACTTGATCGCAGCCGTGGAAAACATGCAGCACGGGAACGGGAAAGCCTATTTCGTTCTGGGAATCCGACACGATGCAGGACTGGAACGGAAGATAGACCCGGATCTGCGCCCCGCCGGGGCGTTCTCCATGCGCGGCCATTCCATCGGCGGCTACGGTTCCGTGACGACGAACAAGGTCCTGGCTACAGTCGCTGGCGACTTGTTCGGAGTGGAAGTGCAGGCTTACTCCAAATATGGCTCAGAAAAGAAAGGGCTGCCAACCACCTACTATTTGACGCTGGCGCAGGAACACATCCGAACGCATTGCGAGCTTACCGATGTGGATCTCGTGGCTCTAAACGACATGAATGCCTTTCATCAGGGCAATCCCCTAGCTGGACTCGGTGAAGAAGGGATGGTATTTGTGCAGAGCCCGGAGCGGGACTCGGAACGTTTGTGGGAGGACATTCCTCTATCGGCTCAGCAATTCATCCGGGAGAAACGGATTCGCGTTTTCTATTTGGACTCGGCAGCAATCGCCCGCGAGGTTTCGAGTTCTCCGGCTTTGATCCTCCGAATGCAGGGAATCGTATTGCTGGGGGTCTTTCTCCGGATCACCCCCTTTCAGAGTCAACGAAATTTGTCGGAAGAGCAGCTTGTACAGGGAGTTGAGACCTCCTTAACCAAGTATTTTGGCAAGCGAGGCCGCAAAGTAGTGGAGGACAACTTGCGCGCGGTGCGGCGTGGCTATACAGAGGTGCAAGAATTGCCCCGGCAGGTAATCCTGCGCCAGCCGCAACTCGTTTCTTCCCGGCAGTAGCGAGCAGTCATCGAAATAGGAGGGCGTCATCGTGGAATCATTCAGCTATTATCCACACACCAACGGCGGGGAATGTGCCGTTTGTCCCCTGGTGGATGAGCGAGATTTCCTGGAGAGGATTGTGGGGGCTTACAACCAGGGAACAGCAGAAGAAGAATTGCCCGCCGAGGAGGGAATGGCCCGCAGTTTGATTCCCGCCGGGACCGCCGCGCTGCGCGACTTCAGCCACATCTCCCAGGAAATTCCTCAACTGATTGCAGACAATTGTGTAGGTTGCATGGAATGCGTGACCGCGTGCCCCGATACCGCGATTCGCGGCAAAGTAGCCGAGCCGGAAGCGCTCAAAAAAAAGCTGGCGGACATTCCCGACGAAGCTTTACGAAGCAGCTTGCGCCAGCAGTTTGCCGTCACGAACAAGTACTACAAGCTGCCGGAAAAGCAAGGCCAAGCGGGAGGGTATTTCGGAATCTTCATTGATCCCGCCAAATGCAAGGGTTGCGGCGAGTGCGTGGACGTTTGCGGGGAACATCGCGCTTTGAGAATGATCCGCAAAACGGAAGAAAACCTCTTCTGGTATGGCAAGACGTTCGATTTTTACAGGAGCCTGCCGGAGACGCCCCGCCGGTTTGTGAACGAGAAGGCTCTGGTGGACATGATGCTGCTCGACTCGGCGCTGCTCTATCTGGGAGGAGCCGGTTCCTGCATGGGCTGCGGGGAAGCCACCGCCCTCCGGATGATGCTGGCCGCCACCGGCTTTGTCTATGGGCCGAACAGCGT
>JACQGE010000008.1 GCA_016199675.1 Acidobacteriota bacterium | reverse complement strand
TTGCGGGAGTGGTGGAATTGGCAGACACACCATCTTGAGGGGGTGGCGCCGAGAGGCGTGGGGGTTCAAATCCCCCCTCCCGCACCAAGCTTTCTCTTTTGAGTAATTGCGCGAGATGAAGCAACCATTTAGGTACTTTCTGGCTTCTTATGGGAGAAGGTGAGTGCCAAATTATTTTTCTGCTCACCGCAGGGAGCAATCTCTTGCCAAGAGGTTACAAAAAGCTATAATAGAACCAAGCTCTCGCTTGGATTCTAACGACAGAGCGGATTCGAGCATTTGAAGGGCTGGGCTGTATAAATTCGTGAAAAGGCGGTAGGTGTATGAAAAGGGGAACTATCTTTTGTGTTTTGACAATCGCAACATTTCTCAGCGCTGGAGTCCTTGTCTCGCCGTGGGCGCTGGCTCAGGAGGCATCTCCCTGGAAGGATCGGGCGGAATACGATGCTTTCAATGCCATTGTGCAGGCTACGACTCCCGCTCAGCGAGTCGAACTTGCGGACAAGTACTTGGCGGCATATCCAGAGACTAAGTTCGCGGATAAAGTACATGAATTCAAGTTACAAGCCTATCAGCAGCTCAACAATACTCAAAAAATGGAAGAAACCGCCACGAAGCTGCTGGAACTCAAATCTGACCATTTCCCTGCCCTGTTCATCCTGAGTTACTTGATCCCCCGTACTCTGAATCCTCAAGACCCGGCACTGGAACAGAGGTTAAACAAAGCCGCCGAATATGCCCAGAAAGGTCTGTCGGCAGTGGATTCGCTGCAAAAACCGGAGGGTGTCTCCGACGAGCAATTTCAGCAGCAAAAGCAGCAGCAAACGGCAATATTCCATCAAACGGCCGGCTTTGTAGCATTGCAAAAGAAAGACTATACAAAAGCGGCTGAAGCATTGCAAAAGAGCGCGGAATTGAGCCCTAACGATGCCTTGGGCTTTTATTGGCTCGGCTTGTCTTACCTCACCCCTAAACCACCCGAATACGACAAAGGTATTTGGGCTATGGCCCGAGCGGTCTCCATCACAGGCCCCACTGCCTTGCCCGCTCAAACCCAGGCGGAGGTCAAAGATTATGTGACCAAGTTCTACATCAATCGCCACGGAGATGAGGAGGGCTTAGACGATGTTCTGGCCCAGGCAGCCGCCTCTCCCTTCCCCTCGCCGGGTTTTCACGTGGCCGCCGTCGAAGAACAAGAACGTTTCCAGGCCCAAATGGTGCAAGAACCAGTGAAAGAATTATCCGTAAAACCGGAACAACTGGCTACCTTTGACGATATTCGGCGATTCCTCCAATCGGGCGGCGAAAAGGAGCAGGACACCTGGACTTTACTGCATGAACAGGTTTTACCGCTTCCGGGAAGAGTAGTCACTGCAACACCGGAGAATAGGCCGCAGACTCTTCGCCTGGCCATTTCCCCCGATACAATGACTCAGGATGGTCGCTATGATGTTGAAGTGGCCTTGGCGACCCCCTATTCGGAACCGATAGAAAAAGGTAAGGATATTGAGATTGAGGGGAAGATTGACTCCTACACTGCCAGACCGTTTCTGTTGCGTTTCGTAGAAGGCAAAGTTACAAAGAAGCCGTAAGACATCTCGATAATCTCAGAGGAGAAATCAAAAGCCCTTCCTGCTAACCAAGGGGAGGGCTTTATTTCTTGGTGGGCTTGCTCTTCGGATGGCGGGCGCCATTGCGGCCCACCAGTTTGTATTCTTCGGCTTTTCGGCCTAAGGTATTCCGATGAATGCCTAAGGCCTTGGCGGTCTGGGATTGATTCCCCCCGTTGATTTCCATAACCCTTCGGATATATCTCTTTTCAAATTCTGATACGGCATCTTGAAAAAAGACGCCTTCATCCACCATTTGGGCAATGAGTCGATCTAATTGGTCTTTCACACTCTCTCCTTAGGCAAAGGTTTCCCTTCTCCTCATCGAACAGAAGCTTCTTCAGGAAGAGGTTAGCTTGAAAACTTGTCGATTTCGCGTCCTGTTAAACGCCGAAAAATTTCCAGGTACCGGGAGGTCGTTTGCTCCACGATCTCCGGGGGCAAATCCGGAGCCGGAGGCTGCTTGTTCCACCCGATCGCCTCGACATAATTCCGGACATACTGTTTGTCGAAAGAAAATTGGGGGCCGCCGGGTTGATAGCTTTCCCGCGGCCAAAAGCGAGAAGAATCCGGCGTCAGAACTTCATCAATCAATAGAACCCCTTTTTCATCAATTCCGAACTCAAACTTGGTGTCGGCCAAAATGATTCCGCACTGCTCGGCGTGCCGCGCTGCTTTGCTGTACAGGGCGAGGCTCACCTCTCGCAAGGTTTCCGCCAAGCCGGAACCGGTCTGAGCCACCATCTGCTCGAATGAGATGTTCTCATCGTGGCCAGTCTTGGCTTTCGTCGCCGGGGTGAAAATCGGTGCTGGCAAGCGGTCGGATTCCCGCAGTCCTGCCGGAAGAGGCACTCCAGCTACGGTGCCGCCCCCCTGATATTCTTTCCATCCCGATCCCGAGAGGTATCCCCGCACAACGCATTCAATCGGGATGGGCTGCACGGCTTGGACCAGCATGGAACGGCCCGCTAACTGTTTCCGAAAGGGGTGGAACGATTCCGGATAATTGTCGGGATTCGAGGAAAGAAAATGATTACGCACTACTTCCTTTAACAAATCAAACCAGAAAATGGAAAGTTGAGTGAGCACTTGCCCTTTGAAGGGAATCCCGCTCCCCAGCACATAATCAAAAACCGAAATGCGATCCGTCGCGATCATCACCAGGCAACCGTCGGTCTGGTAGATGTCTCGGACCTTCCCACGCGAAAAAATTTCCAATCCCGGAAAATCCGTTCTTGTGAGTACTGGGGTTGCCAACATCTTTTCCATGGAAAAATTATTCTAGGTATGCGGCGGACATTCTAAGCCAGCCACGGGGATTGTCAAGAAAAATTTTTTTATGGTATCGTTTTCCGCTAGTGCAAGGACTTTCACGCTGATTTATTGCTTTCGCCCAATAAACCAAAAACCGTCATCGCTAGATCTCTTGCCGCTCAGGAGAAAATGCCGCGCAGGAAAGAGAAAATGTTTTTGCCGCCTTCGGTCAATTTTCCCAACTCGCCGTCGTCCAACCAGACTCCGTGGCAAGCGGGACAGATATCTACAGCAATGTCGTGCAGCACCTCTTCCTGCAACGGCGTGCCGCATTTGGGACAGTGCATGTAATGCAATTCTCTGAGCCGCTTCTTCTCGTCTTCGGCCAGAGCCTGCGCCCGTTTTTCCTGCTCTTGCAATCGCTTCTGGATTTCAAGTTTTGCAAAATATTCCTCTTCCTGCTCGCTGGGTTTGACTGGCATTGGCTACCTCCCTTTCGAATCAGTGAACCTGCGAAGAACTTTTTGCATACCGCGCGCGAAACTGTTGGACCGCTGTGACGAGCACACGCATCTTCTCCTGGGCTTCCTCTACGGTACGAGTTTTGAGACCGCAGTCGGGGTCCACCCAAATTTGCTCCAGATCGAGCACCTCCAGCGCCTGGCGCAAGCGATCCTCGACTGTTTCCTTTTCCTCCACCACGTGAGAGTGGACGTCCAGAACGCCGAAGCTGATGTCTTTGGAAAAACGGCGTTCGCGGAACAACTCCAGCAGGCTGAGCTGGTTGTTGGACATCTCCAGATCGAAATTGTCCACCGGAATTTCCAGCATTCGCGGATAGATCAGGCGAAAGGCGCCATAGCAAATGTGGGTGATGAAATAAGCCGGGAGACCCTCCGTCACCTTGTGCAT
>JACQGE010000084.1 GCA_016199675.1 Acidobacteriota bacterium | reverse complement strand
TCCTGCTCCTGCTCCATGAAGTCCATCACAGCAGTGCCTTCGTGGACTTCTCCCAGGCGGTGCGTGATTCCTGTGTAGTAGAGAATGCGCTCCGTGGTAGTGGTCTTGCCCGCATCAATGTGGGCCATGATGCCGATATTGCGGATTCTTTGCAGCGGTACTAAACGAGGCATAAAAAGTTACATTATCTTCCTAAACATTCATCCCAGTTGGATATTAGGGTTATCAGCAAGATTTAAAGTCTGTGTCCCTGGCCCGTTAAAAGTGGCTCCATCCTTCAGCAGGGAGGAGAATCGGGTTTTTATTTAGGAGAGCACAGCCGACCGTTTCTACCAGCGGTAATGGGCAAAAGCCCGGTTTGCCTCCGCCATGCGGTGGGTATCTTCCTTCTTTTTGACCGCAGCGCCCCGATTGTTGTAAGCGTCCAAGAACTCTCCAGCAAGTCGCTCGGTCATACCCTTTTCTCCGCGATGCCGGGCATAACCAATCAACCAACGGATGCTCAAACTAGCCCGGCGTTCTGGCTCGACTTCGATAGGAATTTGGTAATTAGCTCCTCCCACACGGCGGGTTTTCACTTCCATGGCCGGTTTGACATTTTCGACCGCTTTCTTGAAAACTCGCAGGGCGTCTTCTCCAGAGCGCTCTTGCACTTTTTGTAGCGCTCCATAAAAAATTTTTTCTGCCACTGCCTTTTTGCCGTCCCACATCATGCAGTGGATAAACTTTTCCACCAAGGGACTGCTATAAATGGGGTCCGGCGCAACAGGACGGTATTTGACAAACCCTTTTCTAGGCATAGTTCACAATACTTCGTTTCTCCAATTGGATTGAGCCATCTATTCTGGACAGGGCCTACGCTTTCGGGCGTTTCGCTCCGTATTTGGATCTTCCTTGCTTGCGGTTGGCCACACCAGCCGTATCCAGAGTGCCGCGAATAATGTGATAACGCACACCAGGCAGGTCTTTTACCCGGCCCCCTCGAATTAATACAATCGAGTGCTCTTGCAAATTATGGCCCACGCCTGGGATGTAAGAAGTTACCTCGATGCCATTGGTCAGACGGACTCGTGCTACCTTCCGCAAGGCCGAATTGGGCTTTTTGGGAGTGGTTGTATAAACCCGGGTACACACGCCTCGTCGCTGCGGGCAGCCTTGGAGCGCCGGGCTTTTGGTCTTGGTCCACACTGGCTTTCTTCCGTGGCGAACGAGTTGATTAAATGTGGGCACAACGATCCTCCAAAATCCAGAAAAACCAGGAAACAAATAAAGGAAGCAATTTTCAGCCCGTTTTGTGCTTAGAACTGCTCAGCGCTAAATCGTTTGTTACACTTCCGTGTTTTCCCTCAAAGCAGACACTATTCCTGGGGAAACCTATTTAATTTAACAAGACTTCAAATTGATGTCAATGCGAAATTGTTTTTCTCCGTTGCCGGACAATCTCGAACAGAACGACTCCGGCGGCCACGCTTACGTTAAGCGTTGAAATTTTTCCCACGGTGGGAATGCGGATCAGGAAATCGCATTTCTTTTTGAGTAACTGATGCAAACCCTTGGCTTCTCCGCCCACAACCAGGGTGCAGTTGCCGCGATAGTCCACCTCATCGTATGTCTTTTCGCCTCGCTCATCGAGGCCATAAATCCAAAAGGAACGCTCTTTTAAGGTCTCCAAGGTCTGCACAAGATTCACGACACGAACTACAGGCAAGTACTCGGTGGCTCCACTTGCAGTCTGAACCGCGGCGGGAGTCAAGCCTGCCGAACGGCGCTCAGGAATGACTAGCGCCTGCGCTCCTGCGGCGCAGGCGGTGCGGATCAAGGCCCCCAGGTTGTGAACGTCCTGCACTCCGTCGAGCGCCAACAGTAAGGCGTTCCGGGGCACTGATTCTAAGATTCGTTCCAAGCCGGCATAGCGGGCGCCTCCAATTACTGCTACGACTCCCTGATGATGGCCGCCTTGTGCTAGACGTTCGAGCGCTGCGCCTGGCTCAAAGCGTACTGGGATGCCTTTCTCGCGGCACTTCTGAATGAGTTCCAATAGGCGGGGGTTGTGCGATCCCTGTTGAAAGTGAACGTGCTCGATCGGGCGCGTTCCGCTCTCAATCGCTTCGCGAACAGCGTGGATTCCGCAGATAGTTTCCATTAAAAAATGAGACAGCTTCCTGAAACTCTTCGCTTCGTCGAGGTCGAGGTTAAATGCCCCTTAGGGCCTTGTGAAACTCCATCAAGCGGCTGCGACAACTCTTGATCGGTTTTGGCAGCTCCAGACGGCTTCCCGCCTCGACCAACGGAATCAGCCGATCCAGTTGTGGGCCCGAGGCAGTGCCGGTGAGCGCAATACGGATTGGGTGAAAGAGATTCTTGCCCTTTTGTTGAGTAGCTAGTTTGACTTGCTCCAACACTTCCCGAAGACGGTCCGCTGAAAGTTCGCTATTTTCTAGCGTTTTCTCGGCAAAGGCTTCCACCACTTGGCGGGCTGCGGCATCCGAAATAACTTCATTGTTTGCTGGTATTTGCAGACTAGCGCCAGCATCATATTCGAAGAGAACGGCTGCCTGGGCGGGAAGTTGGCTCAACTCACCCACGGAGGGCAACAGTAAGTCCAGCACCTCTCGCCACCAGGTTAGTGCAGACTCATCGGGCGATTCGCCAATATATCCTGCCTGCTGAAGAATTGGGATTGCCAAATTTAAAATCCTCTCGGGGTTGCTTTGCTTCAAATAGTGTCGGTTCAGCCAGCGGAGTTTTTCCATATCGAAGACTGCCGGATTGCGTGAAACTTCCTTCAAACTGAAAGACTGGATAAGTTCCGGCAGGGTGAAAATCTCCCGATTGCCTTGGCTGGGCGCCCATCCAAGCAGCGCCAAATAATTGGCCAGCGCCTCGGGTAGGATGCCCGCCGCGCGGAAGTGGCCGAGCGAGGTGGCTCCGTGCCGCTTACTGAGCCGTGTGTGGTCCGGGCCCAGGATTGTCGAAAGGTGAGCGAACTGAGGAGGATTCCAATCTGGCTCGCTCGCGGTCTGCCTCGGCAATTGAGCGAGAGCCCCATAAACAGCCAATTGGCGCGGTGTGTTTGAAATGTGGTCATCGCCGCGGATCACGTGCGTGATCCGCATGAGTGCGTCGTCAATCACCACGGCAAAGTTGTAAGCGGGTAGGCCGCTGGAACGAACCAGAATCGGATCGCCGATGACTTCCTGAGTAAACTCGACGAGGCCGTGCACCAAGTCTTCGAAGCGGAACGGGTGATTGGGAATCCGTAATCGCACTGAGGCTGGTTCGCCCGCCTCTTTGCGCGCTTTGGCCGTTTCCGGATCGAGTTTGCTGCATTTGCCGGAGTATCTTGGTTGACGTCCCGCAGTCAACGCTGCCTTTCTCTCCAGTTCAATCTCCTGCGAAGAACAAAAACAATAATAGGCGCTGCCTGCCGCGATCAGTTTCTGGGCGTATTGCTGGTAAGCTTCTGCACGCTCCGATTGACGATAGGGGCCATAGGGGCCGCCAACATCGGGGCCTTCGTTCCAGTCCAGGCCGAGCCATTGCAGGTCTTTTATTAATTGCTCTTCGAAACGCGTTTCGGAACGCTCCACATCGGTGTCCTCCACACGCAACACAAATTCGCCGCCTTGCTGGCGAGCGAACAGCCAGTTGAATAGCGCCGTTCGAGCATTGCCTACATGAAGTTCTCCGGTGGGGCTAGGAGCAAAGCGCACCCTCACAGTCATCGGTTTCTCCCGAATTTCACTTTTCTAGCATAGCACTGGGATGGTCTAGACGCTTTCCTTCGAAGTTCTTTCAACGTCTCGTATCCGAAATTATTTTATGTTGTACAGTCCTATTCTCCAGCCGTCGCGAATAGGGTTGAAGATTTCTGCTGAATTGGAAATTGGAGCTGAAAACTGGCGCGCCCGGGGCGACTCGAACGCCCGACCTGCGGATTCGAAGTCCGACGCTCTATCCAACTGAGCTACGGGC
>JACQGE010000083.1 GCA_016199675.1 Acidobacteriota bacterium | reverse complement strand
GCTATGGAGTTGCCTGCGAGCTTTCGGTAGGAGGATTGTATTCAGCAGGGGCCAAAAAGCCTGTAATGTCTAGGATCATGCTCCCTCCGCCCGGCTCCACTTTGATGCCGATTCCCTGGTGGTAATAAAACGTGAAGGGGCTGCTCACCAAATGGAAAAGCACCGAGGCGCGCTCGCCCGGGGCAATGGTTTCTTTGCTGACTTTGACTTCGATGCAGTTACAGTCAGTGACCAAGGCTGCTGTGACCTGGACAGGGTGGTCGGAGATATTCACAAAGGGGAATTCGACCTCAACGCGGTCACCTTGCCTTTTCCACCCGAAATCGTACTCAATATAATCAAAGCGCAACTCGTTCGCCGGTTTCGCAGCGGGAGGCGGCGCAGCCTGCATGGCGGCGGGCAACGGCGGAGGCGAGCCGACGATAACGTACCATTTGCCTTTCGAGAGCTTCCAGCGGGTTTCTGCGTTCAACGTAAGGACTTTGCCCACCTGGGGCACTGGCGTGTCCAATCCCACGGTCACGAAAGCCTCCTGCCCATCCTTGCTGAGTTCGATCTTGCGGATTTCATACCGGGAAACGCCGCCCTTGGGTTGGACGCGAAAGACATCGCGGGATTCGGAGTCCACATATTTTTCCGCCGTCTTCCATTTGCTCTGAATGTAGGCCCCGTAAAAACGATTGACTGTGTCCTCCAAGGACTTCCGGGGGTCTGCAGCAACGGCGACGGCAATGGCAAGACTTAACAGGCAACATAGATAGGCAAAACGGCTCAGTTTCTGCACTCCGACCATTTACCTCCTGAGAAAAATTCAACTTTTATTATTATACGTGCTTTGAGGAAAGAAGAAAATTGCTTAGTGCGCGAAAGCCTCCGGATTCTCATGAGCCATTTACAGATGGAACTCTCGCTTCACTCGGGCGCTTTTCTCCGTCACCTCCTGCGCCATCCTGGCTTTGTATTGCTCCAGTCGGCGGTTTAGGCTTTTATCCGAGGCAGCGAGGATTTGCGCCGAGAAAATGGCAGCATTGATGGCGCCAGCTTTCCCCACCGCCATTACGGCCACAGGAACGCCGCCGGGCATCTGGACGGCGGCCAGCAGAGAATCGATCCCGCCCAACGGGGAGTTGGCAATCGGCACCGCGATCACCGGCAAGGTGGTTTCGGCCGCAATGACGCCAGCCAAGTGGAAAGCGCCCCCGGCCCCGACCACGATAGCCTTGATGCCGCGCTTGGCTGCGCTGCGAGCAAACTCAGCGGTTCGCTCCGGAGACCGGTGTGCGCTGGTAATTTCCAGTTCGTAAGGGATTCCCAGCGCGTTCAACGTGCGAGCTGTTTCTGTCATGATCGGCAAATCCGAATCGCTTCCCATGGCGATTGCGACTAGCGATTTTTGCTTTCTCTTTTGCATTGGCTCCTTTCCTTCAGAAATTGCCGAATGCTTCCGGAGGCTGCGACGGTCAACGCCGCCGATTTACAAAGGATGTTGGCGTTCCAAGCCCTTGCGAGCAATATCGCGACGATAGTGAATCCCGGCAAAATGAACCTTCGAGAGAGCCGTATAAGCTGCCTTCGTGGCCGTTGCTAAGTCCGGCCCCCGCGCAGTCACTCCCAGGACACGGCCCCCTGCTGTGACCAGAGTTCCATTGCGCTCCGTAGTGCCCGCGTGAAACAACTTCGCCCCTTCTTCCTCGGCTGCTTCCAGGCCGGTGATGGATTTCCCTGTTTGATACTCGCCAGGGTATCCGGCGGAACAGGCCACCACGCATACGCTCGCTCCCGGCTCCCAGGACAATGGGCCCGGCTGGAGATGGCCCGTGGCTAAGGCCGTGAGGGTCTCCGCCAAGTCCGTGCGCAGACGGAAAAGAATCGGCTGCGTTTCCGGGTCCCCAAACCGTACATTATATTCCAGAACTTTCGGGCCTTCCTCCGTAATCATTAGCCCGCAGTAGAGCACACCGCGATAGACAATTCCTTCCGACCTCAAACCCTCCAGGGTGGGGAGAACGATCTCATCCAGAATGCGCCTCGAAAGATTTTCTGAAAGAATACCCTCATCGCAATATGCGCCCATCCCTCCGGTATTGGGACCGCGGTCGTCATCCCACACCTGCTTGTGATCCTGGGTGGGAACCAGCGGCAAGATCGTCTTTCCGTCCGTCAGCACTTGGAAGGACACTTCTTCGCCCGCCAATTTTTGCTCCAGTACGACGCGGCGTCCGGCCTCGCCCACCAAGCGGCCCGAAAGAAGTGAATCAAGGGCTTCATAAGCTTCCGCCGGATGGGAGCATACAACCACTCCTTTGCCAGCCGCCAAGCCGTCCGCTTTGAGCACCACCGGTCCGCCCCAGCGGCCCAGGCTGGCCGAAGCCGTTTCGCGGTCCTCGCCGACCTCAAAGTCAGCCGCCGGGATGCGATGGCGGCGCATGAATTGTTTGGCAAAAACTTTGCTTCCTTCCAATTGCGCTGCGGCTTTGGTAGGACCGGCCACCAGCAGTCCTCGGGCCATCAATTCGTCAGCAAGGCCGGCGACCAGGGGGGCTTCCGGGCCAATCACCGTCAAGTCAGCGCCGATCTCCACGACTAAATCTGCTAACCGGGAAAGGTTTTTCGTCTCCCCTGGTAAGCAAACAGCTTCTTGGGCAATCCCTCCGTTGCCAGGAACGCAGAAGACCTGTTGCACCATGGGGCTTTGGCAAATCTTCCAGACTAAGGCGTGTTCTCGTCCGCCAGAACCAATGACGAGGACTTTCACAAAAAAAAAGACTCCTCTCCGAAATTGCGATCAGGATTCGGGTCGCACCTGCCGACCGACCAGAATGTAATTTTTCCAGAATCGTTTCCCGGTCGGGTCTTCCAGTTGCAAACGGAAGGTTGGCGCAGGGCCGCTTGGCGTTTCCTGTTTACCGATCTCGATGGGATAGAAGCCGATCAAATTTCGTTCCCGGTAGGCCGTTTCATAACGAGACTTCGCCGGGTTCCAGACAAACACCCGAATTTCGTCGAAATCATAGGGCAAACCGGCGACACGCCGAATCGTCGTCCAGAGATACCAGGGCCGTTCCCCGCCCTGTTCCTGGCGGAGAATAAACCAGGCCCGGATTCGAAGGCCCTCCCGATACTGCGCGACTTCTATGGGCACATTCATGTCGAACGCGCTTTCCAACACCCACCCTGCCCGGCCTTCCGTGGCGCGGATGAGAAACCAATCTTCTGCTTCCTCCACCGTCAAACTTGCGCCGCTTTCCCCTTCCCCGGATTGGTAAGAGGCCGATGAGTCATTCGGATAAGCTGGAGACTTTTCTACGGCCCGATGCTCCAGCGCCTCTGCCTCTTCGCCCTCCGCCAGTTGGTAAAATGTTTCCGAGTCTCGTCGGGGCTCCAAGTGCAGATTCGCCTCGCGCCGCATCCGAACGGCCCCTTGGGCAGGAAGAGACTTGCTTTCGCTGGCCAGCCGCTGAAATTGATCAAACACTTGTTGGGAAACCAGCCGCTGTTCCTGTATCCAGCCGCTCCGACCCTTCGCCGTACGTACCTGAACCCAGCGCGGTCGCTTTTGCTGGATTTCGATCTGTTGCCCTGCTTTTAAGGAATCAATCATCTGCGATGACGGCCCAAGCTGGTCAAACAGAGGCGTCTCTGCCGATCTCACGTAGGCAATATCACTGGTTTTAGGTCCCGGCTCCGACGCGCAACTGACAAGGGTCAGTGCCAGAAAGACGGCCCATCCCCCTCGCCTGATCGGAAACTGTCGTGTTGACGGCAATAAGTCGCGGAGGGGGGATTCATTGCGAAGTCCTGGCAAGAATAAACCTTCCTCTTCGAATTGGCCCGTTTACAGGTTCAATCTCCAAAGGAGATGCCCAGGGCACGGGCGGTGCGGACCATGTCGCCATTCGGGTCCACGATTTTCAGCGCTCCGACCGCTTTTGCAATGGGGGTGGATTCAATAGAGCCGCAGCGCAAACAGACCATGTGGCCGAACTCGCCGCGGGCGATCAAGTCCACGGCGGCCACGCCCATCCGGGAACCCAGGACGCGGTCGAAGGGCGAGGGGGAGCCGCCACGCTGGATGTGTCCTAATACCGTAACGCGAGTCTCGCGGTGAGTACAGCGTCCCACCAGCGTCCCCACCGTATTCGCGATGGCTCCGCTGCGGGTCGCCTGGCGGCGTTCATGGTCCACGGGAATGATCGGATGGCCGTCCATCGTATGGCATCCTTCTGCTACCACGATAATGCTAAAATGACGCCCGGCCTCTGCCCGCCCTTCAATTTTGGAGCAGATCTTTTCCAGCGAGAAGGGAATTTCGGGAATCAGGATCACGTCGGCGCCGCCCGCAATCCCTGACTCCAGCGCAATCCAGCCTGCGTCCCGGCCCATTACTTCTACCAGCATTACGCGATGATGGCTTTCGGCGGTTGTGTGCAGTTTATCAATTGCTTCGGTCGCCGTTTGCAGAGCGGTATCGAAACCAAACGTGATCTCCGTGGCCGACAAATCATTGTCAATCGTCTTCGGAATTCCCACGACCGCGACCCCGCGCCGCCAAAGTTCCAGAGCAATTTTCTGGGTGCCATCTCCGCCCACCACCACCAGTACGTCAATTCCCGCTTTGCGAACGTTTTCCAGAAGGATGGGGGAAACATCCTTGATCACCGTCGTGCCGTTTTCTTGCATGGGATAGGCGAACGGATTCCCCCGGTTGGAAGTGCCCAGAATGGTCCCTCCCCGAGGCAGGATGCCATGAATTTCTTTGGCGCCGAGGGGATGAATCTTCTCCGGCCAGATCAAACCATCATAGCCATCGGGAATCCCAAGGACGGTCCACCTGTGTTCAATCGTTGCTGCTTTCACAACGGCCCGAATCACTGCGTTTAGCCCCGGACAATCGCCACCTCCGGTCAGGATGCCAACCTTTTGCACTGGTTTTCCCATGCCATTTTCTCCTCTTGGCAGCCGTTTGAGCCCCTCTCGGCCTGGGGCACCTTCCCGGGTCAAGCCGGTCTGTTTTGTCGATATGTTTTTGTCAAAATGCCACCCGCACCGATAACTGCGTGATCCGGCCTCGATTAATTGTATCCGTGATCTGGCCGAAGCTTGGGCTCAGAAGATTCGCTCGGGGCTTCTCGAACTGCGGATGATTGAAGAAGTTCAAAAATGCCGCCCGAAATTGCACGGAAATCTCCCGCGCTCCCCGAAAACGAAGCGCCTTCCCAATCGAAAAGTTCCAGTTATTCGTTTCATCTCTGCGGAAAACATTGTAACCGATGTTGCCCCGTCCGCCAGGGAGGATGTTTGTATCGAACCATTCGTGCCGAAGCCGCGAGAAGGAAGTGTCCGGATGGGCAAAACCGCTGCCCAGGATCGTGGGATCAAGCAGATTGGGCCGGTCGTTCATCACGCCATCCACATTGCCGAAGCCGGGACCGTCGGCGGTGTGTATGGCGAAGGGTAGGCCGGACTGAAAGACCGTGGTTCCCGAAAGCTCCCAGCCGCGCAACAGCATAGCCTTCCAGCCGTAAAAAGGCCCCAGCGAAGGCAACAGATAAGTGTAAGAAAGAATCAGGTTGTGGGGCGTGTCCAGGAGACTCCAGCCCTTCAAATCCTCCACGCGAGGCGTTAGTTCCGAGCTGGCAATTCCAATGGAGGAAGGTTTCTCTATGCCGGAAGCCGTGTTGGTGAAATCACCGCCGAGATCAATATTTTTGCTGAATGTGTATGTTGCGCGAAAGGTCAGGCCGTGGCTCAGCCGTTTTTGCAAGGAGACCTG
>JACQGE010000005.1 GCA_016199675.1 Acidobacteriota bacterium | reverse complement strand
AGGATCTTGCCCTTGAGCGGCAGGATCGCCTGGTAGCGGCGGTCCCGGCCTTGCTTGGCAGTGCCTCCGGCGGATTCGCCCTCCACCAGAAATAACTCACAGCGGGCCGGGTCTCTTTCCTGGCAGTCAGCCAGCTTGCCAGGCAAAGAGGCGGAATCGAGCGCTCCCTTTCGACGCGTCAGGTCCCGCGCTTTGCGGGCCGCTTCCCGCGCGCGGGCCGCCTCAATCGCTTTTTGGATGATCCGGCGCGCGATGGCGGGGTTCCGCTCAAAAGCCTCTCCCAGCTTCTCGTTTACAAAGGCCTCCACCAGCCCCTTGATGTCGCTATTGAGCTTGCCCTTGGTCTGCCCTTCAAACTGAGGCTGGGGCAACTTGACGCTGACCACCGCCACCAGACCTTCCCGAACATCCTCGCCGGAAAGATTTTCCTTTACATCTTTGAAGAGCCCCGCCGTCATCCCGTAATTGTTGATCGTGCGCGTCAGGGCCGAGCGGAAGCCGGACAAGTGCGTCCCGCCATCCACGGTGTTGATGTTGTTGGCGAAGCTGAAGACCGTCTCGGTATAGGAATCGTTGTACTGGAGGGCGCTTTCGATTTGGACGTCTCCCAAAGGACCAGCGCTCCGCACGCCTTCAAAATAGATCGGCTTTTCGTGGAGGACTGCCTTGCTCTTGCTCAAGTGCTGGACAAACTCCGCGATCCCCCCTTCATAACAAAATTCATGTCCTTTGTCCGCGCGTTCGTCGCGGAGCCGGATCGTCAGCCCTTTGTTCAAAAAGGAAAGTTCGCGGAGCCGCTGCGAGAGCGTGTCGAAATTAAATTCGATCGTGTCAAAAATGAGGGAATCGGGCTTGAAGGTGATCTTGGTACCGCGTTTGCTGGTTTTGCCCGCTCGCTGCAGTTCTGTGGTGGGAACGCCTCTTTCGTAGGACTGCTCCCAGGTATAACCATCCCGCCAGATCTCCAGTTCCAACTCCTCGCTCAGCGCGTTCACCACGGAGACGCCCACGCCATGAAGTCCGCCGGAAACCTTGTAACTGTTGGTGTCAAATTTACCGCCGGCGTGAAGGACGGTCATGACGACCTCCGCCGCGGAGCGCTTTTCCCCTTCGTGCATGCCCACCGGAATCCCGCGGCCGTTATCAATCACCGTAACGGAGTTATCCAAGTGGACAGTCACGTCAATCGCGGTGCAGAAACCCGCCAGAGCTTCGTCCACTGAATTGTCCACCACCTCGTAAACCAGGTGGTGCAAGCCCCCTTCTCCCGTGGAGCCGATATACATGGCCGGGCGCTTGCGCACCGCTTCCAGATCGCCCAGCACTTTGATGCTTTCGGCACCGTAATAATCCGGCGGAATCGCGGGGTTTCGTCCTAGCCCTTCCGTGCTCAATTTCTCTTTCTCCTATCTTCGCACCGAGCGGGTCAGATCCGCATCGGCATGATCACGTAGCAGTATCTCAATTTTCCGTCCGGAACCGGACGCATTTGCCCGGCGCTCTGCTCGTCCTTAAATTCCAAAGACACCTTCTCGCTCTCGGCAGCCGTCAGAAAATCCAGCAAATACTGCCAGTTAAAACCGATCTGAAGCGGCGCTCCCGAATAGGCAATTGGCAGAGAGTCTTCGGAATCTCCCACTTCAGAACCCGTCGAAACTATTTTCAATTCCTCTTTACTTAATTGGAACCGGATGGCGTGGGATCGCTCATCCGAAAACAAGGAGACGCGGCGGACCGCCGCCGTTAAGGGAGTTTGCTCGATGGTCGCCATCTGTTCGTTGGCCTTCGGCATCACCGCCTCGTAATTGGGGAATTGCCCGGTGAGCATACGACTGATGAGCAGGCGCGATCCTATCCGGAAAAATAGATGATTCTCGTCCTTCCCGAATTCGATTCCGCCTTCCTCGGACTGCTCTCCCAGAAGACGCTGGAGTTCCGTCATCGCCTTTTTGGGCACCAGCACCCGCAATTCTCCGCTCACCCCTTCGTATCCTTCTCGCACCAGGGAAGGATCCGTTTCGACATGAGCTAGACGGTGTCCATCCGTCGCTACCATCGTCATCGTTTCGGGCTTAAGCACCAACAAAGCCGCATTCAACGTGTACCGAGACTCTTCCGTAGAAATGGCAAAGATCGTCTTCCGAATCATTTGCAAAAGAACCGCAGGAGGCAAGATGGCCAATTTGCCGGGGAATTCCGGCAAGACTGGGAAATTTTCTCGGCTCAACCCCGCGATTCGGACGCGAGACCGCCCGCAAACAATCTGCATCGAACTTCCGCCCGCGGACTCCGTGCTCTTGAACCGCACCTCCGCCTCTTCCAGTTGTCGCACGTAATCAAAAAGTTTTTTGGCGGGAACGGTAGTGGCACCACTCTTCTTCACATTGGCCGGGCAGTTGTTGCGGATTCCCAACTCCAGGTCTGTCGCTGTCATCTGGAGCGAATCACCCGTGGTTTCCAATAGAATATTGGAAAGGATCGGAATCGTTGTTTTTCTCTCTACAACTCCTTGCGACAAGGTCAACTCTCTCAGCAAATCAGCGCGCTGAACCGT
>JACQGE010000093.1 GCA_016199675.1 Acidobacteriota bacterium | reverse complement strand
TATATGGTGGGCGTCTTCATTGCCTTCACTCTTTCGCAAGCCGGGATGGTCGTTCACTGGCTCCGGTCGCAGGAGCGGAAGGGTCGGCGTCGGCGCATTGCCGTCAACGCTTTCGGGGCATTTACAACCGGGCTGGTGTTAATCATCGTGGCGGTGGAAAAGTTTGTGGAAGGGGCCTGGGTCATCCTGGCGACAATTCCATTGCTGGTTTGGATCTGCCGGCAGATACGTCAACACTACTTCCAGGTGGCAGTAGAGATTTCTCCGGCAGCCTACGAGCGTGTGCGGGATTTAAAGCACACAGTTGTCGTCCCCGTCGCGGGCGTCAGCCGGGTCAGCTTGGGCGCCATAGAATATGCGCGCTCCCTTTCCAAAGATGTGATCGCCGTCCAAGTGAACGCGGATGGCTCGGACCCGGACAAACTGGTCGCTCAATGGGAGAGTTGGGTAGAGGATGTGCCCCTGGTAGTGTTGAATTCCCCCTATCGTTCCATTTTGCGGCCTTTGCTCCGCTTCATCGAAGAGGTAGAAGATTTCCGCGACGATGACGTCGTGACCGTTTTGCTTCCCGAATTTGTTCCCGGCCGTTGGTGGCACCGTGTCTTGCATAACCAAAATGCGCTGATTTTGCGAAGCGTCCTGGCCTTCAAACCCAAGGTCGTCGTGACCAGCGTACGACGGCACCTGCGCAGGCGACGAAACGATTAATTATGGCTTTTTGATGACACGCCAGGACAGGTCTCGGACAACGCCCAGCGCCAGCGTGACGTCCTGGCTGGTCATGGGCCAGTGTAGGAGCGTCTCGCGCAGATGTGCCAAGTGTGCCCATTCTTTTGCGGTCTCCGGCCTCTCCGCACCGCGCAGCGATTCTATTGCCTCTGCCAATCGCACGACTTCTCCAACGCTGGCGCGAACCGGTAATTCCACCGGAACCGGGCGATATTGTCCCAGCAAGCGCCAAAACTCATAGCAACAGACAGCGACAGCCTGGCCTAAATTCATGGAAGGGCATTGCGGTGCGGTGGGAATTTGGAGGATCGAATGACAAAAGCTGAGGTCCTCATTGCGCAATCCTGTCTTCTCAGGCCCAAATATGACGGCGATCCGTGCCTCCTCCTGGCTTTCCTTCCAATAGCCCTCCAACCGGTTTAGAAGAAGTACGGGCAGAGATGGCTTTCGCCGGGCGAGAGAGCTTGTGCCGAGCACGAGAGTACGGTCTTCGACGGCTTCCAAAAGACTGGGGACTACCAGAGCCGTTTGCAGCAATTCTTCTGCCCCCGGTGCTGCACGCGATTCTTTCCAGACAGGTTCATAAGGGGCTACCACGGCGAGGTTGTCGAAACCAAAATTCTGCATCGCCCGGGCGGCGGCGGCGATGTTTAGGGGATTCCGTGGGCGGACCAGCACGATCCGCAGGTTCTTGGGGTTGCCTAACATGGCTCTGAGTTTAGCAAGTCCGAAAATACTGGTTATGTTAAAATGTAATGTTCGATTATTGTGTTCAACGAAAATGAACGCCAATAGCCAAACAAAAAGGAACAAAGAAAATTTTTGAAGGAGCTTGACATGAGTATTTCACCATCTGTAGCGCCCTCCCCGGAGAATCCGGAGAAATCAGCCTCCACCAACCAACCTTCCCGGTTGCCGATGATTCTGCTCATTGTGGTGCTTGTGGCTGGTTTTGGAGGACTCTTCTACTATGCCAGCAGCTTGAGCAATCGCCTGGATCAGGTGAAAGGCAGTTTGGAAAATAGCTTGAATTCCCAGGGGGAAACGTTGCAAAAACTGAGTCTCCGCCTGGATCAGACCGATGGGCGGACCGCTGAATTGGAAGGGCAGTTTACCGTAACCCGGGAACGACTGGGAATGACGGAAGGCGAGCTTCGCCGAGCGCAACAAATTGCCGCCCAGTTAAGCCAGCAACAAAAAGAGGCAGTGGCCATGTTGAGCAATCAAAGCGCCACGATTGGCCAACTCCAGCAAGAACAGGTTGCCACGAAAGGAAGCGTTGGATCTCTTTCCGGCGATGTGGTCGGCGTGAAAGAAGACGTCAAGTCCACGAAAGAAGAGTTGGCAGCTACTAAAGCCAAGCTGCAAAGCGTGGTTGGCGATTTGGGGGTTCAAAGCGACCTGGTCGCCCACAACCGGACAGAACTGGAAGAGTTGAAGCGGCTCGGAACTCGGGATTACATAGAGTTTAACCTCGCAAAGAATAAACGTCTTCAACGCATTGGGATGATCCAGTTGGAACTGAAAAAGGCCGATGTGAAGAGGCAGAAGTACACCGTGAATCTGGTGGTGGACGATAAAACCATCGAGAAGAAAGATAAGACCGTCTACGAACCTGTCCAGTTTTATCAGGAAGGCTATGTAGGCCCCACCGAGATTGTGGTGAACCAAGTACAGAAGGACCGGATTGTAGGTTACGTTTCCGTCCCGAAGAAAAAAGAAGCTCGCGCACCGATGGGAAGCACTTCGTAATAAACTGCGGGGAAAAGCTACTCGCCGTTACCAGCCTAACTTGCGGCTGACGTACTCATAGATCGGTTTCGCGCTGCAAACCTCATAGTAGTGGCGCTCCGTGTACTCGACGACGCGGAAGTCCGTTGAATGGAGTTGAGGAACGCGGCCCTGTCGGATGATGATTTTCTGGAAACTCGAGGAACCGAGCGGCAGCGAGCCGCAATAAAATTCTACAGTCTCCGGCTCTCCGAAAAGCGGCAATTGCAGCTCCACTTTGGTCAGGGCCAGTTCCTGGCAAAGCTTCTGGAAAGCAGGGCCGCTCAGTTCGATTCCCTGCACGTTGTAGTGCAGAAAAAATTCTTCTGCGGTACCTCGGGAATCAGCATCGGAGAGAAGCTGCATCACGAAGACGTTAAAAAAGCGGTTTTTCTGGGATAGGACCTGCCGCGCCAGTTTGCCGCAACTGGAGAGGCGATCGGACTCGTTGAGCGCTTTGGAGATCATGATCGGAGTTTCCTCATCGATTAAGTACATAGGCGCTGAGGGCTGATAACAAATCCCGACTCCCAGTTCCAGAAGCGGGAGATGATTCTGGGTTGCTCGCTCGTTCAAGGTCCGGACCCCTTCCATCATCTCGCGCGCCAAACAACAAGCCATGGCCACCGAATTGGCTCCTTGCGAATCTCCTTCCCGCTCCAAGATCGCCAGGATCATGGCATCGCCTTCCAGAAACACTTTCCTTGCCCCATAACGGGGCATCATCTTGCGGACCGGATCAAAGAAATTCAGACTGAAGTAGGAAGCGGGGTTCAGCCCCCGGGCGAACAACTCAGCGGTGATGGAGGTAGAGTCCCGGATGTCCGCTTTCATGACGACGTGACTGACGACCTTCTCCTCCGTGGGCTTTTCCTCTTCCGGAAGGAGAAACTGGTACAGGGTGTGATTGATTTCGGAAAGCTCTCGTTGCTTGGAGTCAACCAGGAGGTGAATCTTCTCCATCAGGTTCTGAGCCAGACGGAAGTGGCATAGATCCCGCTGGCAACGCATGTAGTCCTGTAGAAAACGGATTAAGGTAGCCCGGATTTGGTGCCCGGTCGCGTCGCGGATGCGGCGGGCGGATTCTTCCAGTGTCTCTATAGCATTGGCGGCCATTCGGTATTCCCGAATCAAGTGCGCCACTTTCTTTCGCTCCTGGCTATCCACCAAGGCAACCTTCAATTGTTGCGGATTAATCGGGGGGCAAAAGTCCTGATAGATTTTGGCCGTTTCATAGGCGGCCAAAAGAAAAGGAATCAGCCCCGCTTTGGAAAACTGATCCTGGAACCTCTCCAGGGCCTCCCGCTGCTGTTCCAATCTCTGCTGGAGAAGCGCAGTTTTTATGGCGTCGGAGCCGTTTTTCTTCGCGTTCTCCAGCCCCCGTTCCGTTTCCAGGAAGTCGATCAATAGACCCGCATTCTTCGGAGCGGCGAGGATTTGATCGAGGCGGGCTGTGTAAGAGGAGGAAATCAGATTGAAGGATTCCAGGCGGTCTTGAAGTTGTGCTTCCAGAGAAACGATTCCCTCCGCCAATCGTTCCGGGGCGTTGGCCTCCGCATTCTTCCCGCTCCAGAAAAACAATCCGCGACTGGTTCCCTGTTCTTCCTGTTGCTGTCGCAATTGCTCCAGTTGATTCCGCAATTCGACATAGACCTCCCGCTCCTTGCGAAATTGTTCTGATTCCGGGGAATGCGCATCAGCCCACTCCAGGAATTTCCTCACCTGTTCGTCTACCACTTCGAACCGATCCGGGTCTCTCTGGAAATTGCCGAGCATGATGTAGTGTTCCAGATACAGAAAGTCATCTTTGCCGTCTTCGGTGAAAATCAAAGGACTCGAAAACGCCGCGAGCGGCTCGGAAGATTCGGGGCCGAAAAAGGATTCGCGGGTCTTACGAACAACGTCCTCTCGCACTTCGAGGATCATACCGAGCAGTTCCTGGCTTACGCGGCGAAAGAGGATTTTCTTGTTCTTCTGGAAGTTGCTGAACAGTTCTTGAAGTTCATATCCGCGTGAATGGCGCTGGTGGCCGGGACCTTCAAAGAGCTTCAATTTTTCCTTGGCTTGGATGATAATCGCAGCGTATTGAGCCTGCATTTCCCCAATCAGATATTTCAATAGGGCAGCCTGGGCAAGTTGCTCGAGTTGGGGATTCTTCTGAACGTTGGCATCGTTTAATGCGTGGATGAGCAGAGTTTGCAATCGCCGCTGGAACTCCTTTTTTTCTGCGGGTTTGGGCGGTCCAGGAGAGTTGTGGATAAGTTGTGCGGCCTCAGAGTGTTTGATCATCAGTTGGAAAATCAAGTTGCGACAATGTTCCATGAACCTGGAACTGAGACAAACGTCAAAACGGATGTTATCAATGCCGGGAACCAGACGGTCGGTGGGAATGATAGGATCGTAATATTGAAAGGAAAAGGGTTCCTTTGGGTTTTCCGCTACCGCTTTAGAAAAAAGTGGGCACATCGAATCTACTTTTCCTGGGCTTCGTGAGTTATCCCAGTTGCTCTTTATCGGTTTTTTCCCAAAGGAACTATAGCAAAACCTTGAGGAGACTTACTACATTGCGTAATGCTTTCAGCGTAACTCATTGAAGGTAAGGCGACTCTGCCGGAAAAGAGATACAAAACAGGGACATTGTTATACTGGTAGATGTAAGCGATTTGACATAACGTTATAAACGTTATACTGGTAGATGTAAGCGATTTGACATAACCACTCGCCTGAGGTGAAAATGCCTAGCCCACTCCAAACCCTTATCCAATCTGGTACCAAACTGTGGCTGGACTCGGTTGACCCTGAGTTTGTCCGAATCAACCGGACCGCTGGCGCTACCGGCGCTACTTCTAATCCGATTATTGTGGCCGACCTTATTAAGAGCGGCAAGTTTGACCAAGAACTGGCTGCACTTGCGGAAAAGGGATTCAGCGACGAGGAGATTGCCTGGCAGTTGACCGATCTACTGGTTCGCCAGGCTCAGGAAGTGTTCCTGCCCGCATGGGAAGCCACAGGCGGCGATGACGGCTACGTCAGTTTTGAACTGGATCCTTTGCTCGAAGATCCGGAGCGGAATCTGCCCCATGCAGAGCGTGTTCAACAGTACATCGCCCTAGGGAAAAAATGGAGCCGGGGGCATCGCAACCGAATGATTAAGGTTCCGGCCACCCCGGCGGGGATCGCAGCTTTGGAGGAGTTGGCGGCTGCGGGTGTTACCTTGAACGTCACATTGATTTTCACTGCCCATCAGTATCGGGAGGCCAGAGAGGCGATATGGCAGGGTGCGCAGAGACGGGCTTCGCTCGAGCGTTTCAAATCCGCCTATAGCGTTTTCGTCAGCCGCATGGATGTTTACACCGCCAAACATGTTCCTGAACTTTCCCCGCAGGCGCAGGGGCAGGTGGGAATCGTGATCACGAAAAGGGTTTGGAAGGAAAACACGGCGTTTTGGGCCGAGAAAAATCTTCCCCTGAAACAAGAGATCGTTTTTGCCAGCACCGGCACAAAGGACCCCAACGATAACCCCGCAAAATACGTCCTTGCCTTTGCCGGTTCCGATATTGAAACCAACCCTCCAGCAACGAACGAAGCCGTGGAGAAAAGCGGTCATCCCATCCATCGTGCTGTTGAGCAAATGCCTTCCGTTGATGTCTTGGCCGAAATAGATCGTCTGGTGGACATCCGAAAATTGGAACAGACGCTCCTACGCGAGGGGATCGTGAAATTCGCCGAGCCCCACAAGGCACTGCTTTCCCTGATCGCCGAAAAGCGCACCATCCTAAACCCAATTATTAGTTAGCTAATGAATGGTCTGGATCGCTTCCGTTTTCAAGAAATAATCAGAAACATTGATTTTTTTTGTCAGAAATGATCTGCTTTCGAAGCAATCCTCGATGAAATAGTTGCCGTCATCCGCGATTCTGCCGGGTGGCCAGGAGGTTCGGTGACCTTTTGGGGAGCCTCGCTCATCATTCTGAGAAAAGACCTGCGAGTGGAATTCCGCACCAAAGAAGTTTTCAATTCCTCGGTAGTGTTTGCTCTATTGGTGATCGTCACTTTTAGCATGGCTTTTGAGCCGACCTCCCAGCAGGCCCGGGAATTTTCCGGAGGGCTTCTGTGGATTGCCTTTGCCTTTGCAGCCATGCTGGCTCTGAGCCGCACGTTTGCCCGAGAAGTGCCCAACGATTGCCTGCAAGGTCTCCAGATGGCGCCTATCTCTCCGGCAGCCGTCTATATGGGCAAGCTATTCAGCAATATTTTCTTTCTTGGCTTATTACAAGTTTTGCTTCTTCCGCTATTCGCCGTTTTTTATAACGTTCGCATCTGGGAGGAGATCCCCCGGCTTCTGTTGATTGTGCTGCTGGGAAGCTGGGGTCTGGCTTCCATTGGCACCACTTTTGCTGCTCTGACCACTAGCATCCGGCTACGCGAAATGATGCTTCCAGTGCTCTTGTTTCCGGTGGAAATCCCCCTAATCCTTTCTCTGGTCGAGGCGACCACGGCAGTTCTCCTGGCCGGAGATACGATTGTCAGTCCAGAAATCTGGCTCCGCATCGCCTTTGGCTTTGATGTGATTTTTACCCTGCTCTCCCTGTACTTGTTCGAATACATTTTGGAGGGGTAAAACCTCCGGGTTAATGGGGTCCTTCGGAACAGAGTTTTTTGCGTGAAAACAACAACCTAAAGGTGTACACTGGAATCTTACAGATGGCACTTAACCCAGAGGCAGGAGCAATCGGGCCGCGTGGGAAAGGAAGGAGGCTTGCAGTGAGGTCAAAGCAGAAGACAGTCCAATTTACGCTTGGCATTGTCATCATCTTGGGTACGTTGGGTTGGCTGGGATATAGCGGGGTTCAGGAAAGCAAAACCTATTACGTAACCGTTTCCGAACTCTTCGCCAGTTCCGAAGCCCACCAGCGGCGGTTCCGAGTGGCAGGAGACGTAGCTACAGACTCGATCCAACGCGTCGAGGGGCGCGTGCGTTTCCAACTTCAGCAAGAGAAAGATTTGCTTACCGTTGTTTATACCGGGACGGAGCCATTGCCGGATACCCTGGTGGATGGGGCGCAAGCCATCGTGGATGGCCATTACCGGGAGGATGGAAGTTTTTACGCCGAAGCCGTGCAGGCCAAGTGCGCCTCCAAATATGAACCGGCTGCCGTCAAGGCCGCCAGGGCTCAAGGGAAACCCGCCAGCTAATCATTCCTCATTGCCGGAAAGACAAGCGTTACGATGGAAAATATAGCCAGTTTTGCACTTGTGTTGGCACTCGTCCTGGCCGCTTATGCCGTGGCCGCTTCTCTGGTGGGATTATGGAGGCAGAAGCCGCGGCTTCAATATAGCGCTTATCGGGCTACAACCGCAATTTGGGTTTTGGTGACGCTGGCCACTGGGTGCCTGGTTTATGCCTTGCTCACGGGTGATTTCCGCCTGGTTTCCGTCGCCAGTCACAGCAACCGCGCTATGCCCTGGTATTACAAGATAACGGCGCTATGGTCGGGACAGGAAGGATCGCTGCTGTTCTGGAGTTGGTTACTGGCCGGCTACAGCGCGATTGCGGTGTGGTTGAACCGGGAAAAGCATCGGCCCATGATGCCTTATGTGGTCGCCTCTTTGATGGTGGTCCAGGGCTTCTTCCTGATCCTGAACGTATTTGTCGCTCCTCCTTTCCAGTTGTTCGCGATGAATCAGGGCGGTCAAATGATCGTCCAAGGCCCTCTGGACGGCAACGGATTAAATCCGCTGTTGCAGTATCCCGCGATGGCAATTCATCCACCCATGCTGTACCTGGGGTATGTCGGATTTACAGTCCCCTTCGCCTTTGCTTTGGCCACGCTGATTACCCAACAGGCGGGAGAGAAATGGATCGAGACCACGCGGTACTGGACCATGCTGGCGTGGTTGTTTCTCTCCATGGGGGTCTTCCTGGGAGCGCGCTGGGCCTATGCCGTGCTCGGATGGGGCGGCTACTGGGGCTGGGACCCGGTGGAAAATGCTTCCCTGATG
>JACQGE010000092.1 GCA_016199675.1 Acidobacteriota bacterium | reverse complement strand
CTCTGGCACATCGCAGCCAAAGAAGCTGGAAATGCGATCCCAGATACGATAGAAAGGAAGAGTGTTATGCCGCTTTCGCTGAATGATTTATTGAAAAAATTGCTGGAGATGAATGGGTCGGATTTGCACATCACGACCAACACGCCTCCGCAAATCCGAGTGGACGGGGCCTTGCGGCCTTTGGATATGCCTCCGATGACCGCCGCCGAAACGAAGCAACTCGCTTACAGCGTCCTGACGGATGCCCAGAAGCACCGTTTTGAAGAAAACCTGGAGCTGGATTTCAGTTTCGGGATCAAAGGGTTGGCGCGTTTCCGGGGCAACATCTTCAACCAGCGGGGTGCCGTAGGGGCCGTATTCCGTATGATTCCGTATGAAATTCGTTCCTTCCAGCAGTTGAGTCTGCCGGCGATCGTAGCCCAGATGTGCGAAAAGCCCCGCGGCCTGATCCTGGTCACCGGCCCCACGGGAAGCGGCAAGTCCACAACGCTGGCAGCGATGATTGATAAGATCAACAATGACCGCCACGATCACATCCTTACGGTCGAGGACCCGATAGAATTCCTGCACTCCCACAAGAATTGCCTGGTGAACCAGCGGGAAGTTCACTCCGACACGCATTCGTTTCCCAATGCGTTGCGCGCCGCGCTCCGCGAGGACCCCGACGTGGTATTGATCGGCGAGATGCGCGATTTGGAAACGATCGAGGCGGCGCTGCGGATCGCGGAAACGGGCCACCTGACCTTCGGGACGCTGCACACGAACTCGGCTTCTTCCACCATCAACCGACTGGTGGACGTTTTCCCCGCCTACCAGCAGCCGCAAGTTCGCGCGCAGTTGTCCCTGGTGCTGGAAGGGATCATGTGCCAAGCGCTGCTTCCCAAAGCTTCGGGTTCGGGACGGGCCATGGCTCTGGAAATCCTGGTGCCCAATTCCGCCATCCGCAACCTGATCCGGGAAGACAAGATCCACCAGATCTATTCCGCCATGCAGACCGGGCAGGAAAAGTACGGGATGCAGACATTCAACCAGGCTCTCGCCACCCTCTTTCTCCAGAAGCAGATCACGCTGGAGACGGCGATAACCCGGTCGAGCAACGCTGACGAGTTGCAGGACATGATCAATCGGGGCGCGGGACTGCTGACGCCCGGTCGCGGAGCGCAGGCAGGACCGGTTCGACGATAGGAGTACGACTCTTGAATTAAAAGGCGTGAAAGACAACGCAGGCGTGGATTGCCAGCTTTCCCCGGTTCGATATAGAAACGCCAAGCAGCGCCCGAGGAGGTAACACGATGCCAGTATTCGTTTTTAATGCGCGAACGGCTGCCGGAGTAAAAATTTCCGGCGAACGGGTGGCGGAGAACAAAGCCGCTCTCAATGCCTCGCTACGCCAGCAGCGGATGACTCCCATCAAAATCAAGGAAAAGGGCAAGGAGTTCGCTCTGCCGATGTTGGGCAAGCGAGGGGTGAGCGCCAAGGAATTGGCGATTTTCTTCCGCCAATTTTCGGTCATGATTGATGCCGGCTTGCCGTTGGTGCAATGCCTGGAAATCCTGGCGAATAACCAGGAAAACACGGCCTTTCAAAAGATTCTCACCGACGTTCGCGCCCGCGTGGAAGGCGGCACAACCCTGGCAAATGGCTTGCGAGAACACCCCAAGGCCTTTGACACGTTAATCGTCAACATGGTGGAGGCCGGAGAGACAGGCGGTATTCTGGATACCATCTTGCAACGGCTGGCTGGATACGTGGAAAAGGCGGTGAGGTTGAAGGCGGCCGTCAAGTCCGCCCTGATTTACCCGGTCTCGGTTGTTGCCATCGCCGTGGTCGTGGTCGGGTTGCTGTTGTGGAAGGTTGTCCCCATCTTCGCTAACATGTTCGCGAGCATGGGTGTGGCATTGCCGCTGCCGACGCGCATCGTCGTCGGCATGAGCAATTTCATCGCTTTCTTATTCTCGTTTCCCATGGTTATCCTGAGCATCGGTATACCCATCGGTGGTTACATGGCGTTCAAGTCTTTCTATGCCTCCGAAGGCGGACGGTACGCCATTGACAGCGCCATGCTGCGGTTTCCGGTAATCGGCAACTTGCTGCGAAAAATCGCCGTGGCCCGTTTCACCCGAACCCTGGGCACCCTGATCACCAGCGGCGTGCCGCTGCTGGAGGCCATGAACATTACGGCCCGCACCAGCGGAAACGCGGTCGTGGAACGCGCCATCCTGAAAGTGCGCAAGTCCGTGGAAGAAGGCCGCACTTTGGCCGAACCCCTGAAAGAAAGCGATGTCTTTCCGAATATGGTCACGCAAATGATCGCGGTGGGCGAGCAGACCGGGGCCATGGATGCGATGCTTCAAAAAATCGCCGATTTTTACGAACAGGAGGTGGATGACGCCGTCAAGAACATGCTCACCTTGCTGGAGCCGATCATTATCTTGTTCCTCGGCGTTGCGGTCGGGGGCGTGGTCATCTCCATGTACTTGCCGATGTTCGAATTGATTGCCCAGATGTCGGGATAAAAAGAAGGCAGTTGCCTGGCCTTATGCGGCACCGATTTCCCCTCATTAACCCTGGGGGGAATTCCCTTGCTTGATCTGCCTTGCCATTAGGGCTATGATAAAGGAAGAGGTATTCTCCATGGGCAATATTGGCTTTCCGGAATTAGTCATTATTTTCATCGTGGCATTATTGGTCTTCGGGCCGAAGCGCTTGCCGGAACTAGGGCGCTCTCTAGGGCGCGGCATTTCCGAATTCCGGCGGGCCTCCACGGACCTAAAGAATTCCATCGAGCGCGAAATCGAAAACGCCGAACACCCGAGTTCGCCAGCCAACAAGCCGGGCGTACCTGATAAGACCTGATGCCTCTCGATTCTGAGTTGCCAGGGTTCGGCGCACCGGATGGAAGCGCTGCCGATCTCACTCCTTCGCACAATCCAAATTCCCCGGCCCCGCCATCCCATGAGACAGAAAGCAGTTCTTCCCCTTCTGAAGTCACCGTGAAAGAAATCCCTCCCCGCAGCACACCGGGAGACGGAGGTCTTCCTCCTCCGCCCGACAGCGGGGACGAAGAAGAAAGCGGGGCTCCAGAAATGAACAAGATGACATTTCTGGACCACCTGGAAGAGCTGCGGCGGCGCATTTTTTATTCCCTGATCGCCGTGGGGATTGGGGTGCTAGTGTGCTGGTTCTTTGCGGATGAACTTTATGCGGGACTGGCGCGACCTCTCACCCAACTCCTGCGAGAGCTGCACATGGAGGACACACTCATCTACACCAACCCTGTCTCTCCATTCAGCCTGTACATTCATTTGTCGTTAATCGCTGGGCTGTTTGTCGCTTCCCCCTTCATCCTCTGGCAAGTGTGGGGGTTCCTTTCCCCCGGCTTATATCCCCGCGAAAAAAAGTACGCCGTTCCCTTCGTTCTGCTATCCTCGGGCCTGTTCATCGCCGGAGGAGTATTCGCTTATACCATCGCCTTCCCCGCGTCTTTGCGCTTCCTGCTGAACTTCGGGCACCAGTTCCGGCCCCTCATTACCGTCAACGAATACTTCAGTCTGGCCACCACCAT
>JACQGE010000091.1 GCA_016199675.1 Acidobacteriota bacterium | reverse complement strand
TGCTCGCCGCCGGAAAGCTCGCTCGGCCGGTGCGACATTCTGGCGCTCAGACCGACTCGTTCCAGAGCCTCCCTCGCCCGCTGCTGGCGGCTGCTCCGTTCCACCTCAGCAAAGCGCAACGGCAGTTCTACGTTCTCCAAAAGCGTCATCGAGGGGATCAAGTAGAAAGCCTGGAAGACGATTCCTACTGTCTGCCGCCGGTGGTGCGACAGTTCTTCCGCCGAAAGCTGCGCCAAATCCCGCCCTTCGACTTCAATGGAACCGGAGGTGGGCCGGTCCAAACCGGCCAGCAAATGCAGCAACGTGGACTTGCCTGACCCGGAAGGCCCCAGAAGGGCCACAAATTCCCCTTGTGCGATTTCTAAGTTTACACCGTCCACAGAACGGATCAGCGCCGAGCCAAGCCGATAATGGCGCGAAACGTCAATGGTGCGGATACTGATATTCGCCGAGCCTAGGGAAGATTGCATTTGATTTGAAGATTGCATTTGATTTAGTGTTCGTTCTTAATGCCTGATAGGATTTCCTTTTCCACTCGTATTTTTATCACCAAAATCTAACTCATTTGTGATGCATTGACTAGCTTCGGTATGCAGCAGAAAGCTAATGCCATTATTAGATTTTCCGATTTTTCATTGACATCCTGATTCTTTTTACGTAGAATTCCCCTTTTTTAGAAATCTGCAGGCAACCTTCCCGTATTTCCTGCCTCTAATAAATGTTAGATGAGGGCGCGAAGGAATGAATTTTTTATTCTTCTTGCATCTGGATGCAAATAGCTGCATCCAATTAAACCGAGAGTTGAGGAGCAGAAATGGCTAACATAAAAACCAAAACAAAATCCAATGATGTCCGGTACTTCCGTCAAATGCTGGAGCAGAAATCATCCGAGTTGAAGGCACAGCTAGGTTCTCCCTCGGCCCATCTCATATTGCATGCGAGTCCTGATCCCTTCGATTCAGCGGACTGGGCGGAAAAAACCCACGAGGAATGGATCTTCTTGCAGAAGAATAACATCGAGGTAGCGCTTCTTCGAGAGATTGAAGGGGCGCTGGAACGGCTCCGGGATGGCACTTACGGAGCCTGCCTGGATTGTGGGATGCCCATGTCACGCAAACGTTTGGAGGCATTGCCGTGGGCTCGCTATTGTGTGACCTGTCAAGAAAGACGACAGTCCGGCGGCAACTGAGTCTCCCCTCAGCGCGGAATTTTTTGAACTGAGCTTTTCCCTGAAGCGCATGGTTTCCCAGCCTTTGTTTCTCGTTTAAAAATCTCCGGGGAGAGAACTATCCTAGATACAAATGAATTTGCTGGCGCCGTCCTATGTGCGCTGGCAGCGCCCTCCAAGGCTCTACTTTACATCTGCGGTTAAATGTGATAGTTTTATAAACGAAAGAATAGTGGCTATTTAGAAGGGGATCACTGGATGGCGTTGCAGAGTACTCAAAAAGCGCCGGTTATCGAAAAATACCGGATCCATACGAAGGATACCGGCTCACCGGAAGTACAGATCGCCATTTTAACCGAGCGTATCGGGCAATTAACGGAACACTTCAAGACGCACAAAAAAGATCATTCTTCGCGGCGCGGGCTACTGATGCTGGTCAACAAGCGCCGTCGTCTACTGGATTATTTGCGAGAAGGTCATTCCGACCGCTACCAGCAGATCATCCAGAATCTGGGGATTCGTCGCTAATGAAATAAGCGAAACGCCCGATGCACAGATTGTCCGGACGCGCAGAGAAAAAGATTCCCGCACAGAAATGAGGGGGCAGGGATGCGTTCCCAGGCCCCGCAGTGCATGGTCAGCGAAACAATAGACTATTGGGGTTTGAGGACAACTAATCAAGCGACCACAGAGGTGGGGTATCCATTCTGGGGCCGCTTTTTTATTCCCACCCTTTTCAAAAGAAGAAAATCTAAACTCAAAATTAAATGGAAGCAACAATCTGCAGAGATCAGCCAGAGAAGTCACAAGATTAGTAGGGGCTTTCGGGCACTCGTTCTCGCCGGTTTTGTTCAGGAGAGGAACAATGGAGTATCAGGAAAATATTGAATTAGGAAAGCAGCATCTGTCACTGGCGACAGGACGCCTGGCGAAGCAAGCCAACGGCTCGGCCTACATCCGGTATGGAGACACGGTAGTGCTGGTCACTGCCTGCGCCACGCAAAAGCCGAGAGAAGGAATCAACTTTTTTCCGCTAACGGTGGACTATCGGGAGTACACCTATGCAGCGGGAAGAATTCCGGGAGGATTCATCAAACGCGAGGGGCGGCCTACGGAAAAGGAGATCATCACCAGCCGCCTGATTGACCGGCCCCTGCGGCCGCTCTTCCCCGACGGGTTTCGCTGCGAAACCCAAGTCATCGCGATGGTCCTTTCCGCTGACAACGACAACGATCCAGACGTCATCAGCATTGTGGGAGCTTCCGCGGCGCTTTACTTCTCCGACATCCCGTTTTATACGCCACTCGGTGCAGTGCGTGTTGGCCTAGTCGATGGACAACTAGTCATCAACCCCACCTATGCCGAGCAGCGCAGCAGTTTGCTGAATATTGTGGTCGTCGGTACGGAAGACGCCATCGTCATGGTCGAAGCCGGAGCGCAGGAAGTTTCCGAGGAAACCGTGAATGATGCCATTCAGTTCGGCCATGCGGCTTGCAAGAGAATTGTCGGGACGCTGAAAGACCTCGCCAGCCGCATGAACATCCAAAAGCGGCCAGTCGAGCCTCCGGTGGCCAATCAGGCTTTGATGACGGAAATGGATGCAAAATGGAGAGGACGCTTGACAGAAGCCCTTGATACCTCCTCCTGTACAAAGCTCGAAAGCCAAAGTCGCGTGGATGCTCTCCAGAAGGAATTGCTCGCCTCCTACTCGCCGGAAGAGGCAGAGACTGCCCAGCAAGCGGCGGGAATCTTTGAGCTTCTCGAGGAGCGCATTTTCCGCGAGGATTTGCTGCAACACCACCACCGCCCTGACCGGAGGGCTTTCGACGAGATTCGGGAGATCCGTTGCGAGGTGGGCCTGCTGCCGCGCACTCACGGCTCGGCGCTCTTCACTCGCGGCGAAACCCAGGCGCTGGTTACTGCCACGCTCGGCACGGAAGAGGACGTGCAGCGGCTGGACGTGCTGGAGGGAGAAGCCCACAAGCGCTTCATGCTGCACTACAATTTCCCACCATTCAGTGTCGGAGAGGTCGCTTTTCTGCGCGGGCCGGGACGCCGCGAGATTGGCCACGGCGCGCTGGCGGAACGGGCCTTGCTCAACATGATCCCGGGGGAAGAGGTCTTTCCATACACGATCCGCGTGGTCTCCGACATCCTGGAGTCCAACGGCTCCAGTTCCATGGCTACGGTTTGCGGCGCTTCCCTGGCGCTCATGGACGCCGGAGTCCCCATTAAGGCTCCCGTGGCTGGCATTGCTATGGGTCTGGTGCTGGAAGGTAATCAGTACGCCATCCTGACGGACATTGCCGGGGCGGAAGATCATTACGGCGACATGGA
>JACQGE010000082.1 GCA_016199675.1 Acidobacteriota bacterium | reverse complement strand
CATGGACGCCGCCATCGGCATGGCCATCTACACCGGCAAGCTGCGGCTGAATCGCAACTGAAGAAGCACCCCCATGTCATCCCGAGCGCAGCGAGGGACCTGCTTTTGAACTGGTAGCCACAGCAAACGGTTATTTCTCCATCAGCTATTTTCCCCGGTATAATTTGCAGGAGAACCCACGTCGCGAAAAGTGCTCACTGTGACTAGCCGTTTACTGACCAGGACGGGCTTATGCAAGCCATCATAATCAAGAATAGGATTACTAGCTTATGAATAGTGATGAAAGACACAGTATCACGCGCAGTAAGCGATCGGCCCTCAAACTAACCGATTTTCTTGTGGGAGAAGCCGCCGGTAGTTTCCCTGGCGGATCATCGTTGTATAAAGTCAGTAAGGTTTTGTTCGATCACGCAAAGGAATTTATTAAGGATCGAGGCGAGAAACGGCTAAAGGAGTTTCATAGAAGAATATTTAGCGAAGAAGACCGTAATTCCTGGGAAGAAATTAAGGATAAAGAATTTTCAATTGACGAGTATTATTCTCTTCTGAATTGCGTGGTTCAAGACGAAGAAGAACAAAAAGTTATTTTCTACGCAAAACTCTTTCGATTGCTTCTCGCTGGAAAGGTCCCCGAAAAGTACCGAGCACATATCATAAGATCGGCTAGGGAAATAAAATATTCCGATCTTGAGCTTCTACGACAAATTTACATGAATGAAAAGTATGAATGCGGAGCGCCGGGAGATAGACAAAAACAAATCAGGAAGATAACAGAACCGCATAACTCGTTAGACCAGTATTCCATTCAAACCTTGATTCGATTTGGATATTTGTCACAAAAGAACGGAACGAAACCACCATGGCCCACGGATCTGCTTAAGCTCTTGGTAGAGAATCTGTTTGAAGAGAGCGAACTCAAGTTTTAAGGCCGTTCGTGTCCGGTCGGGAAGATTGTCCGTTCCTTCGAGGTCTCGGCTCGGAAACAGGCAGAGCAGGACGTTTTTGCACCCGGCGCGGAAATCGGGCAAGACCGCGGGACCGTCTTCCAACCCCTCTATACCGGGCTGGCGCCTTCTTTAAGGCGAGGAGAAGCGCTGTTCCCGCCATGGAATGCCTCGCGCATCGCCCTCACCCTATCGCCAATTTTGAATGACGCATCCACGAGGGTCCCGATGCGGATTCCGCCGGGCAGTTTGTGCCGGGAGATGGCAGCCAATCCTGCCGACGCGATGCAGCCGCAATTAGCGCAATCCGGGTTGCCTCCGAACTGGCAAGGCGTAATCTGTTTCTGGAGGTCAGCGGAGACACAATGAGTCAGGCGGGCGAAGGTGCATTCGGCGGGCGAAGCAGGCGGGTTTGCGTAGGCCTCAATCAGCCCTCCCCGCATTTCCAGTTTGGGGTATTTGGTTCGAAGCGCGTACAGGTCGCGGACCACTCGCTGACGGTCCAGCGGGGTCAGCCGCTCTACCGACACCTCGCCAACCTGCGGCGTATACAAACTGATCCAAATCCGCTTCACCGTTGATTGAGAGGACCAGAACTGGACAAACTCATCTAAATAGCCGTCGCGGTTCACCTGCTGACGCGTTACCGTGCAGTGGACGGTGATTTGATGTCCGGCGATGTTTTGCAGAATCCGTTCATAGGTCGCTGGCTTGCGCCGCTCGTCATGTTCCGGTTGTAGCCCGTCAATGGAGACCGTGATGTTCAGGCGAGGAATGGAGGTCCATTCTTTCGGGATCGGGCGGACTGCGCTTGTAACCACCTGGGTCATGATGCCCATGTCTGCCATCTTGGGCAGCAACTCATTTAGTTCCCGATACCGCACCAGCGGTTCGCCGCCGACGATGGATACCTGGAATGGCCGGTACTGGTGAATCAAAGCTAAAACGCCGTTCACCAGGTCCGTTCCTTTGCGGTCGTTCAGTTCGCGCAAGGTCGTAAGCCCGCCAAGATGCTCGGGGTTGTAGGCATAGCAGCCAGGGCAGGTCAGAGGGCATTCTCGTGTGATCTCAATGGATAGTACGGGGCTATATCCACTCAGGATTCTTCCCCATCCCCGGAAGACTTCCCTTACCGGATGGCCGTTTTTTGAGCGAGGCATTTTGTAAGCATACTCGCAAAGAGCGGTTGTTTCAAAGTCTGTTTTACGGAAAATTAGGGACGAGCGTCCCCCGATCTTTCGTCAGTTAGCTTTTCCCCTTTCTTTCTTGCGCAAAATAAAAAAGGGCTATCATGGACACACGAGGATCCGATCAGACTGCTGAGGTGTTTTTGTTGCTGGACAAAGTCGCAATTGTTGTTGAACAGCTCCGCAAGATTTACCGTCCCGGTCGCCGGCAGGAAGTAAAAGCGGTGGATGGGGTTTCTCTCGAAGTCCGCCAGGGAGAGATTTTTGGTCTTCTGGGGCCAAACGGGGCGGGCAAGACCACGCTGCTGAAAGTGCTGACGACGCTGACGCTGCCCACCGCAGGCCGCGCGGCCGTGATGGGGCACGACGTAGTAAAAGAGGCGCTGGAAGTGCGCCAGGCCATTGCGGTCGTCCTCCAGGAGTATGCTGTGGAACTATATTTGTCGGTCTGGGACAACCTAATTACCTTCGGCAAGTTCCACGGACTGTCCCTGGCGGAATCCCGCCGACGGGCCGAAAAAGTGCTCGCGCAATTCCATCTGGAGGAATACGCTTCGCAGAAAGCGCAGGATTTGAGCGGCGGCACGCGGCGACGCCTCCAGGTCTCCAAAATGTTCCTGGTGGAAACTCCCGTGCTCTTCCTCGATGAACCCACCATCGGCATGGACCCTTTCGTGAAGCGGGAGCTGTTGGCGACGATCAAAGAGCAGGCCCGGGCCGGAAGGACAGTGTTCTTGACAACTCAGATGCTGAGCGAGGCGGAAGAGCTCTGCGACCGGGTGCTGATTCTGGATCGAGGCAAAGTCGCGGCGGAGGGAGACCTGGCCAGTCTAAAATTAATGTCTCGCGGCCTCTATGATGTGGTGGCCAGCTTTGAGTCCGTCGGAGAAGAATTGCTCTCGTGCCTCCGACGGGCCAATCCCCTGCGGTTGGAAGTCAAGCGGAATACAGTGGAAATGACTCTGCGGTGTCCCGAGAGAGAAGTGTTGACTCTGCTCAGCGCCGTTGCCGAGCGCTGGCTCATCCTGCATTTTGAAGTTTCCGGGGCGAGTCTCGAGGATGTTTTTCTTGAAATCCTCGGCAAGCCACCGAGGCCAGAATCCCCGATGCGGAACTCTGCCAGTTAATGTTTTTTGCTGCGGAGAAGGGGAAAAAAACAAGAGCCTGAAAAAGCCGAGGCGGACGGGAAACCGATGCAGCCGATCCTGGCGATCTTTTACCGCGAGTACAAAATCCGGGCCACCAACATGGTCTGGCTTTTCTATGACCTCTGCCTGCCGTTCGGTTATCTTTTGATCTTTGGCCTTGGTTTCACTCGCGTCACCCAGGATCGAATCTTGTGGGCGGATGCTCAACTCTCCTACAGCGCCTTTTTTCTGGGCGGGGTGCTGGCGATGTCGGCCTTCGGTATCGCCATCGGCACTGCTTGGGCGTTTTTCACGGATCGCGACAACGGAATCTTCTACGAATTTTTAACCTACCCTTTGGGTCGCGGCCAGTTCCTGTTTGGTAAAGTGTTTTTTAATATGCTGCTGTCCGTAGGGCAAGCTGGCCTAAGCGTTTTGGTTGCGGCAACACTGTTGGATGTTCCGGTCCGAGTAGACTTGCTGCCTTGGCTGTTGGTGGGCGTGGCGGTGAGCACAGCCGGATGGTTCTTTTTTTTGTCCCTTTTTGCGTTTCGGATCCGTCGCAATGACGTTTTTAACACGATCATGAATATCTTTTATTTCTTTCTGCTGTTCGCAAGCAGCATGTTCTATCCCGTGGAGCCGCTGCCAGCCTGGTTGCGAGTTCTTTCTTACGCGAACCCGCTGACCTGGCAGGCGGATTTTTTGCGCTACTCCTCCCTGGGTGTGGGTGGCGGGAGGCGATTGGCAGTGGAGATCATACTGTTTTGCGCCTTTACCTTGGTCTCTTTTTGGGCGGCGACCCGAACGCTGGACCGAAAGGACTAGAAAACAGCACTTTTGCTCGATGATATAATGCAGTTGATTTACTCATCAGGTTATGGAAATACTCGATCTTCGCCTGCTGCAACCCAGCAGTTTGGAGCCTTTGCTGGAAGAAGAAAAGCAACTGTGGAGCAATCGCCTCCAGTGGGATTATTCCGCCACGGCGGCTTGGATTTTGCGGTTTGTGGAAGCCCGGGCGCTGGCCGGTTATGCGGCTGTTGTGCAGGGCCGTCCGATAGGATATAGCTTCTTTGTTTCTGAGGATTACAAAGGGTTGATTGGGGGGTTGTTTGTCAACAGGGAATTCTGTGGCGGGGCCACTGAAAGTTGCCTGATGACCCATGTGCTTGAAACCCTGCAAGCAACCCCGGCAATTCGCAGGATCGAGGCGCAATTCGTCCATTTCAGCAATGGAGCGGTGCGGCAGTGCCTCCTCTCGCAGGACTTTCAAATCTATGGCCGGAAGTTCTTATCCTTACGGCTCGATGAGTGCGTTTCCCTCCCGCTCGACAACAATTCCGGAGTGGAGTTGGCGTTCTGGAAATCCCGTTGGTTTACGGAAGCGTCCCAACTGATCACCCGGGCATACCGGGGGCACGTGGATAGCCGGATCAGTGACCAATACTGCATGCGCGCTGGATCAATGCGCTTCCTGGAAAACATGATTCGTCATGCCGGATGCGGGGTCTTCCAGGAAAATTGCTCTTTCTTAGCTTTCCGAGAGGGGAGCACAACTCCCTGTGGGATGGTTTTGACATCTCTTGTGCAGGACCGTGTAGCCCATATTACCCAGTTGTGCGTGGCTCCGGAATTCCAAGGTCAGGGCATCGGCCTTCGCCTGATTGCGCAGGTCCTGGCGACGCTGCGACAGCGCGGTTTTGAGGCTGTCACGCTCACCGTCACTGCATCCAACACCCGCGCCCTCCGCCTCTATGAGAAATTGCGCTTTAGCAACTTGACCGATTTCGACGCCTTTACGTGGGATGCCGTTTCCGAGCCGCGACAGTAATGGAGCGGCCACTAGGCTCGCGGAAGGGAGTGCTTCGCAGGCCTAGCTAGTGCGATTGAGAATTTTCCTCTGACGATGCAGGAGTATCCTCTTCTGAAACCGGCGAGAACAGACGCCGCAAATTCCGTTGCAGTTCTTCCGCAAGTTCATGAACCTGCAACCCCTCCTCGACCATCAGTTTGCAGGACAGAGCCTGCGGCACCTTTTTCCCGTCCGGTTTGGTAACGCTTACCCGGCAATACTGGCATTCTTCGTTCCAGCAGTATCGGCCATAGGGAATCGTGTCCGGGCAGAGAAATTGGAAGCAGCGTAACAGCAGGTTATTTTCCGGCACTGAGAACGGTTTTCCTAGAATAGTGATCTGTACCAGCTTCTGGTAGGGGCGGTATAGTGGGATTGCAAACCGTGATTCTTCCACGCGCGAATTTTAGCACGAAGCGCATAATCCGAGCCGCGACTGTGAAGGAGCGGCCACGAACGGTGATTGTCCAATCACCCGGTCGCAGTTCCAGCTTAGCAAGCCCTTGCCAACAATAGTTTTTACTTGACAGGGAGGTAGCAGCGCTCCTAAGATGTCCTTGATTCAGTTCCCTGAATCTTATCTAGAGTGGCAGAGGGACAGGCCCGAAGAAGCCACGACAACCGTTCCCGGAATAAGAAAGGGAAACGGTGCCAATTCCTGCCCTGGTTATGGGGGGAGATGAGATTGGGGAGGCGTTGAAGTATTTTTTGACACCTCTTCCAACCGGAAGAGGTTTTTGATTTT
>JACQGE010000080.1 GCA_016199675.1 Acidobacteriota bacterium | reverse complement strand
GGCCCCTAAAGCAAAACCTGCCGGGCAATCAGGCCATGCTGATCCGTAACTCAATGCACAGGCGGCCAACCAAAACCATTCAATCACTACTGGGAAACTAGGCTCAACCCTATCTTTCGGCCAGCACCAGGAAACAAGGCAGCCGACGACTGCCGCAACCCATCTCAGAACAGTGGGGACGAACGAGCATGAGTGCCCGTTGATGCGGGTGTTTCGAAAATCACCTGGGTCACCCGTCAAGCCCTGACCGAAAGATAGGCTTTACGTTTTTATGTTCCACACTCCAAACTGGTTCGCGGGGGGCAAGTAAATCCCTCGCAACTAATATGTTAGCGCATTCTACGTATTCCGAAAAACTTGTCGACGCCTTGCCAAATCGCTCAGTTTTTCTGTGCACAAGGGGATTTTCCCTTGTGGAGCTGCTGATTGTAATCTCCCTCGCCCTGGTCATTGCGGGGATCGCGGTCCCGAATTTTGTGTCGGTCATGCGGACTTTTCGGATTCAGGGCAACGCACGAGATATCAGGGCCGAAATCCTGCTGGCAAAGATGCGGGCGGCGGGAAATTTCACCAGAGCGCGGGTACGTTTTGACCATTCCGCCCGGACCTGGAGTACGGAGGCTTGGAATAAAACGCTGAACCAATGGGTCAGGGAAACGGTTGGAGCGCCGCAATACCTGTCAACAGGCATCAGCTTTGGCTTTGGAACCGTTTCCGGTCCCCCACCCGGCACGCAGATCGTACTGGAGCAAGCGCCTCCATGCAAGACCGGCGCAGCCAATAATCCGGGCGGCGGGAGCGACATCGCAAACACGTCGTGCGTCATTTTCAACTCCCGTGGTATCCCGGTTGACAGCTCGGGCGCGCCATACAACGACTACGCGATCTACGTTGCTGATGGCAGAGCGGTTTACGGAACCACCATTTCCGTCACTGGACTGATCCGTTCTTGGCGTATCGAGGCGAATTCCGCAAGCGCCAACTGGCAGAGGCGCTAAAAGAGAATTTATGGAAGGCAAGCCACAGAAAACGACATTTGATGCGCCGCCTCCGAAGCCGCGGCGCGGAAGGGGCCGTTCGCAGGCCGGTATGACCTTTATCGAGACCATCATTGCGATTTTCATACTGTTCATCGTAGCCAGCGGGTTGCTGACAATGGGGGTCGTTGCGACAGTGACTACGGAAAACCAAGGACACTTGTTAGCCCGCGTTACCGAGTACGCCCAAGACAAGATGGAACAGTTGATTTCCCTAGCCTATGGCGATGGTGACCTGCCCACTCCGGGAATTGGAACAGATACCACTGTTTTTCCCACCTGCAATCCACTCACCCCTCCCCCGTGTACCACGGGAACAGGTCTGCACTTGGGCGGCAGTTCCGATCCTTCTGCTCCCGTTGACAAATACGTAGATTACCTGGATGTGAACGGCAATCTGCTTGGCGGAGGCACGCCGCCGCCAGCCGGGTGGTATTACATCCGCGTATGGGAGATTTCCAGTCCCTCTGCCAATCTCAAGCAGATCACAGTTACATGCGCAGTGCGGTTCGCCGTAGGATCGCGTGGGCTACCGGTGCGCTCAACGGTTACCACGCTGAAAGCAAATCCGTTCTGAGGTCCGGCATGTCTCACTCGGAGAGAACTCAAAAGCACAGAAGGGAAGGGCTTCCGTCCGGGTTTTCACTGATCGAACTGACAATTACTCTTGCCATTTTCATGGTCGTATCAGGTATCGTCATGTCCGCGATGTTCCAGATGACGCGAACCCAGGGCACCATCTCCAATCGGACCGACATGCACGCCGCCGTCCGCAGCGCGACGGAGTTGCTGCAACAGGAAATAAGCCAGGCAGGAAGAGTCGCCGCCCCGGCGGCTATCTCGTTAACAGCGGCTGTGACCGCCAGCGAGAGTGGCCAGTCGCTCACAAAGTCCGTTAGCTCCACCGCCGGGTTGTTCGTCGGCGAACTGCTAGTGGTCGGACCCGACGCCAGCAATGGCCCGAGCCAGGAAATCGTCCGGATCACTGCCATACCCTCGGCCAATCAAATCACGGCGGTCTTTCAAGACCCGCACGCGGCCGGCGCTCCCATTGCTCCCCTGGGAACCTTCGCCAGCGGGGTGGTGCCGCCGGCTGGCAATAGAATCTTGAGGGCCTCGGGTAGTCTGATTACCGGGGAGACTCTCACTGTGGCGCAGGGTTCCTCGGATAACGTCCTCAAAATTGTCGGAGACATCAACGACGACGGAAATATCCTGTATGTTGAATACGCATGTAATCAGGGCATGGCAGCGGCCCCTGGGACCCTCACCCGCCGCGTGGTCCCATTCAACACCACGCTGCCGAAGACTAGCTTCCCAGCTAGAGTTTTGCTCTCCAACATCCTGGCCAACCCGGGCGGATATCCCTGCTTCGAATACGAGCTAAAAACAGTGATCAATGACACCTTTATCATTAACGTGGCCGTGACTCTGACCGTGCAGACGGAGTTCCGAGACCCGCAGACGAACCAATTTCAGACAGAAAGCAAATCGCTGCTGAACGTTTCTCCCCGCAACGTGTATCAGGCATGGCAGTTGGCCGGAGGCGGCATGGCCGACCGCGTCCAACCGATGCCAGAAAGCGTATTCAACCTACTGCCCTAAATCGCCCAAAGAAAGCGAGGAGTTATGAAACAAGCAAATGAGAGAGGCGTGGCCCTGATCTTGACATTGTTCTTAGTGGCGGTCTTGTCGGTGATGGCTGTCTCCCTCGCCTTCCTTTCTCAGTCCGAGACCTGGTCCAGCTTCAACTATCGTCTCATGGTCCAGGCGCGGGATGGAGCGGAAGCCGGAGTGAACAAGGCTGCTCATTTCCTTGTGCACAGCTACACGCCGCCGCCAGCGGGAGGCGATTCCCTCAGCAACTACACCCTCACTTCCTCTCCGGTCAAATACAATAACAGTGATGTGGTTCTGGCTTCCAACGGCAGCAGCGTCTCGTCCAACTACCCGGTCAGTGCCGTCCGAGGTAGTTTCAGCACATCGGGAACAGGCGTGCTCACGGCAGAGAATGCGCGGGTGAGATACACAACATACGCCACACTGCTCTCGATGCGGCAAGTGCCCCAGTATGGCACGACCACGCCCGCCACGATCCAGAGCTGGCGCATAACAGCGGAAGGCATCGTCACCGGAGTCCAAAATTCTTTGGTGCAAATTACCGCTAAATTGGAACGGCCGATCCGTCCCACTTTCAACTATGCAGCCTTCGCCACATCCTGCAATGACGGCGCGCTGGACTTCAGCGGCAGTGGCGGCACCATGAGCTACGACTCCTCCACTCTGGCGCAAACGCAGACTGCGCCGCAGGGTCAGGCTTATAGTGGCAATGTCGGCACGAACGGCAGCTTGGTCGCGACGGGCAATCCGGTCACGATCAACGGCACCCTGTCTACTCCGCGCACTGGGGTGAGCGGGGGAGGCGAGTGCGGCGATGGGGCCCAAGCGACTATGATCGGCGGAGCGTCAACGCAAGGCATCACGGAACTGCCGCAGCAGATCATTTATCCTCCACCAGCGTGCTGGACGGCGGGCGGAGGCTGTGCCTATGCCTTGCCGCCTCTGACAGTTCAGACGATCAATGGCACCTGCAGCGGCTTGGCGGGCTGCACCCAAATTGGCGCTCCCGGCCTGAAAAGGGTTCGCTTGGCTCCCGGTCCATATGGCAACCTCACGATTTCAGGCGGCACGGAACTCCATTTAGATGCCGGCACGTACAACATCAACAGTTTCACGCTCACTTCCGGCACTATCGTCATTGATTCCGAACCGGTGATCTTTAACATTGCCGGATGCGCCACCACTGGCGCCGGCGTCTGCGCTACTACGATTAGCCCGCAGGCGGTGCTGGACCTGACCGGCGGCAGCTCTACCAATACGCACGGCCCCGGCAACCTCGGCTACGTCCCTGCTAAATTCCAAGTTAACTATTCAGGGACCGGAAACCTGAAACTGAATGGCAGCGCGTCGGTCGCCGCTATCGTGTATGCTCCCAACGCCAACATTACGCTGAACGGCCTCGGAAACGCCAGCGCAAGATTCTACGGCTCGATAATCGGCCAACAGGTGACTCTTGTGGGCGGCGCCACCATTTACTACGACCGTGCCCTGCAGAACGCGTTTTACACGGTCGGCAACTATATGCTGACCAGTTACAATTGGAGGAAGTTCTGACTTTCTGAAGGAGAAAAAGATTTGAAAACGAAAATGCAAATGCAAAAAATTCTGGCCGCCGTATTCCTGGCTTCCTTGATTCTCGGACTGACAGCCCCAATGTTCGCCCAGGAAAGGCAACGCAGAGTTTTTACCAATGAGGACGTGGAGCGGCAGCGCCCTGCTCCCAGCCCGTCGGCTCCGGGGGCTTCCTTCGAGCGGCCAGCCGACCAGGCGTCTACGGGGGAGACCCCTGCCAGGACGGCCCCGTTTTCAGAACTGGTGCCGCAGGAAAAGCTCAAGAAATTGACGGAACTGCAAAGGGCTTTCGAGTACGCGATGGACTTCTATACGGAGAAGGAAGAAAGGGAAGCCGACGAGATTCTAAAAGCCCGCTGGCATGAAATGACGCTCTGGCTGCTGGGACTGATAAGAGATACCCAGGACACCATGGAAGAACTTCAGAAAGGGGGCACCGAGCAAGCAACGCGAGCTGAGGAGCGTACACCGTGATTTGTCAAGGGATGGATGCGAAAGGCGTGATGCTGGTTTGTCCAGCATGTTTGAATCGGAAAACCTTTGCGCTCAATCTGACTCAGATGCGACGACTGGTTCATAAAGGTAGCATCGAGTTCCACTGCTCGTTCTGTGCCGGCAGACGGCCTTGGCGTTTAGCCCGCCCCATGACTGTTTCCGAGTTATGGTATGAAAAACCGCCGGAGTGCAAGAACATCCTCCTGGTGGATGACGATGATCTGTATCTAAAATTGCTTGAACGAATTCTCGGGATGTTCGAGGCCCGAGTGGATATAGCCTGCGATGGCAAGCAGGGACTGGAAAAGCTGACTGGTACCGATTATGATCTCGTCATCCTCGACATTCGCATGCCAGAAATGGGCGGCCAGGAGGTGTTTGAGCATATTCAGAAAGGAGCGCTCGTTCCGCCGGAGCGCCTGATGTTCCTTACGGTGGACCGCAGCGAGCCCATCCGCCAGTTTCTTGCCTCTACAAATTGCTATCATCTGTACAAGCCGCTGGAGCTCAAGGAATTTTTAGAGCAGGTGCACGCGATGCTTTCCGTAGGGCAACCGGCGATTACTGACCGCACCCAGGCATTGCCTCAGGAATAAGGGAGCCTGTCCCGCAGTTCCTTGTTATCATTCCTGCATCCACCGACTGCGGCTGACCCGCGGCGGGGTAGGCAGATGTTCGCGTACGGTTGCGCCCAGGGCCGCGCGATGACTATTCTCCGAGTCACAATGCAAGAACATCCTGCTAGTGGATGACGATGATCTGACTCTAAACCTCCTGGCGGCCAACCAAAATCATTCAATCACTACTGGGAAACTAGGCTCAACCCTATCTTTCGGCCAGCACAAGGAAACAAGGCAGCCGGCGACTGCCGTAAGCCATCTCAGAACAGTGGGAATAAACGAGCATGAGCGCGAGTTTAATGCAGGTGTTTCGAAAATCACCTGGGTCACCCGTCGAGTCCTGACCGAAAGATAGGCTTTACGTTTTTATGTTCCACACGCCAAACTGGTTCGCGTGGGACAAGTAACTCCCTCGCAAGTAATATGTCAGCGCATTCTACGTATTCCGAAAATCTTGCCGATACCTCGGCGAATCGCCAACCCGATTCTGCCAGTGCGGCCGTTCCTGCCGAATTGAAATCGAGGCGTTGGTGGATCAAATGGTTGGTCTTGCTTGTGGTAATAGCGGCGGCAGTGTTTTACGAGGCCCGCACTTCTGTTCTGCAATCCCGTCTGCTGCCGTGGTACGCGGCCAAACTTTGGTACCAGGACGGAGACGGTCCCAGCGGGCAGATCATTTTTCCGACGGGCGGTCCCTTTGACGAACGCCGGGGTTACACCCGAATCCCTGATTTTCAGCAGCGATTGCAGGATCAAGGGTTCGCTGTAACAATCCAGCCACGTTTTTCTCCGGAATTGATGCGGTTGGCCAGTTGGGGGATAGCCCCGCCGTACCGCGAACCGACAGTAGGAGG
>JACQGE010000009.1 GCA_016199675.1 Acidobacteriota bacterium | reverse complement strand
GAGCTACCTGGAGACCTACAATCGCGAACCGAAACCTTTTGTATGGACCAAAACCGCTGACGAAATCCTGGCTAATGTCGCCAGATTTTGTCAACGAATTTCTGACTCAGGACACTAGCCCACGGCGCAAGCCGTGGGTTCCAGAGGGGAAATCAAGACAAGCCCCGGAGGGGCGACAGAAATCACAGCACCCGGCTCACTATACACCAACCGTGAAAACGGTATAGATGCGAACTAAGACAATCTCAAACCAAAACGAAGACGTCCGCTCCCTCCACCTTGACCTCGTAGGAAGCCACTTTCATGTCGGGGCTTTTCCCCACGGCGCCTGTCTTTACGTCATACTGCCAGCCGTGCCATGGGCACTCCAGTTTTTCTCCGTCCAGGTATCCCTGTCCCAGCGGCCCGCCGCGATGCAAACAGACGTTGTCCAAGGCATAAAATTTGCCTTCCGCATTGCAGAGAGCAAGGGTCTTACCGTTGACAATAATTTCCTTCGCGTTTCCAGGAAGCACTTCGGAGACTGTTGCCACCTTCACAAAAGCCGCCATAACTTCTTTCCAAAAGATCACTAAACGGGGTTCGCGGTCTGGGCAATCATGACCTGCTTGCGGAAGTTCTCAACCATCGTCTCATCCAAGCGAACTTCGGTAGGCCGTTTGGCAAGAGACATCTGATCAATCTTGTCCTGTAGTTTGAGCAAGGCATAAAAAAGATTTTCGGGACGGGGTGGGCATCCAATCACATAAACATCTACCGGGACGATCCGGTCCACCCCCTGCAGTACCGCGTAGGTATTGAACGGCCCTCCCACGCTGGAGCAAGCCCCCATCGAAATAACCCACTTGGGATCTGGCATCTGATCATAAACGCGCTTCAGAACCGGAGCCATCTTCAGGGTAACCGTTCCGGCGACAATCATCAGGTCGGACTGCCGAGGACTCGGCCGGAAGACCTCCGCGCCAAAGCGCGCGATGTCGAAACGGGAGGTCGTGCTGGCGATCATCTCTATGGCGCAGCAGGCCAGGCCAAACGTCATGGGCCAAATGGCAGACTTCCGCGCCCAGTTGAAGACATAATCCACGGTCGTAATGATGAAATTTTTCTCGAACTTGTTCTGTATGTTTTGGATCAGCGGCATTCTATTCCCTTTTGTCCGCGATTCGTCCTCTTTCCGCCACAAATTCAAACTACCGAATCAATGGATGAAAGTCAAGACAGGCTCCCTCGCGCCCGTTTGGTTATGTTATGATTTTTAGTTATTCACTATTGGAGGAAGAGTGCAGAACCATCCTGACTTGCCTTCGAGGTGTGGGACAAGGAGAGCGATTCGGTGACACAAAAGCTAAGCGCAGAAATTTCTCCTGCGATGGAACAAGCCAAGCTCGACGACCTGTGCATCAACACCATCCGCACACTGGCCATGGACGCTGTGGAAAGAGCAAAATCCGGCCATCCGGGCATGCCGATGGGCGCGGCTCCGATGGCTTACATCTTGTGGACGCGCTTCCTGCGGCATAATCCGCTCAACCCCCTTTGGCATGACCGCGACCGCTTTGTCCTCTCCGCCGGTCACGGTTCCATGCTCCTTTATGCGCTGCTGCACCTGACTGGTTACGATCTCCCCTTGGAACAAATCAAGGAATTTCGCCAGTGGCAGAGTAAAACGCCCGGTCATCCGGAACACGGCCTGACGCCAGGGGTGGAGGCCACCACCGGCCCTCTTGGGCAAGGATTCGGCAATGGGGTCGGCATGGCCATGGCGGAACGCTTCCTGGCCGCGTATTTCAATCGCCGAGGACATACGGTTGTAGACCACTTCATCTACGCGATTGTCAGCGACGGCGATCTGATGGAAGGAGTGGCTTCGGAAGCGGCATCCCTGGCCGGACACCTGAAACTCGGCAAGCTCATTTACCTTTATGATGACAATCGGATCACCATCGAGGGCGAGACCAGCCTGGCCTTTTCTGAAAATGTATCGCAACGCTTTGAAGCCTACGGATGGCACGTGCAAGAAATTGACGGCAACGATTTGCGGGCGATCACCAATGCCATCGCGGCGGCGCGCGCGGAACAGAACCGGCCCTCGCTGATCCGGGTCCACACTCATATCGCTTACGCCAGCCCTAATAAACAAGATACCGCCGATGCCCATGGTTCGCCGCTAGGAAAGCAAGAAGTCTTGCTTACCAAAAAAGCCCTCGGCTGGCCTGTAGAGCCAGACTTTTATCTCCCCACAGAGGCGCTGGACCTTTTCCGAGAAGCCATTCAGCGGGGGCGGATCCAGGAAGCTCAATGGCAAACACGCTTTGATGCTTATGCTGCTGCCTTCCCGCAGCTTGCGGAGCAATGGCATCACGTCCTGCGAGGGGAACTCCCTCCGGGGTGGCAAGAGAGCCTCCCCTCTTTTCTCCCTGAAGGAGGAGAATTAGCCACGCGCCAGGCCTCTGGAAAAGTACTTAATGCAGTCGCTGCCCGGTTGCCAACTTTAATCGGCGGGTCCGCCGATTTAGCGCCGTCTACGGACACCTTGCTGAAAGGATTTGAAGAATTTTATCTCTCTCCCCGTGGCAGAAACCTGCGCTTCGGCGTCCGCGAGCACGCCATGGGGGCAACCTTGAACGGGATGGCGCTCCACGGCGGCGTACGGCCTTATGGCGCGACTTTCTTAGTCTTCTCCGACTATATGCGCCCCTCGATCCGCCTCGCTGCCCTCACCAAACTGCCGGTGATCTATGTTTTCACCCATGACAGCATCGGCCTTGGCGAAGACGGCCCCACCCACCAACCCATCGAGCATCTGGCTTCGCTGCGCGCCATGCCTCATCTCACCGTGATTCGCCCCGCCGACGCCACCGAAACCGCGGCAGCCTGGAAACTCGCCCTAGAACGTCCCACCGGCCCCGTAGCTCTCATTCTGACTCGACAGAAGCTCCCGGTGCTCGATCGCCGCATTTTCCCTCCAGCAGATTTAGTGGCCAAAGGCGCTTACATCCTGGCCGAGGCAGAGGCCGGGCCGCTTCGTTTGATCCTGATCGCGACCGGTTCGGAGGTCTACCCCACTTTGAAAGCCAGAACGCTTCTGGAAGCAAAGGGAATCGGCACGCGCGTCGTCAGTATGCCCTCCTGGGAGCTGTTCGCGGAGCAACCGTCCTCTTATCGGGATAAGGTCTTGCCAGCGGCAGTCAAGGCTCGGCTGGCGGTGGAAGCCGCTTCCCCCTTCGGGTGGCGAGAGTACGTAGGAGAGCGGGGGGATGTTCTCGGAATCACCCACTTTGGAGCTTCGGCACCCGGAACCGTTGTTTTGGAACAATATGGATTCTCTGCCGAAAACATCGCCCTACGCGCCGAGGCCCTTTTGCGGTAACATCATTTCTCGGAGGTAAGCCATGCGGGTGGCTGTTGGAGCCGACCATGCCGGATATGAGCTAAAGAAGGCCATCGTCAAAGAACTCCGTAAAGACGGATATTCTGCGCTAGACGTGGGAACCCACAATCACGACCCCGTGGACTATCCGGACCTAGCCCGCAAAGTGGCTGAGTCTATCCTGAAGGGAAAAGCCGACCTTGGTATCATGATCTGTGGCAGCGGAGTAGGCGCATCCGTTGCCGCCAACAAATTCCCCGGCATCCGGGCCGCCACCTGCCATGACACTTATTCGGCGCATCAGGGCCGGGAACATGACGACATCAACGTCCTCTGCCTGGGGTCACGGGTGATTGGCAGCTCGTTGGCCCAGGAAATTGTAAAAACCTGGCTGGCCGCTACTTTTTCCGATCTGCCGCGATACCGTCTGCGCCTCGAAAAAATCGCCGAAATCGAAAGAGAACAGTGCCCCAGCCCTGAAAAAAGCAAACCGGAGTCATCTCATTCTGAATCGGCGGCCTCCAGGAAATAAAACGTAGTAAGAGCAGTTCGGCTGCTGACGTGTGATAACCCCGGTTTCAACCGTATGAGGGATTCTAGAGCGTTTTCACTTTTGGTGTAGGCCTTCAGGGCATGGCTTTAGAGCCTGTGTGATAGCTTGAGTTCTTGTCAGGGCACGGTTTTAACCGTGCCGTAAGCCATGCAAAATCAAGTGCCCTTCCTTGCGGCTTCAGCCGCTGAGGGCCTTTCGAGGGTGTTTTTCACAGAGACTCTTTAGCCATGCCGTAATCGCCATGGAATCTTACGGCTTTAGCCGCTGAGGTTTGTCTTCCAAAGCCCACGGACACTATCGGTGGTCTCACCATTTGTAAAAATGCTATAGTTCAAATAAAAATTCATGTCGGATTCTTCCCTTCCTTCGCCGGCGAACGCTCTCGACCGCTTACGCCACGTCGCTTCCCTAGGGGCTTATTCTTCTTTCTTGGAAAAACGGCTGGCACAAATGCGTCGGCAGAACTTTGCCCGCCGCTTTTGGGCAAAAGATGCGACCCTCTGGAAGCACGACAAGAAATCCCTGGAGGCAATTCGCCAGCGGCTGGGGTGGCTTTTTGTCGCCCAATCTATGCGCCCCGAGTGTCCCGCCCTGGCAGACTTTGCCCAACACGTGCGAGAAGTTGGATTCACCCATGCCGTTTTGTTAGGCATGGGGGGCAGCAGCCTGGGCGCTGAGGTCTGTCGCCGGACCTTCGGGGTGGCGCCTGGCTTTCTCGACCTGTCCGTCCTGGACAGCACCGATCCCGCTGTGATTCGCCGCCTGGAGCGTAATCTCCCGCTCGACAGGACCCTCTTCCTGGTTTCCACAAAATCCGGCACCACTACCGAAACGCTCTGCTTCTTCCGTTACTTTTTTGAAGAAGTACGACAACACATTGGCGACCGGGCCGGAAGCAACTTCATCGCCATCACCGATGCGGGCACTCCGCTGGTTTCCCTGGCCGCCGAAAAACGATTTCGGCGCACTTTCCTCAATCCTTCTGATATCGGTGGCCGCTTCTCTGTGCTCTCCTACTTCGGCTTGGTTCCCGCCGCTTTGTTGGGAGTGGACATCGGGGAACTCTTGGATCGCGCGGCTCAATGGCTTCCCTACGCTGACTCTCGCATGGCCACGGAGGATCATCCCGCCATTCAGTTGGGAGCCATCCTGGGCGAGATGGGTCTGCGGGGCCGAGATAAGGTCACGTTTTTCCTTTCTCCCTCCATTGCCTCCTTCGGCAATTGGGTGGAGCAGTTGATTGCCGAAAGCACCGGCAAGGAGGGAAAAGACGTGCTTCCGATCGTGGGAGAACCTCCGGCAGCGCCCGCAGTCTATGGACGGGATCGAGTCTTCGTCCATCTGCGGTTGCGTTCTTCCAAAGATGGAGAAATTTCTCGTCGGCTTGCCGCCCTCGAAGCCGCCGGACATCCGGTGATCCGAATTGAATTGAACGACCTCCTGGATTTGGGAACCGAGTTCTACCGTTGGGAGGTGGCGACCGCCGTGGCCGCTGCCCTACAAAAAACCAACCCCTTCGACGAGCCAAATGTTCAGGAAAGCAAGGACAACACGAACCGCCTGTTACGCCTATTTGAAACCCATCAACAGATCCCAGAACCGCCGCCCCTGCTCCGCGAATCCGGCATTGGCTTGCATGGAGATTCCCGAGCGAAAGCCTTCTTGCGGCGGTGGATGTCCCGCTCGGGACGTCGTCGGCTTCGGCTTCATGAAGTTCTGGCCGCCCATTGCCGCCGAGCCAGGGCAGGAGCGTACTTCGCATTTTTAGCCTATCTGCCTCCCACTCCCCAAAACGAAAAAAGATTGCAGCAATTGCGGCTACAGACGCGCGATGCAGTGCGGGTGGCCACCAGCCTTGGCTTCGGCCCTCGCTATCTCCATTCGACCGGCCAGTTCCACAAAGGAGGCCCTCCCAAGGGTCTCTTTATAGAAATTACCGCAGCGGATAAAGCCGATCTTCCCATCCCCGGAGTGTCTTATACTTTCGGCCTCCTCAAACAAGCACAGGCCCTGGGGGACCTGGAAGCACTCCAATCCAGAAAACGGCCCATTCTGCGATTTCATCTGGAAAAGGGAGTCGAAAAAGGGCTGCAACAACTTGTCCGTTGGATGAAGCTCGCTTTGCCAATGCCCAGGAAAACCCACTGAGAAACAGCAATTACACCTTCTTTACTTTTCCGCCTGAGGACAGTAGGATTAACAGACGGTGTCTCGATCATCGGGTTCCGTGTGCGCCGATCCCAATAAGGACTAAAAATAGAAGGAGAGTGGATAAGTTCTCATGCCAGCAACCAATACTATGCCGACAGCCACTACGGAAACAGCTACTCTGACAGTGGGGAACAAGACCCTGCAATTGCCAGTAATAAAGGGGACGGAAGACGAGAAGGCCATAGATATCTCAAAGCTCCGCGGCGAGACTTCTTACATTACGTTGGACCACGGTTACATGAATACCGGATCCTGCCTCAGTTCCGTCGCCTTTATTGATGGCGAGCGGGGAATCCTGCGCTACCGGGGAATTCCCATCGAACAATTGGCCGAAAAGTCTACCTTTACCGAAACGGCCTATTTGCTGATCTATGGAAAGCTGCCGGCGCGCGACGAACTGGACCAATTTAATCATGTATTAACACGCCACTCCATGATTCATGAAGACATGAAGCGATTTCTTGACGGGTTCCCCAGTACGGCACACCCGATGTCCATTCTTTCAGCTATGGTTTGCTCCATGTCCAGCTATTACCCGGAATCCTTAGAGCCACACCGGAAGGATTTGATTGGCCTCACGATCAGTCGTCTCCTGGCGAAGATGCCCACGATCGCCGCCTTTTCTCACAAAAAATCGGTTGGCCAGCCCTTCACCTATCCCGATAACAAACTGAGTTATGCCGCCAATTTCCTGCATATGATGTTTGCGGTGCCTCCCGAAGACTATCACGTGGACGAAGACGTTGCCCGGGCGTTGGACCTTTTGCTCATTCTGCACGCCGATCACGAGCAAAATTGCAGCACCTCGACCGTTCGGCTGGTGGGCAGTAGCCAGGCCAACTTGTTTGCGTCTATTGCCGCCGGAATCTGCGCCCTCTGGGGACCGTTACATGGCGGCGCCAACCAGGAGGTCATGAACATGCTCGAGATGATTCATGAAGATAGCGACAATGTGGATAAATACGTGGGAATGGCTAAAGACAAGAAATCCAACTTCCGCCTGATGGGCTTTGGCCATCGCGTCTACAAGAACTTCGATCCTCGTGCAAAAATCCTCAAGCAGGCCTGCGATACGGTCCTCCAGAAACTGGGAGTCCACGATCCGTTGCTGGAAATCGCCCAAAAACTCGAAGAGCATGCCCTCCGCGATAGCTACTTCATCGAGCACAAGCTATATCCCAATGTGGACTTCTATAGTGGAATCATTTACAAGGCCATCGGAATCCCCACCAATATGTTCACCGTCATGTTCGCTATGGGAAGGCTGCCAGGCTGGCTTGCTCAATGGAAGGAAATGAGCGAGTCCCCCAATACCAAAATCGGAAGGCCTCGGCAAATCTATGTGGGACCCGCTTTACATGATTATGTCCCCATGGAAAAGCGGGGGTGAACCAAAAAAGTCCCGGCTTCCTAAACTCCGACCGTCCAAGCCGCAACTTGCGACACTCGGAGGGAGCCTCCGCAGAAAGCAAATCAGTCTTTCCCAGCTTTAGGCGTTGCAGCGCTTCTTTGGGCGTGTCGGAATGGCTCTGGGAATAAGCTTCTTTTATCGCTTTATTCTGCGTCAACTCTGGGGTGTGGCGCGCCCCGGTGACCGCCTCCGAACCGCATTGAGCGTCCTCGCTGTAGGCTTGGGCGTCGGCGTCATTCTGGCCATCCAACTGGCAAACCGAAGCGCCGTCGGTTCCTTCCAAACCTCTCTCATAGAAGTTGCCGGGCGCACGAACCTCTCCATTCTCGCGCCGAACGGCGTGGATGAGCTTCTCTTGCCCCGGCTGACAGAGGTTTTAGGGCCAGAAGTCAAAATCTCTCCTGTCATCGAATCCATCGCGGTAGTCCCTTCTACCCGTGAGGTGGTTCGCGTTCTGGGCATTGATGTTGTTCAGGACCAGCCCTTTCGCGAGACAACCCTTAAAGGCGCTCCGATCACGCCCCGTAATTTCCTCCTGCTCTTAATGGACCCCCATTCCCTTATCGTTAGCGAGAGTTTTGCCCAGCGTTACAGGCTTCAGCCCGGGAGTCGGATCTCGCTCCTGCTGAATGACCGTCAAGAGGATTACACGGTGCGGGGCGTTCTGGCCCCGCAAGGACTGGGAAAGGTGCTCGCTGGGAATCTCGTTATCATGGACATTGCGGCTGCCCAACTCGCCTTTGCTCGCCTCGGCAAACTCGACAGAATTGATTTGATCGTTCCCCCCGAACAATTGGCTTCCTATCAGAATCGGTTGGCCCGCTCCCTGCCCCCGGGCTTGCGGCTGGAACGCCCCGAGGTGCGCACCGAGCAAACCGACAAGATGCTGCGTGCCTTTCGATGGAACCTGACCGCGCTCAGCTACATCTCCTTAGTGGTCGGCGCCTTTTTGATCTACAACACCATTGCCATTTCCGTGGTACGCCGCCGGGCGGAGATTGGCACCTTGCGCGCGCTGGGAGCCACTTCTCGCCAAGTCCTGTGGCTTTTTCTGACAGAGGCAGTGCTTTTAGGGATTCTGGGAGCTCTGGCTGGAATTGGTTTAGGGTGGTCGCTGGCCGGACTGGCTCTTCAGTTCGTCTCGGGAACTGTCAACGACCTCTATCTGGCAGCATCGCCAACGCCGATCCACCTGGACAGCAAACTGGTTGTTATCGCTCTGGTCGCTGGCGGCATCACTGCCTTCCTTTCCGCACTACTTCCTGCTTTGGAAGCCACTGGCGTTCTTCCGGTTGAGGCCATGCAACATGGCGCCCATGAACACCGCCGCCGCTTAGCGCTCCGGCGCTACGCCGCGACCGGTTTATTTGCTTTAGGCCTGGCGGCAGGCACAGCCCGCCTACCCGCCTGGGGACGATTGCCCTTGTTTGGATACCTTGCCGCTGTGCTCATCATCGTCGGCTTCTCGTTTCTGATGCCGCTGTTGCTATCGGTTTTCACCGCCATTCTAGACCGGCCCATCCAAAAATTATTTGGAATTGAAGGACACCTGGCCGCGAGAGGATTGCACTCCGCGCCGGGGCGGATCGCGGTTCTCACCATGTCCCTCGCCACGGCGGTCGCCATGATGGCCAGCGTCGCGATCATGGTCGAAAGTTTTCGCCAAACCGTCCAAGTCTGGGCATCGCAGACCCTACGAGCCGATTTGTTTCTGAAACCCGCAGCCCAGCGGGGAAGCATGAACGTGGCCACGATTCCCTCCAAGGCGAGTTCGATTGTCCGCGCCGCTTCCGGCGTCGAGGCTGTCGATGCGTTTCGCAGTTTGGATATTACGTACCAGAATAATCCTGTAGTGCTAGGAGCGGGTGAGTGGGACACCCTGGTCCGTTACGGGAACCTGCTTTTTGTGGACGGGCGCACGCCGCAGGAAGTGATGACCGGAGATATATCGCGGCGAGCGATCGTTTCCGAGCCATTTGCGAACCACCACCACTTCCGGCGCGGGCAGACCATCACACTGGATACCCCCTCGGGCCCAGTCTTTTTTGAAGTGGCGGGGATCTTTTACGATTACACCTACGACCGCGGCATGATTGTGATTGACCGCCAGGTGTACCAACAGTTGTTCCAGGACGATACGGCCAGCACTTTGGCAGTCTATTTGAAACCTGGAGCAAATGCAGAGGAAGTAAGAACGGACATCGGAAAACAATTGGGAGCGCAGGGTTACCAGTTCCTCATCACCCCCAACGCCGTACTCCAGCGAGCCGTGCTTCGAGTTTTTGACCAAACCTTTTCCATCACCTACGCACTGGAGGTGATTGCCATTCTGGTAGCAGCGCTAGGAATCTCCAACGCTCTCCTAGCTTTTGTTATCGAACGGCGGCGGGAATTGGGGATTCTGCGCGTCCTGGGCGCTACCCGCAACCAGTTGCGAAAAATCATCCTAACCGAAGCAGCCCTGGTGGGCTTGCTTGGCAACCTTACGGGATGGCTCATGGGCCTGCTCCTCTCGCTGATTCTGATTTTCACAATCAACAAGCAGTCCTTCGGATGGACGATCCAGTTTCTTTACCCGGCAAAGTTTCTGGCACTTTCCGGGTTGGCCATTTTCTTGGTCACAATTATCACCGGACTTTATCCTTCCCGTGTGGCTGGGCGTTTCGCACCGGCGGAGGTGATTTCCATCGAATGAAACATTGCATGGCGGACTTGTTAATCATCTTCCAGATGGCTAATGCGGCTGTTTTCGCGCAAAGCGAAATCGTGCGCCAGGAATCAATTGAACGACATTCACAAAGCCGTTTTTGCCGGGCTTTGCCAGGATATCGCTTTGAATTTCCGCGCGATCATTTTTCTCACCCTTGCTTTCGGACGGAATGGTGGTACTTCACGGGGAATCTTCAGACGAGCTCCGGCCGGCAGTTTGGATTCGAGCTGACTTTTTTCCGTGAGGGCATGGACAATCCTTACCCTAACCCTTCTCGCTGGCGGGTGGATGACCTCTACGCCGCGCACTTTGCAATCAGCGAGATCGAAAACAAAAAGTTCTTTTATGCTCAGCGGCTGAATCGGGCTGGCATTGGACTGGCCGGAGCTAATCAAGATCAGGGAAAAATTTGGAATGGCAATTGGTTCGCGGAATTGCAGGGACGATCCTGGCGCTTGGAAGCAGCCGATGGCGATCATGAAATCCGGCTGGATTTGCGCCCGAAGAAAAACCCAGCGATCCAAGGCAAAAATGGTGTGAGCCAGAAAGCCGCCGGCGAAGGAAACGCCTCGCATTATTACTCCCTAACGCGCCTGGAAACCGTGGGCCGACTGAAGATCGGGAACTCCTCTTATGACGTCACCGGCTGGTCGTGGATGGACCATGAATTCGCTACCAACCAACTCCAGCCCAACCAGGTTGGATGGGATTGGGTCAGCCTTCACATGGAAGACGGAACTGAATGGATGCTCTACCAATTCCGGCTGGCTGACGGGGGACGCGATCCGTATTCATCGGGAAGCTTCGTGAATGAAGAGGGGGGAACCGTGTACCTTTCCGCCGACGATTTCCAAATGGAGCCACTGGCGAAGTGGCGAAGTCCTCACAGCGGCGCTGACTATCCGATCCGGTGGCGCATCCGTGTGCCGCGTCTGGGCCTGGATTTCGAAATCATCGCAGCCATGCCTGACCAGGAACTGCTTGCCAAAGAAACGACCGGCGTCATCTATTGGGAGGGGAGTATCACAGTCAGGGGCCAGCGGAACGGAAATCCTCTTCAAGGGCGGGGCTACCTGGAGATGACTGGATACGCAGGCCGCTTGCCTGCCGCGATGGTTTCGCCTTGATTCCCGTTCATCAATCAAATCGTCCATAAGTTCTTCTCCAATATCTGTAAGGCAGACATATTGCAACCGATTGAAAAGACAGGAGAGGGAAAGTTACTGACGCACCAGTTGGCAACCTTCGGCTGACTGTGGGATTCCAATTTGGGTATAGAGGTGATGGAGGTGAATTATGCAAGATTCCTTTTTTTCATTTTCCTATGCCTGTTCGGAGCGGTGGTAGCTATTAGCCAGACCACTCCATCAGAGCCCCAGGCACAGCAGCAGCCTACGCAACAGCAAGCGGAGCCTCAGCAGCAGTCGCAGCCCCAGCAGCAGCCGCAGATGGGTGGCCAACAGACTCAGAGTCAGCAACCTAGCCAACAAGACCCAGCAGCAGCCTACTCAGCGCGCAGTTGGCCCGGGCGGTGTTCCGTGGATGTGGGTGGCTGGGGGCCTCGGGGTTTTGGTCGTCCTGTTGCTTATTATCCTAAGTGCTCGTGGTTCAAGCGACATTGAACGGATTGAGCACATTGAACGTCACGAACATCATGATGAACGTCATGATCGCGCCGCATAAGTTCGAGTTCTAGTCTGCTTCAGCGGGCGAAAGGGGTTCGGGCACGGGACCAACGGCGGCGCGGCGGGCGGCTTCTGCTGCTCTGCGCTCGGTGCGCTCTTCCGCGATGGCATAAAGCGTGGGGATGAACAGCAAGGTGATGGCGGTGGAGGTAATCAGCCCTCCGATGACAACGCGAGCCATTGGCGCCTGAACTTCCGCACCTGCCCCGAAACCAATTGCCATCGGGAAAAGTCCTAGCGACGTGGTCAGGGTCGTCATTAAGATGGGCCGCAGACGGCGGCGACCGGCCAGCGTCACCGCGTCAAACACGGACAGCCCATCCCTCCGCCGCAACAAGTTGGTGTAGTCCACCAGCAGGATGGCATTGCTGACGGCGATGCCGCTTAACATAATGACGCCGAGAAAGGCTTGAATGCTGAAATTGCTTCCTGTTAAGAGCAGGGTCAGAACGACTCCGACGGCGGCCAAAGGAATGGAAAACAAAATAATGAACGGGTCCCGCCAGGACTCATACTGCGCAGCCATAACCATATAGACCAGGGCTATTGCCAGGAGCAACGCGAAGACCAGTTGGCGGAAAGATTTTTGCTGCTCTTCGTACTCTCCTCCGTAAAGGATGGCAAAGTCCTGGGGCAGTTCGGCGCGAAGCGGGTCCAGCTTCGCTTGAATGTCCTCCATGACCGAACCTAAATCCCGCCCGAAGAAGTTGGCGGAAACGGTCACAATCCGTTCCCGATCCTGCCGGTCAATAGCAATGGGCCCTTCTTGCCGCTGCGTGGTAATGAGGCCGCCAATAGGAATGGTTTTTCCTCCGGGTGTCGAGACCGGGATCAAGTCCACATTCTGCAAATGAGAACGATCCGCCTCTCGAAGCCGGACGATGATATTGTATTCATCACCCTCTTGCCGGAACAAGCCGGACTCCGTCCCTCCAATAGCCGTTTGCAGCACTCCGCCCAATTCGTTGACATTCAGCCCGAGTGTAGCAGCCTTCAGTCTGTCCACTTTGATCAGCATTTCCGGCAAGCCTTCACTTCGGCTGATCCGGGCATCGGTTACTCCCGGCACAGATTCAACTAAATCTTTCACTCTTTTAGCTAAGTCACTGGCATATTGAAGGTTGTAACCTCGAATTTCTACTGAGGCCCGGTCGCCTCCTCCAAACCCTCCGCCTCCTCCCATCTGGAAACGCATCCCCCCGGTAGCCCGCGCGCGGACTTGAACTCCAGCTTCTTGATTGAGGTCGCGGTTCAACAGGGCCGCGATTTCCTCGGAGGAACGCTTGCGCTGGGTGGCTTCGCCTATGTCCAATGTGACCTGAGCGGTGTTGGTCCCTGAGCCGCCGAATCCAGGTCCTCCTTGTCCGCTTCCAACCTGAACCATCATGCTTTTCATCTCTGGAACTTCCTGGCGCAAACGATCTTCAATTCGCAGGACGACTTCATCGCTAACCGGCAACCGAGTTCCTGTAGCCAGTTCGACGTTGAGATTGACTTGCCCCTCGTCCGTTTGCGGCATCAACTCGACTCCAACGAACGGAACCATCAGGAAGGTGACAGCCACGGCACAGGCCGCAGCAACCACTACGGTCTTGCGGTGATGGAGCGCCCAGGCCACTGACCGCTGGTATTTCACATCGAGGCCTTCCAGAAAACTGCCCATCCCTTGTACAACGCGCCTCAGCCAAGGATGCTGCTCAGCCGACGGAGGCTCGACCCGCAAATATTTAGAGCAAAGAACGGGAATCAGGGTTAATGCCACCAACAAAGAACAGAACAGGGCAAAGGCAACCGTGAAAGCCAACTGTCTAAACATCACACTGGCCAGCCCACTCAAGAAGGCGATGGGGAGGAAGACCACAATCGTCGTCAACGTGGAGGCGATGATCGCGCTGCTGACTTCGTGAGTTCCGATCGAAGCTGCTTCCTTTCTCGACTTGCCTGCCTCGCGGTGGCGAAAGACATTTTCCAGCACCACGATAGCGTCATCCACCAAGCGGCCCACTCCCAAAGCCAGCCCGCCCAAGGTTACTGTATTCAAGGTGAAACCGGAGAAATAGAGCAAGGCGAAAGTGCCGATCAGAGAAATCGGGATGGCGAGGGAAACAATCATCGTGCTGCGGATGTTCCGCAGGAAGAGCAGCAAGATCAGGACAGCCAGAATACCTCCCAGGACGGCGTGCTCCCCGACCGTGAAAATGGATCGTTCGATAAAGACGGAACTGTCCTGCAAGGACCGAACGCGGATATTAGGGAAATCCTGGTTGACCCTTGCGATCTCATCTCTGACTCCCCGCGCTACCGCCACTGTGTTGGCGCCCGATTGCTTCTGAACCTGCATTCGCACGCCGAGCTGTCCATCCACGCGGATGGTCTGTCTTTCATCCTCAACTCCGTCCTCAACCTCCGCGATATCGCGCAAATACACAGGGACACCCTGGCGGGTGGCCAGCACCAGATTCTGAATCTGCGAAAGGTCCTGGAATTGCCCCTGCGTGCGCAGGAAGATGTCCATGCGCCCTTCTTCCACGGTTCCCGCCGAGAGATTTTCATTCTCTCTCCGGATCAGATTGACCACTTCATTCACCGAAAGATTCAATGCCCGGAGCTTTTCGAGCGACAGGTTGACGTGAATCTCCCTTCGCAGGCCTCCTTGGACGTTCGCCTGCCCTACCCCAGGCACTCGCTCGATTCGATACTGGATTTGATCCTCCGCGAAGCGGCGTAGTTCGCGTGGCTCCATATCACCGGAGACTGCCAGCATCATGATGGGAAATTGGGAAACGTCGAATTTAAACAGTTGTGGGGAATCGCTGCCATCCGGCAAAGAGTTACGAATCCGATCCAGGCGGGTCCGCAGTTCGTTAGCGGCTTCGTCCAGGTTGGTGCCCCACGCAAAGGAAACAAAAACCCGGCTCTGCCCCTCAGTCGAAGAAGAGGTCACTTCCTCCACACCCGGCGCAGAACCCACTGCGTTTTCCACCCGCCGCGTAATCAGTGTTTCAACCTCTTCCGGCGCAGCCCCCGGATAGCGAGTATTGACGGTAACGCGGGGGAATTCGATATCCGGCATCAGGTCAATCGGCAGGCGATTCAATGAAATTGCGCCTAGGAGGATGACCATGGCGCAGGCAATATAAATTGTTACGGAACGTCGAATCGCAATATCCGGCAGACTCATGAACGATCCCCCCTAGGACGCGGAGAAGTCTCTTGCTCCCCTTGGATGATTACTGCGTCTCCATCTTTCAGGTTCTGCGAGCCACGGGTAATCACGGTGACTCCCGGCTTCAGTCCCGCCAGAACCTCCACACCCTGCTCCGTACTAACGCCGAGTTCGATGGGAAGGAATTGGACTCGGTCGGCCTGAAGAACATGCACTCCGCTCTGCTGCCCTTGGACCACTACAGCCTCCCGCGGCACCAGCAAGGCCTGGCGTTCGCTGCCCAAATCCATCTGGATCCGCGCAAACATCTCGGCTCTTAGCTGGCCGTCAGAGTTGGGAATTTCAATCTCGACCAAACTGCTGCGGGTCGCTGGGTCCAGCAACGGAGAAAGACGCGCCACCCTGCCCTCAAAGGTGCGACCTTCAAGGGCGTCAATCGTCACAATCGCCCGGTTCCCTGTCCTCATCTTGGCCAAATACTGCTCCGGAACATTAACCGCAGTCACCATGGTGGAAAGCCGCAAGACGCTCACAATCGGCGTATTGGGACTGGCCAATGCTCCCGGGTCCATATGCCGCTGTCCGACGTATCCCGTCAGGGGAGAACGGATTTGCGTCTGTTGCTGACGAATCCGCAGTTCTTCCAGATCGGCGGTAGCCTGCTGTACTTGTGCCTGGGCCAATTTCATTTGGGATTCCGCCACGCGGGTCCGAGTCCGAATGGTGTCCCATGTTTGGGAGGGAATCAGCCCCTCTTCTACCAAATTGGCTCCTCGGTCCCTTTCGGCCTGGGCATTTTCCAGTTCCGCCTCCCGCTGCGCCAGAGTGGCTTGCGTCACCGACAGGGAAGCCTCCGCCCGAAGCACCTGCTGTTTCAGTTCATCTCCCTCCAGTTCCGCGATGAGTTGTCCTTCCTTCACCGGGTCTCCTACCTGCACCAGGATCTGTATGATCCGCCCTGAAATCTTCGGCATGATCTCAACCTGCTCTTTCGGCTTCAGCGAACCAACCAGGGAAACCTGCTCGCGCAGAGAGCCTTGTTTTACAGTGGCCACCTGCACTAATTGCGGACGGCTTCCACCGTTGCCTCCGCCGGAACCAGGGCCCGGCCCTCTTTGGCCTGCCCCCCGTCTTTGCGCGCTTCTGCCGGGGTCCTGCAGGCCGGCATTATCTCCTCTCACCCGATAAAAGCGAGAGGCCGCAAAACTCACCACCACAATTGCGACCAACGCAATGAGAAAAAACCATCCCTTATGCTGCTTGATAGACACAATAGAAATCCCTTTTCCTTTTTATTTTTCCTACAACTTTCCCAACGATGATTTCGGGGAATTTTTCACGTCACCATGAAGAACAGATTATCGGAATTTAAATGTTTATTCCATTGAATTAGACGCTAAAACCGAGTGTCGGGTTTCTGGAAATTGGTAGAATCGCTTCCTCTCGGTCGTCGAGCAGATTGACCCCTTGGCGCAAACTCGATAAACTGCCCTTCAGGAACAACGCGCCGCGCCCGTAGCTCAGCTGGATAGAGCGACTGACTACGAATCAGTAGGTCGGGTGTTCGAATCACCCCGGGCGCACCAGCATTTCAGCTTTTTCGGTCAGTGAGTAAGCCGCTACGCAGGCTTGCGCTTCCTTCCGTTTCCTTCGGCCTCGCTCGGTTTCCGATCAGCCCATTTTGCGCTCGGCCGGCTCCAGCAGGAAGGGCGGGAAGGCCGGCGGCTCTTTTTGGAAGTAAATGCGATAGCGGCGCACGAACGGTTCCGGAAGAGTCTGTCCCTTCCCGTCCAACAAAGACGGAAGGACTCCCTTGACGAAATACATATCGGCTTCTTTCTTATCCTTGGTCAGCACCTTGCCGCGATGCTCGCAATCGAAGAAGTCCTTTACGCGCGAGTAGGTCTGCTGCGAAAGATTGACCCGGTTCGGCGCTCCGCTGGATTCCATGCGGGAGGCGAAGTTCACGGAATCCCCCCAGATATCGAAGGCAAACTTCTGGATGCCGACCACGCCGGCGATCACAGGACCTGTATGGATGCCGATTCGAACGGCCCAGCGAACCGGGCTGGCAGGGGTATCGCGTTCGCTGACTGCTTGCACCATCTCGAGGGCTGCCAGCACCGCGTCCACCGGATGCGAGGGAGTCCGGCGTGCCCGCCTGCCGAGCGGCATCCCTCCTACATACATGTAACTGTCGCCGATGGTTTTGAGTTTCTCCATGTGATACTGCGTTACGATCTGGTCGAAAGCGGTGAAGTAATCATTCAGAAAGTGGACCAGGTCTTCCGCAGCCAGCTTTTCCGAAGACGTCGTAAAGCCGACAAAATCCGTGAAGATGATGGTGACATCCTCAAAGTATTTCGGTTCGACTGTTCCCTGCTCCTTCAGTTCTTTGGCAACCTGGACCGGCAGGATGTTCAGGAGCAGCTTGTCGCCGATCTTCTTCTGTTCATCTAACTCTTGGTGCCGCCGCTCGACGTCCATCTTGGTTTGCAGCAGCTGCTCGCGCGCCAAATGCAGGTTACCTGCCATTTCATTGTATGCCTGCGCTAAATCACCAAGTTCATCGGAGGACCGCAGGTTAATCCGGTGTTCCAGTTGCCCTTGGCCGATTAGAGAAGCTCCGTTCTTCAGTTCGTTCAGGCCACGGGCGAGATAGCTGGAAACCCGGTAGGCCACCAGGATGGCAACTCCGATGGAGACCAGCAGAATCATGATGGTGATCTGCTGAGTCAACAATCCCACACGATTGAAGTCCGCCACAGCGGCGTCCATCCGATGTTTTTCATCTTCCTGCAACTGGGGCAAGACTTGGTTAATCATTTGCTGACTCAAAGGGTCGCCTTTAGTCGCTAATTCCAAAATAGCCTTGGTCTGATTGACGCCAAAATTCTCATAGAAAATTCTCCAGGAAGAACTTAAGGCTTGGAAGTCGCTTCGAAGTGATTCGATCCTGCTTCGATCCGCGGAATCGGATAAGTTTTCCATTTCCGCGATCTGGCGCTCAATGGCTGCGAGATGATTGTTGAACTGCGCGATTTCCTCTGAACCGGCGCCCGTCTGCGCGGTGTCGGTCATGATTTCGCTGATCAGCGCGATCTGTTTTTGCAGATTGGTGAGATCCTGTTGGATGGAGGCGACCAGCAACTGGCGGGCAACGGCTCTTTCCAAGGCTACGACCGTGGAGCTCTGCCTTTTTTTTCCCCACAGGTACACGCCCAGGTTCAGGCAAAACAGCACCAGGATGGTGGCAAAAGAAAGAACGAGTCGGCGGCGGATAGTCATTCGTACCGTCTCAATGCAACGGATAGCCTTGCTCGCCGGGCAGAATGCCGTTGGCTTTGAGCACTTTCACGTTTTTCGGTACTTGCGAGGCGTCTACAAACGCAATGGAACCAGGAATGCCGGCGACTAGTTCCGTTGCCATATCATTGGAGTAAACAATCTTCGGGCCGCTGGCGGCTTCTGCCCGGAAGACCTTGCCGATCCAATACTGACGGAACTGTGCCTCGGTCATCTGGTAAATGGTCTTCAGAACCACGTCGCGTTCCCGCGCCACCGGCGCCCGCACCAGCAGCGTAACCCGCAAATTCGATGACCAAAACTGTCGGTCTCCCATAAAAATTTTTCGCAATTCCGCCAGGCTCAGATTATCCACGGGCACGTCCGGATGCACAACGATGGCCACATCAGAAGTGGATTGCGCCGTTGCGACATATCGGCCAATGATTAAGCAGGCTGCCACAAGGATGGCAATACGCAGAGGGCGATGATTCATGTGCTCCATGTGAAACCTCAGAAAGTAAAACTGGTTTGCAAAAATCCTCCATTGACTCGCGGCTGACCCGGGCGGCGCTGGTTGCGGTATTCCGCCTTAATGGCGGCGAAACTGGAAAGGTCATAGCGGAAGCCCAGGACCGAGCCTGTCAGGTTGGGCACTCCCTGGAAAACGGCGTCGCTCCGAGGGATATGAATATATTCAAAGCGATAATAAGGCTTCCAGAGATTTTCAAACCAAGGAAGCCGGTATGCCACCTGGATATAATACGCCTGACTGTTAAAAGTATTCTCGCGGCCCACTTCCTGGTGATTCACATTGGCAAACTCCGCGATCACCTCCGGATTTTCCTTCTGCCAAACGATGTGTCCCGATGTAATCCATTCGCGAAATTCCCGCGCGCTGGCCAAAGTGATCTTGTCGCGATAGACCGAACCACCTATCCGGAGGCCAAAGAGGCGATCGGGTTTCGCAAACAAGTTGACCAGCCAAGCACGATGATTGTTATTGTCGCCCGCATCTCCGGCGCGGCTGATGACTGACCCGCGCCCATTGCCCAGCCCCGCGTTGTAGTTCAAGTTTAAGCCGCCTAAAGGAACCGTGCCTTCCGCAAGACCGCCCACAAAATGAACCGGAATGAAACGTCCGCCAAACTGAGTCATCTCCGGGCGGCTAATGCTCGTTTGCAGCCACTGCCCATGATGAAATGCCGTATTCCACCAGTTGATCGGAGTGTGGTAGCGGCCAAACGAGGCCTTGAAATGATCACTCTGTTCAAACCGAATGATACTCCGTTCGACTTCGAAGTTGAAGCCCGTGGCCGGAATTGGAGTTCCCATTCCGGCGTCGGGGCGGGCCGTGGCGGTCACTTCGCCAAAGAAATTAACTTTGGAGGATAGAGCGGATGTCAGGTGCAAGGCAAATTGCCCTTCGGTGAATCCGCTGCGAGAGCCCCGCTGATCCGCCCCGCTGAAATTAAAGTCGCTGAACCCTGCTAACCGTAGAGACGGATAAGTAGGTTGCATCTCGGGAATAGGCCCTTGGGTATTCGCCGGAGCTTGCGCACTGAGCGGCGGAGGATTCATGGCGGTTCCCATCGGCATGGTGGTTGTCACGCTGGCGAGCATCACGGGGGTCGTTGGCCTTGAAGCCGACGATTGGCTTTCTAGTTCCTCCACGCGGGACTCCAGTTTTTGCACGCGGGTCAACAGCTCCTGAATGAGTTCCGACTGCGAGACAGGGTCCGTTCTCTGCGCTCCAGCTACTAGCGGCATTCCCAGCAACAACAAGCCTACCTGTTTCCATTGGTTCCTCATGGGATATTCACCTCCATCAATTCCGCACAAAATTGCCCGCGACGGGGATCGCAATTCGCCATTTTACTCGCAATTCCGGTCCCTATCGAATTTGCTTAATATATTTCACGCAGAATACAATTGTTTAGCGACTTTTTATGGAGGCGGCAGTCAATTTAAATGCCCTTCCTTGGGCCGCGAGTTGGAATTCATTAATCATCAATGCCCCGAGTGTTATCCTCCGGAATGGCCCGTCGCCTAACCATCCATGAACTGCCCTCTATGTTTTAGTGATTCGTTCCACAGTATGGGCGGAGCGGAAGGGATGGTACTGGCGTCCTAGTATAAAAAAGTGACTGCAGGTCTATTGCCTCCGTACGGGGGGTTGCACTACTGTAGGCCTGAACTTCTGCTCAGAGCAAATCTCGGGAAACCGAGGGACGCAGAGCCACGGGACTAATGCGGAATTCCTAATTCGCTATGTCCGCCGAGCCGCCAGAAGAAACTTCTGGCGGCCTTCTTTTTTCCCGAACACCCGCCAGAATGAGACGCAAGAGGAGAGTTCTTTGCAGTTCCTTTTTAATTCTCTAAAGGGAAGTCAAATGCAAGCGGGGAAAAAAGATGAGGAAAGATATGCCGAGACCAAAGCGATATCGTGTTGCCTTGCCTCTATGGGTTCGAATTGGAAAACGACTGGGTAGAGGAAAACGAGCGAAGGAAGAGCCTGTCCTCGTTGAAGAAACCATCACTGATAACATTAGTACTACGGGATGTTATTTCCGGCTTTCGCAGCCTCCCCCAGTTGGTTCCTGCGCCGAGATTGAAATTACAGTTCCTCCGCACTATGCGGGCATTCAAGGTGGAAAAGTGCAATGCCGCGGCAAGGTGATTCGCGTAGAAACTCAGCCCGGCAAGAAAGCGGGTGTCGCTTGTACCATCGAATCCTATGATTTTTCGCCTCCCCCGGAGGCCAAAAAGAGAGTGCACCAGTAAAGAAGGAATATTGCAAAAGAATGGAAATGGGACGATTTGACTGAATACAGAGGTGAACCGAAAAAAACTATTCAGATATTTCATGCGCCGGCAGAGGCTGCTCGAGCCATGCCCGGACTGCTGGTTGCGCTGCCGATATGCTGTTGACATATCTGATCAATTTCCGCTTGGTATTGGCGTATGAGGGTTACGGTTCGGCTTAGATCTTCCGCTTTTGCAGAAAGGATGCGGCGCTCGGCCTCCCCTACTAATGCTTCCAATTTCGGCAAGATTTCGCTTGCGCAATGCGACAGATAGCGCAGGCTATTCAAAGGCATCTTCCAGGAAAATTTTCCGTCCGCATTCGCGTGATACGCAGCCAGTTGTTCCTGAATAGCACCCAACAATCCAACTGCACGCTGCAAGACCTGATTCAATTTCTCCCGAAACGATTCCTCGCCGGGAGGACGTTCCGACACCAGCGCCTGCCATTGTGTGGCGGAAATCGCCAGGACTGTCTTCGACAGAGGAATCTCCGGGACGGGTTCCGCCGATCCTTTCGCAAATGCGATCAGGTGGTTGAGCAGGGTCTGCAAGCGGTTTTCCTCCCATTTTGGATCGATGCGGACTCCGCGTCCTGTCTCTTCCTGTTGAGGACCTAGATCGGAAACTTCCTCCAGATACCGGCGCATCCGCGCTATGATCGTACCCAAATGCTCCGCTTTCCGGGACAGTCCTCGATTCTGTGTTTCAACCAGCAGTTTTTCCAATTCTGGCAGGAGCTTGCTGGCGCAATAAGATAGGTAAACAAGCGTATTCAAATGTTTTTTCCATAAATGCTCGCTCGTTTGCCGCACCCGGTAAAGCGCTGATTCTTCCTGTAACATAGCGAGTAGCCCAATAGCCCGGCGGAGACCCCGACTGAGATCCGCCCGAAATGACTTTTCCCCTGCCGGATAGCTTGACAGCAAAGCCTGCCATTCCGTGGATGATATGACTAGGATACTGTTGGGCAGTTGTATCGCGGGGACCTCTTCTGCCTTGGACTGCGCAAACACAACTAATTCGCTGATTTGTTCTTGCAATCGCGCTTCTTCAGATTTGGTATCGATTCCCAGGGCTTTCATCTTCGCAGCCAGCGCTTCGGGATGGCCCCACGCGGCTAAAGACGCACCTTCGTTTTCATTTATGGTTTCAGCAGTTGAGAGTTTGGTGGATATCATTTCAGTTCCGCCTTCATTTTTATCTTCGCCCATTTGTTTACTTTGGCTCGCACGTAAAAGACCATTAGGATTCATCTCATCACAAAACAAACCTTTTAATAACAATAGGTTGCAAATTTACCATTTTGCGTCATGAAGCAAAAGTTCAAAAAAAGACAAAACTGTCAAAAATTTATACAAACTAAAACTTTCTAAAAATTGAAATAGATTTATTGGAAGGAAGAATCAATATTTCAGAATCCTGCTTAAAAATTAGATGAATTTCACCAAAAGGGAATTAATGTTTGATACCCTACAGATGAAAGTTTGGAAAATTTCTTATTTTTAATTACAAATTGCAGCATCTGTATTAGGAAATTATGCAGCGAAAACATTAAGACAAGCTTTGGTTAGCGGAGAAAAGCAGAGCGGAGTCAGGAAGGAAGATGGCTATGAATAGTCCTGTTTCTGAATTCCCATTTGAAGTGCGAAACCTGGAGATACTGCTGGCGGAAGACAATCCGGGAGACGTGCGGCTGACCCGGGATGCCTTGAAAAGGAGTCGGCTGCGAATCAACCTCAATGTAGCCGCAAATGGGGAGGACGCACTGGCCTTTCTACGCCAGGAAAGGAAGTATGCCGAGGCTGCACGGCCCACATTGGTTTTGTTGGATTTGAATATGCCTATGAAGGATGGGCGCCAAGTGCTAACGGAAATGAGGAGCGACCCCAACCTAGCGTGTATTCCGGTCATCATTTTGACTACTTCGGACGCGGAAGAGGATATTGTCCGCAGTTACAAGCTTCATGCTAACGCTTACGTGAGCAAACCAATCCATGTGAGCCAATTTATGGCTGTGGTGAAATCTATTGAAGAGTTCTGGATGGGTGTGGCCAAGCTTCCACCCCACATTACCGGCAAATAGGGGCAAAGCATTTCCCATAAATGCTCGCCTGCGATTCGGATCGGAAAAACGCGTTTTGTTCAGTTCCTGCCTGTAGCAAGCGAGTCAACAAGTTATAGATCAATACCAGGCAAAAAAAGCCATAGATCCTCGCCAAAATAAAAATAAATTGGGTCAAGAAATTGCGGGATTTAGATGGACCCTGCGCCTCGCTTGCGGGAGCGTGTAGGAACATGCAGAACTCCAAAATAAAACCGGCGAGAATATCATCGGTGGAAAGGGAAGGCCGATGTCCCCCTCAGAAGGGAAGGATTTGCTAACTGCCAGCGAACAAAGACGCTTTCGCCGCTATGCCGTTCAATTCCGTTGTGTCGTCAGACCCAGGGAAGGGCGCAGAAGGCCCGCCCATTCGGAAATGGGAGTCGAGACAAAGGATGTCAGCAGAGGCGGGTTGTATTTTGTAGCCGGGACTGACTGGAAAATAGGTACCGGGATCGAGTGCCTCATGGAGCTTCCGCCTCAAATATTTGGCGGGCGACCTGTAGCCATCCGTTGTTCCGGCAAGATTGCCCGGCTAGTCCCCGAGCCGGATGGCCGGATAGGCGTGGGGGCTACGATTGACAGCTTCCAATTTGTGCCCCTGGAAAGAGAATTCAAAAAGACCAGCGAGAAAAAGGTTACGTCTCTCCCACGAAAAGGTAAAGCTAAGAGCATCATCGTTTCTTGATGCCTGCGCAATGCTCCCGCTTCTCCTCTCCGAGAAGCCATTCAACTGTAGAAACGTTTGATATGAGCCTCCACCTGCAACGCTTCTTCCTTCCGCTGACTTTTGCGTAGAAGTTCTAAATAATTTTTCAGGCTTGACGCCACTCTCGGCCGTTCTTCTTTTTCGCTCTTTTCCAAGACCGCCACCAGCCGCTGATAGAACGTTTCGGCCTGCTCGTACTTACCCTGCGTGTAAAACAAATCGGCGAGGTTAGCCACCCGCAAAGCGGTTTTGGGGTGCTCCGCGCCAAAGACCTTTTCCACTATGGCCAGCGACCGCTCCCAGAACTCTTGAGCTTTTGCGAAATCCCCTTGATCTCGATACAGAATGGCGAGGTTATTGAGCGTGGTGGCTACTTTGGGATGCTCTGTTCCCAGGGACTCCTCACGAATTTTCAAAGCTCTCTGGTACACAACTTCCGCGTCCGCGTATTTTCCCTGTCGATAATAAAGCAATGCCATATTGCCCAGAAGATCCGCAACCTCGGGGTGCGTGGCACCCACCGTTTTCTCCATGAGCTCCACGGAATCTTGGAAAAATTGCTCTTTCTTTGCGTACTTCGTTTGCTCCTCGCGCTTGTCCTCCACGCGTTTCTGCGGGCTTCGCGCCTCTGGAATAATCGTCTCTGAGGTAGATGGCGTTGCACGCTGGACTGTTGGTGCCTTCGGGGGCTCAGGCCGGGGGACCTCGGGTATATGTACTTGTCGCTTTGGTGGAGTGGGGACAAGTGTGGCAGGCTTGTCAATAGTCTCTAAAACAGGTGGCGTTTCGCGCTGGACCGTTGGTTCCTTAGGCTCAGGCCGGGGAACCTCGGGTATAGGTATTTCTTGCTTTTTTGGGGGAACCGAGACTGGGGCCGACTTTTCTGTTGCCCTGCTTGGGGGGAACCCTCGTTGAGCTTCCTTGGCTTTGGAAACTTCTTCGATGACACTCTCCAGGAACTCTTCCACTTCTGAGGGCAGATCGAGTACAACAGAGGCAGCAGGACTTGCTGGTAAGTCCAAAGTTTCTCCAACCCCTTCCGCAGTTCGCTCCTCTACTGACAGTGTTTTATCCAGCAGGCGTTTTAAATCCTCTATGGATTCGGGTTCCCCCTCATAAGGGACCGCTAAATTATGGGCAAGTTCTAGAACTCTTTCGCGAAGGGCGGACAGGCTTTTGGAGGCGTTGGAAATATCCGCCATCAAGGTGCTGGATGGCAGCGCACTGGGGTCTTTAAGACGGCTAGCGGTTTCTGCCAACCGGGTGGTCAACTCCGCAAATTGTTTGGTTAAATGATCCAGTTCTCCGAGGAGAGCTTTGCTCTTGCAGGGAACCGTTCTTGGGGGATTCTCGGCCGTCGCTCTTTCCTCATGGGGAACGGTCAGCGAGCTAATCCTTTCAGGCAGGAACTTGCGCCAAGCTTTGGGCCAGGAACTTTGCCCCGCCAGCGAGAGGAACTAGCATCACCGCCTCGTCCACGGTGGCCTTGGAATT
>JACQGE010000078.1 GCA_016199675.1 Acidobacteriota bacterium | reverse complement strand
GCGTCAGGTCGCGGACGGGGTTGGCGCGGAGCCCCCAGAAATAGGTGCGGTCAATGAATTGCTCGGTGGAAAACAGACCTGTCAAGGGAGGAGTCCCTCGAAGGAATGCCACCGTGTTTTGAGAAAAGAAGCTGCTATAGATGAAACCGGCGTTGAGGCCGATCTTGGCTATTGGCTGATACCAAACCGTGGTTGAATTATTCCGCGAACGCATCTCAAAATCCAGCATCTCGGTTTCCCGGTTCCGGAAAGACCAGGCGTTTTCAATGCCCCACCGATCGCTGGGACTGTAGTGAACTTTAATGTTGGAGCCAACAGTTCCTTCCGGCGTGATTCGCACATACGGGTCCACAGTGGTCTGATGTTCGAATTGCCCCATCACTTTCAGTTTTGTGCTGGGTCTCCAGGAAATATTGAATATCGGCGCGTAATACCAACTTCGGCGCGTGCCCAATGCAGTCGCACCGTTCTCCTGGTGAACAATATCCTGTTTTACAAAGCGGAGTCCCGCCCGCGCGCTCAGCGTGTTAAGGGGCACAAACGCCAGCACCGTATCCAGCGTGTGGATGCCAAAGTCCCAGTTCAGCAGATCGCTTCCCAAATCGAAAGCTGTTGGAAGGTCGCTCCGAATGGCCTGGAACGATTGCTTGCCACTTTCCGTAAAGGTTTGATAGCGATAATCAGAAACCAAATCCAGCCTTTCCAATAAGGTTAAAGTGAAACCGACTTCTCCTGTATGGCTGGTCATGTCGGTGGTGCCGGCGCTGAGAAAGTTCACCGCCAGAGGCTGGGCTGGCGATCCTGTCAGCACAGCGCGATTGAGCAATACGCCATCCAACCCCGTCGGCCCGCTGGCGTGCGTGTAAATATAGCCACCCCGCAATTGCAGATGGCTGGTGACTCTTTGGTCCACCCGGAGTTGGGTCATGGGAATATTGAAACTGGCAAAGGAGTTCCACTGTGGGACCTGGAGGTTTAAGGCGGGAGAAGTCGGCCCCAGCAGTTCAATCGGCTGGCCTCCAAACCCGCCTAGGTTGGCCGGATTATTATAGGTCCGGTAGCTCTGCTCCAGGTGAATGTCTGTATTTCCCAGCCGATAGTCGATTCCGCCGCCAAAAAGATTTGCCTTCTCCTCCAAAGGGATTGTCCAGGGAAGCACGTTGGCGCGCCCGAAGGCGCTCCACACATCGGCAGCCAGCGGAATATAAAAGAATGGGCCGGTGGAGAATTCATTGCCATCCCGCTCCGTCCGGTTGTAATAGAAGCGGAAGCGCAAGTGGCGCGTGGGCGTGTATCGCAGGTCAAGGTCTCCAAATCGCCGCCGGTCAATCCATTCGCGGTTGGTGCTCAACTCCGTTTGCGGCAAATTGACGAAATACTGGGTGGCGCGGTAGCTGGCCCGCAGTTCATAAAGCCCGTGCTTGCGCAATTGGACTCGGATAACGGGGAAAGGGTCTCCTCCCAGGTTTTGAGTGGCGAGAGAAAAACGGTCAAACCATCCTTGATTCGTCTCGACAGATTGAAAACTCAACTGCGTATCGAAGACGCGGAAACCTTCTTGCAAGTTCAGCAATTGGTTGTATTTGGCTTGGTTGCCATTCAGGTCCAAAAAGCGATAGCCGAACGACGTGGTTCCGGCGAAGTCGTAATTCCCGACGCGCCGAGGCTCTTCATCCTGGGCGCTCCCTGCGGGAATTAATCCCACGAACCACGCCAGCAGAAACAATGGCATCCATGAAAGGTTCAAAGCCCGAGCAGGAGTGGTTTTCATCCGATCCTTCCTATCGCAAGAACTGCTTCTGGTAATTCGAACCGTGAATCTCGACGTGGCATCGGCTGCATTCTCCGGCCTCCTGAAAGCCGAGGCGCGGATGGGGTACGTTCAAGCCTTCGGGGGCTGTGTGGCACTCCAGGCAAAGCTGGCGTTCTTGCCTCCTCTTCAACCGGAAGGCATTCGTCGAGCCATGCGGCACGTGGCAGCCTGTGCATCCCTCTACCTGGACTGCCGCATGTTCGAAAACGAAAGGCCCGCGTTTCTCCACATGGCAGGCGTAGCATGCCTCCGTGCGCACCGAGCGCAGTTCATTGGCCGTCACGCTGCCATGTGGGTTGTGACAGTCCGTGCATTTGAGCAATCCTTCCTGGACGCGATGATGGACCGGCAATTGAAACTCGGCTTCCACGTTTCGATGGCAGGAATAGCACAGCTTCGGTTGTTCTTCTTTCAACAGATGATCGTCAAGCCAGACCTGCTCTGCAGCGCGTTTCGGAACGGAGAAAAGGGATGCCAAAGCTGTAGAGGTCTGGGCCGCACTCTGAACCTCCTTTGGGAGGTGGGCTGTGTGGCAATCGCCGCAGAAAACGCCCGATCCCAGATGCCGAGATCGGCGAAACAGGCTTTGGTTTTCATTCTTGATATGACAAGTCAGGCAGCGGTCGGCATTCTCCTTAGGCGAATGCCGGGCAAAGCTGTAGATCAGGGATTTGGCTCGCTCCATCGAGGCATCATCCGTGGCTTCCCCAATCGCCTCCACATGCGCCCGACCCGGTCCGTGGCAGGCTTCGCAACCCTGCTGTTCTACCGGATATTTTTCCGCCAGCACCGCAGCCATGTAGGTCTTTCGGAATTGTTCAAATTGTTCGGCGTGACATGCGGAGCAGGTGTCCGCTCCCACGTAATCGGCAGCGGTCGCCTGGGCCTGTGGCGCAGCCTGAGAGATGGATGCAGTAAGAAACAGAAGAGCGATAAACCCTATCAGGTCCCATCGAGATCGGCGCCACCCCCATCCTGCTTTGTGCATGTTCACCTCAACTGGAAGTTCTACTCGAACCGACATCAAATCTTCGTTTGTGAAGGATAACCAAACCTCCTAAAAACTGGAAAGGGGAATTGGGATAAGCCGTTCTCCGGTTTGCCCGTGAGCGATGGAAGGACTTTACCTCTGCTTATCCCAGCCCCCTTCCCATTCCGATGCCCGCTTTGCTGCGATCAGCGGGCGTGGACTCTAGTGACGGAGAACTCCTTGCCCTCCCCATGGCAAGCGGCACAGGCCTCGCCAAACGGCGCCGTCATCAAGAAGGCATGCGCCGCCGTGTCCTGGCTGTC
>JACQGE010000081.1 GCA_016199675.1 Acidobacteriota bacterium | reverse complement strand
CCAGGCGATTCGCCCCGTTGAGGCTGACGCAGGCGCATTCTCCCGCCGCGAAAAGACCGGGCAGTTGAGTAGCGCCGTGAATGTTGGTATCCACACCCCCCATGAAATAGTGGACCACGGGCCGCACTGGAATCGGTTCCCGAACCGGGTCTATACCGGCATAGTTCTTCGCCAGTTCTCGCACGAAGGGAAGTTTCTTATTGATCTTGGCCTCGCCCAAATGACGTATATCCAAGTGAACTACATTCCCGTAAGGTGTGGGAATTGTGCGACCTTTCTTCTCTTCATGCCAAAAGGCCTGCGAAAGGCGGTCTCTAGGCCCTAACTCCATGGCACGCTTGCGGGGCCAGGGGTCGGGAGGACCCAATCCGTAATCTTGGAGATAGCGATAGCCGTCTTTGTTGACTAAGATGCCCCCCTCGCCGCGGGCAGCCTCCGTAATCAGAATGCCCGTTCCAGGGAGACCCGTAGGATGATACTGAATGAATTCCATATCTTTGAGCGGCACGCCAGCTCGATAGGCGAGGGCCATGCCGTCTGCCGTCTTGATGGCTCCGTTTGTGGTAAAAGGAAAGAGGCGCCCAGCTCCACCCGTACATAAAATTACCGCCTTACCAAGGATGGCGTGTACCTTTCCCGTCAGTAATTCCAGAGCAGCCACTCCCTGACATCGGCCATCCTCAACGAGCAGCGTCGTGACAAACCACTCGTTATACCAACGGGTGGCCTCAAACTTGAGGCAGGTCTGATAGAGAGCATGCAACATATGGAAGCCAGTTTTGTCGGCAGCAAACCAGGTCCTTTCAATTTTCATCCCGCCAAAAGGTCGAACCGCTACATGGCCATCGGGCTCCCGGCTCCAAGGACAGCCCCAATGTTCCAGTCGAATCATCTCGCCGGGCGCTTCCGAAACAAAGGCTTCAATTGCATCCTGGTCCGCCAACCAATCAGAACCAGAAACGGTATCATAAGCGTGATTGTCGAGGCTGTCATTCGGTTTGATAACCGCAGCCGCACCACCCTCGGCTGAAACCGTATGGCTGCGCATCGGATAGACTTTGGAAACCACTGCAACGCTGAGTTGCGGATGGGACTCACCCAATTCAATCGCCGCTCGGAGACCGGCTCCCCCTCCGCCCACAATCACGACATCGTGCTCATGTATCTCCATTAAGAATTCGCCTCACGCCGATAAAAATGCGGACATTCAGGATCCATATTCTTTATCGGAAAACTGCTCATTGTGCGCACATTCTTGGTATCTATCACTGGCAATCGAACAAAATAGAAACCGCATAGTGTGGTTGCCACGGATAGCAGTCCTCTCTTCTGAGGTGTTGCCATCGCCGGAATCACTGATTTTTTCGCAAAGACGCAGCGAGCAACGGGATTAGAAATTCCGAAAATCTTCGGAAGTGCCTCTCCCCGGCTTCTCCGGAAGGAATTCTTCCCGATTGGCAAACAGAGCATTGTCCTCCTATGCGTCAGTTTCTGTCAAGACTTTCGACCGGTGAATTTTTGTTTTTTCTTTGGACTGCCCCTCAACCCGACCGGATTGCCTGGTTTGCCGGTGTAAACTAATCGCGTGAGGACGTTGGAAGTACGGAATCCGGCTGCTCCCCATTTTTATGCGGGGGATTGCGCTCGCGCGACGCAGCGGTTCCTCCAAGGATTCGCGGCTCCCATGCTGCCGGAGCGAGTCGTAGCTGGGATCGTCCCTCACGCTGGTTGGCAGTTTTCTGGCGCGGTGGCCGCCAGAGTTTTTGAGAGCATCCGGCAAAAGGAAAAGCCGGAGACGTTTATTATCTTTGGCGCTGTGCACCGCTGGGCTGGGATTAATGCCGTTTACGCCCGCGGCGCTTGGGCTACGCCGTTGGGAAATGTGGAGATTGACGAAAAATTGGCTCAACAAATCTTAGAGGCTACTCCGCAGTGGACGGCCAACGAACCTAAGGCCCACAGTGGTGAACATTCCATCGAAGTCCAGTTGCCGTTCATCAAATATCTCTTTCCGCAAGCGCAGGCGATTCCCATCTCTGTGAATCCCGATGCCAGAGCGGTTCTTTTGGGAGAGCGGATCGGTGAAATCCTGAAGAATCACAACCGCCCTACGGTCGTAATTGGTTCCACGGACCTAACCCATTACGGCGCTGTCTATGCATTTACTCCAGTGGGCTACGGGCCGCGTGCTCACGAATGGGTTTGTGAAAATGACTTTCGACTTCTTCGCCTCGTTGAACAAATGGCTGTTTCAGAAATTCTGCCCGAGGCGAAGCAACATCAAAATGCCTGCGGAGCCGGAGCCTTGGCGGCAACGGTAGCAGCAGCCCAGGTGTTGGGCGCTGAGCGGGGTTATCTGATCGAGCATACTACCAGTTACGACGTTCTGCCGGAAGGCGAATTCCAGATGGGGGTTGGATATGCGGGCATGCTCTTTTAGAGCCTGGCAGCTTGTCCCTTGAACTTCCTAGCGCGCTCATATTCGTGACCCCGTAGCCCCATTAAAATCAAGAATCGTGATCCGAGCGAACGCCTGAACAGGCATCTCGACCATCCCACCCTCTACTGGTTCACGGAAGTTCACGGGTATAATAGAAAAGAAGGAAGAAGGTTATTTCACTTCCGGCGGGAACTTGCCGGATCGAGAAAGGGATGAAACAGAGAGTGATTTCCGCGATGCCGAAAGAAACTTGCAACCTTGATTTTTTCAGCAAGTCTGAAGTAGGGAGTAATCTTTGCCGCTTTTCGCCAGTCAAATCATGAACGGCAAACCACACATTGAACAAATACTCCCGAAGGCAGCAATTGTCGGTGGAGAGGTTCAGATCCGAGGCAAGAGTTTTTGTTCTGATGGTTGCCAGCGTCCACAGGTAAAATTCGGCGGCCTGGAAGCTAACTTGCTCGTCAGTTCTAACCATTATCTCGTGGCCCGGGTGCCGGAAGGAGCGGTTTCCTGTGATGTGATGGTCGGCAACGGGAAGAGATCCAGTAATCCAATTCCAATGGAGATTGCCGTGGCCATCGCGGAAAACATGCACCCTGTGGCCAATCCGGCCATTGATTCAGCAGGCAACATTTTTGTAACATTCAGCGGGTCGCGGGGACAGAAGGTCCCTGTTAGCGTTTATAAGATTGACAACAACTACAACGTAAAACCATTCCTTTCTGATGGGATAATGAATCCTACAGGTATGGCCTTTAGTCGCGATAATTACCTTTATATTTCTAGCCGCCTCGATGGAAACATTTATCGGGCCGCACCGAATGGCACAGTAACCGTGTACACCGAAGGCATGGGAATCGCCACGGGCATCGCCTTTGACAGCCAGGGATATTTGTACGTGGGTGACCGCAGCGGGACAGTTTTCAAGATTGCGCCGGACCGCCAAATCTTTGTTTTCGCCACCCTGGAGCCCAGTATCGCCGCTTATCACCTGGCGTTTGGTGCGGATGGTTATTTATACGTCACCGGCCCCACTACTTCCAGCTACGACTGCATTTACCGAATTTCCAGGACCGGAGACGTGGAGAGATTTTTCCGGGGGTTAGGGCGACCTCAAGGAATGGCTTTCGATATACAAGGGAATCTTTATGTGGCGGCTTCGCAAAGCGGCCGAAAAGGGATTTTCCGAATCACACCCCAGAAACACTGTGAATTGGTCGTGGCAGGAGGAGGACTCGTAGGCCTGGCCTTTACAGATGGACCCGCCGCCATCCTCGTCAGTAACCAAACGGTTTACCACCTAAATTGGGATGTGAAGGGGAAACCGCTGGTCGAGTGAGTCTCGTTCGTATCCGGTATTCTGCACCCCGATCCCTGCGGGAGAGCGAAGCGGGCCAGCACCAGGATTCTTGCACTCTCCGCCTTCTATCGACATCACGATTTCAGCCGCGTTCTTTTTGGGACATAAGTTTCCTCAATGAACTCAGAAATCATTGCGATCGGCTCGGAACTGTTAACCCCCTATCGGGTGGATACGAATTCCCTGTTCCTCACGGACCAACTGAACCAGTTTGGCTCGGAAGTAGTCTGGAAAACCGTGGTGGGAGATGACAGAATCCGCTTGACGGAAACAATCGCTCTGGCCTGGAAGCGTTCCGATTTGATCTTTACGATTGGCGGATTGGGACCTACCGAAGATGACTTGACGCGAGAATGTGCTGCGGCCGCACTAGGCAAACAACTGCGGCAGGATGACAGCCTGGTCGAGGAAATCGAAGCGCGCTTTCGCGCCCGTAATATGGAGATGCCCAGAATCAATTTGCGGCAAGCAATGGTCATTGAAGATGCCGTCGTTATGAAGAACCGCAATGGCACTGCCCCGGGTCTCTGGATCGAAGACCGGGGAAAGGTCTTGGTTCTGCTTCCCGGCCCTCCCCGCGAGTTACGTCCGATGTTTGAAGAATTTTGCTTGCAGCGGCTCCGACAACTGCTTCCCCCAGCCATCATCCTCAGCCGCGTGTTGCGGCTGACGGGGCTTACGGAGTCCGCCGCGGAAGAGCTGGCTGCGCCGATCTACACTCGTTATCAAAATCCTGTCACCACAATTCTAGCTTCTCCCGGAGAAGTTCAGCTTCATCTTCGAAGCCGCGGCAAAGATGAGGCGGAAGCGCAAGATCCCCTAGAAAAGCTTTCTTCGCAACTGGAACAGGCACTGGGGGGGTATATTTTTTCGACGAGCGGGGAAAGCCTGGAGGAAGTAGTCGGCGAACTATTGAGAACGCAGAAGGCCACTTTGTCGGTTGCCGAGAGTTGCACCGGAGGTTTACTGGCTCAGAGGATTACTAGTGTCTCCGGCAGTTCTTCTTACTTCCTGGGCGGCATAGTTTGTTACAGCAACGCGGTGAAGTTAGATTGGCTGGATGTGCCTTCGGACAGCTTGGAACAGGACGGGGCCGTCAGCGCCGTGGTCGCCCAAGCTCTAGCCGAAGGCATCCGGCGGAAGATAAATTCGACACTGGGAGTTGGAATTACCGGAGTCGCCGGTCCTACCGGAGGTACATCCCACAAGCCCGTGGGGCTGGTTTATCTCGCTCTGGCCGGGCCGGAAGGAACGCAAGTCATCGAAAAACACTACTTGGGGGAAAGAGAAACGATCCGATGGCAGGCGAGCCAGGCCGCTCTCGACTTAATCCGCCGGACTCTGGCGGGTAAGGTCCAGAACGGACTAATTTAATACCCTGCTTCTTCTAAAATGCGCGCTTTTGTAGCCATTGACATCCCGGAGGGAATCCGCCACAAAATTGCGAATCTTCTCGAAGCACTGAAACCAACCACGAAAAGCGTGCGCTGGACCCACCCGGAAGGAATGCATCTCACGCTAAAATTTCTCGGTGAACTTTCCTTAGATCAGATTGAAGCAGTAAAGGAACAGCTTGCCTCCGTGCGATTGCGTGCGCCACTCTCCTTGCAAGTTCGCGGAGCAGGGTATTTTCCGAGCGAACGCTCGCCCCGCGTAATCTGGCTGGGCATTTCGGCAGGGCCGGAATTGGCCGAACTAGCAGGCCACATAGAAGAAAGCCTTGCGACCGTGGGAATCCCCAAGGAAAAACGTCCCTTCTCCGCCCACTTGACTTTGGGAAGGCTCCAAACACCGGACAAGATTCTAGCCGTAAAGGAATTCTTGCAAAGGCACGAGCCATTGGAGTTTGGTTCCTTCACGGCGGAGGAAATTTTCTTGTATGAAAGCCGACTTTCACCCAAAGGCTCGACCTACCGTAAAATTGCTCGCTTCCCAGTTACAGCAAGTCCTTAGTCTTTAGTTCAGGTCGGCAAGAAGAATAATGGAACAGATCGCCATAATTTGGAAAGTTGTTGTGGTAGCGTCCCTAGCTTATCTTTTGGGATCGATTCCCTTTGGGTATCTAGTGTATCGCCTCCGACACGGGGGCGATATTCGCACTACCGGCAGCGGCAACATTGGTGCCACCAATGTCCTGCGGACGACCGGAATCACCGCCGGAGTGGCGACTTTTGTATTGGACTCGGCCAAGGGTTATCTTGCTGTTTGGTTATCGGCTACCCTGATTGGCAACGCACCCGTATGGATTAGCTTGGCGGCAGTCGCAGTGATTCTGGGACACATTTTGCCAGTCTTCCTGAAATTTCGTGGCGGCAAAGGTGTCGCCACTAGTTTTGGAGCCTTTTTGGCTATTTCTGCCTCTTCGGTACTGATCGTCCTGGTTATTTTTTTGATTGTTGTAACTATCTGGCACTATGTCTCCTTGGCTTCGATCGTGGCCGCCGCAGCCTTCCCCTTGGCAATGTTGATGGTGGGAGGACTTTCTACTTATGAAGTAGGAGCTGGTTTTCTTGGGGCCGCTTTAGTCATTATCCGCCACCGATCTAACATTTACCGATTGTTGAAAGGAACGGAAAATCGCATCAACGCCAAAGGAACAGCCAGATGATTCGATTCCAGGATTCCTCGTTCCGTTTGTGTCGTAACCGAATCATGGTGTCAACAATCCTGGGGTAATTATGCCGCTCGTCCGGATAGAAAATATCGCCATCATCGGAGCCGGAGGCTGGGGAACCGCCCTCGCCATCGCATTGTCTCGTAATGTGCGTAGAATTCGTTTGTGGGTATTCGACCCGAAACTGTGCGGAATTCTTACTCAGATGCGAATAAACCCTCCCTACCTTCCCGGTTTCTTTATCCCGGAAAACGTAGAGCCAACAGGTGATTTACAGCAGGCGGTTTCTGATGCCCAAGTCGTTTTGACCGTGGTTCCTTCCCAATACCTGCGAACAGTGCTGGAACAGATGTCGCCATTTGCGAATTCGGAACAGATTTTTATCAGCGCAACAAAGGGTCTTGAAAGTCGCACGCTCCGGCGCATGAGCGAGGTCGTTACGGAAACTTTGCAATTGAGATTCCCCCCCAAAATTGCAGTGATTTCGGGTCCAACTTTTGCTAGGGAGGTCGCGCGAGGCGTTCCGACGGCGGTCGTTGTCGCCTCTGTGGAAGAAGAGTTGGCTCGCTGTCTCCAACAGCAATTTGCCAATCCCACATTCCGATTTTATACCAATACGGATGTCGTAGGAGTCGAGTTGGGTGGCGCGCTGAAAAATATTATCGCCATCGGGGCTGGCATCTGCGAAGGGTTAGGATTAGGCTCGAACGCCGTGGCAGCTTTGATTACGCGAGGACTTGCCGAAATTATGCGCCTGGCCTGTGACTGTGGAGCACGCCGCGAGACACTGACCGGACTCGCCGGGTTGGGAGATCTCGTCCTGACCTGTACCGGCGCGCTCAGTCGGAACCGCAGAGTCGGCATCGAACTCGGGCGAGGCCGGCGACTAGCGGAAATCCTCAGTTCGATGCAGATGGTTGCGGAAGGTGTTTCCACCACTGCTGCCGCCTGGCAATTGGCCCAACAGAAAGGGATAGAGATGCCTATCACCGAACAAATGTATGCGGTGCTTTACGGCGATCGCCTCCCTCTGGATGCCGTCCAAGAACTGATGGAAAGAACTCTGAAGGCTGAATGAGATCGTCCTTCATCCCACCAATCTCTCCCGAAAAAAGCCTGAGAGCGGATTTTGTCCTCTTCGAGCTATGAAATTACTCCCGCAACTCAAAACTGAGCTGGGCCCGTACGCTGTTATCCAAGAGAATCTCCACCCGCCACTTCCCTAGTGTCATCCGAGGGTCCAAAGGAAGCACGGTAACTGCATAAAATGAATCCTGCCCCTGACGATAGCGCGTCACGATTGAAATCGGTTGAATTTTGCCGTCGGGCAAGTACCAGCGCATCAGATAGGAATGCTTCCCCCTATTCCCGCTCCACAAGCTGTAGAGCACTAATTGCTGATCCTCTCGGAGCGAAAAAATCTCTTTGGGACTTACGGGACGCCCATTACGAACCCCTTCGCATAACACGGCTTGGCGCAGAACCGGTGGCTGACCGGAACCGGTGCGAAAAGGAGAATCCCACAGAATGTTGAGCAGTGGAATCAGAATAAAAGCTAATGGAATCAAGATGCGGATCCAGGAAGGCGGACCCGGACGGGCAGACGTCTCTCCGGGAGATGGCGGGGGAGCAGATGGGGCAGAAGGCGCTTCGCCGACCTCCTCCGGTTGCTCCTCCTCTTCGATTGTTGTTTTCGGCCCTGTCCCCCATCCCTGCGGCGTTTGGGGTTCAGCGCTCCGAGAAGAATCGCGTTCGAAAATGGGGGGGCCGTCACTGATCACTAGCGCGCCACAATAGGAGCAGACCGCCTGACCCTTGGGAACTTGTTTGCCGCACGTCGGGCACTGCATCTTAATCCCTCATCCATTCTCACTCATCCAGGGGCGATGAGATAATTGTGATTCCAGCCAAGGACACTGGCCAATCGTCTATTATCTCTATGCTACAATTTTTTGAGGCCAAAAGCGCCGGGTAATGCAGTGCGAATTCTTCATCGTCAAATCCTGAAAGAAGTTTTTTCCCACGGGCTGCTCGGCCTGGTCTTGTTCACGTTCGTGCTTTTTCTACGTGACACAACGAACCTGCTCGCATTACTTCTCCGCGAATCCGCTCTCTGGGGGCAAGTCGCCCACCTAACCTTGTTGGCCTTCCCTCCTCTCCTGACGTTCACGATCCCTATGGCCGTCGTTGTCGGAATTTTGATTGGCCTGAGCCGAATGGCCAGCGACGGCGAGGTGACGGCTTTACGGGCTTGTGGAATGAGCGGGCGGACATTCCTTCTCCCCCTGGGCTTGGTCATTGGCCTTGGCTGTTCTATTGGTGTGTTTCTATCTGCCTACATGGCTCCTTACGCTAATCAGAAGCGCATGGAAATTGAACGGCAGATCGGCTTGCGGCAGATTCCGACTGAATTGCAACCACGAGTCTTCGAAGAAAGATTTCCTAACTTGGTTTTTTACGTACGAGAAGTTACTAACGGAACGAACCTGGATTGGAAAGGAATCTTCGTAGCGGATATTTCCTCTCCTACCGGGCCAAAGGTGACCTTGGCACAGGAAGGCCTCTTACTGAGTGATCCATCACAGAATCAATTGCAACTCCATCTGGTTCAGGGAAGCAGCCATGAAACGGGGCAGCAACCCAATGAATACTCGATCGCCACGTTTTCCGAAACGGATATCCCTATCCGGCTGCCACCTCCGCCTCCCCCCTCCGTGAAACCTATCTCCCGACGTCCTACCGCCGAACTTTACCGTGTTCCGCAGTCCAGTCCAGAGGGTCTCGATGCGCGCCTGGAATTCCACCGGCGGTTGGCCCTCCCGTTTGCCACACTTTTCTTATCCTTGGTGGGGATACCGTTCAGTCTCGCTCCCCGCAAAGGGGGAAAATCTACCGGGGTTGTTCTTACGCTCTTCATGGTTTTAGTCTATTACTCCCTATTCATTGGTGGAATCAGCCTGGCCCGCCAGCACTGGCTGCCGCCCTGGCTTGGAGTCTGGGGAGCTGATTTGCTCTTCGGTTTAGCGGGGGTTTTCCTGCTCGCCCGACTGGATCGGATAACCCCCGCTTTCGGTTGGCTGGCCTCGTTGGCAGAACGATCGCGGGCGCTCCAGCGCTGGTTTTCCTCCCGGCGCTCTCGTGAGGAAGGGTTGAGTACCATAATTCAACAACAGCCAGCCTTGTGGGCAGCTCCCAACTTTCCCCGGATCCTTGATCGATATATTGCTAAGAGTTTCCTTTTCTACTTGACCGTCATTTTGGCGGCTCTAATCTTGCTGACAGATATCGTTACTTTTTTCCTGGACCTGCTCAATGATGTGATCCGAAACCAAATCCCGGCAGTTCTGGTGCTGGATTACTTCGTTTCTCTGACCCCTTATCTTTTATATATTACCGCCCCATTGGCAGTCCTGATAGCGGTGTTGGTGAGCTTTGGGATTTTAAACCAAAGCAATGAGATTACTGCCGTCAAGGCTTCCGGAATCAGCCTGTTCCGGTTGACCTTGCCAATCTTTTTGTTGTCCACACTATTGAGCGCGGCTTTGTTCCTATTCGATCATCTATACATTCCCGCTGCCAACAGGCATCAGGATGCAATCCGCAACCGCATCAAGGGCCGTCCCGCGCAGACATACTACCGCCCGGATCGGAAGTGGATCATGGGAGAAGACCCTCGGATTTACTACTACAATTTCTTTGAGCCAACCGAACAGGTTCTGGGGGGGATTACGGTCTTTGAGTTAGATCCGGAAACATTCCAGTTAACCCGGCGGATATCGGCTCAACGGGCCCACTGGGAACCCTCCCTGCAGGGATGGGTTTTTCAAGAAGGGTGGGTGCGCAAATTGCATAAAAATTCGGTGCAGGAATTTCAGCAATTTCAGGTACAGGTCTTTCCAGAACTGCGCGAACCTCCTTCCTACTTTCTCAAGGAGGTCAAGCAATCCTCGCAGATGAATTTCCTGGAATTGCGACGCTACTTGCAGGATCTTCAGCAAAGCGGTTTCGATGTCACCCCGCTTTCTGTTCAGTTCCACAAGAAATTTTCGTTTCCCGTCTTTGTGCTCATCATGACGTTGATCGGCTTGTCCTTTGCTTTTTCCCTCGGGAAAAAAGGGGCGCTGACTGGAATTGCTGTCAGTCTGGGGATCGCCATCGTCTTCTGGGGAATCAGCAGCCTTTTCGAGGTCTTAGGAAACCTGAATGAGCTTCCTCCTCTCGCAGCCGCTTGGTCCCCAAATCTGTTGTTCGGGTTGGGGGGACTTTACCTCTTCCTGAAGATAAAGACCTGACCTCCCATCCTGATTGATCCGTCTCGATCCCTGGATTCCACTATCTCCGGGAATTGACACTGGTTTTCAGAAGATGTTCTAATAAGACCGTACGTGGGCCTGTGGCGCAGTTGGGAGCGCGCTTCAATGGCATTGAAGAGGTCAGGGGTTCGAATCCCCTCAGGTCCACCATTCTTTTTAATTCCCTCCTCTCAAGTCATGCACAAGCCGCTATGTTAGAATTCCCTATTGCGGTTATGGAGCAGCACACTTTGGCTGTGCGACGTGGCCCTTATTTTAGACTCTCGCAAAGTTAATAAAATTCAACAAACTTGGCTGGAGCGTCTCTGTGGCGCTATTCTTGATCCGCAGTCTTCTCACAACTTATACCCTAGAGGAAACAATCGATGAAGGAACGTAATCCCTATCAATTGCCGCTGGATGTTGAACCGCTCCACTACGATCTCCTGCTTCGACCGGATTTAACCAACTTTACCTTCTCAGGAACAGGAACTATCCTGGTCCGCGTCAAAAAACCGGTCTCCACGCTGACTTTGCACTGTCTGGATTTGAAGTTGAAAAAGGCCGCTATCCGATCTCCGCGTGGGGGTGGTCTGTTGGAAGCCAAAACCATCACCTTCGACAAAAAAATGGAAACGGCCACGCTGGATTTCAGGAGAAAACTGAAACCGGGAGAGGCCGAACTGTACATGGAATGGGCAGGGGAATTGAACGATAAGATGCACGGTTTTTACCGTACGTCCTACTATGTAGGCGGACAAAAGCATTGGGGAGCCGCCACCCAGTTCGAGGCCACCGACGCCCGACGCGCTTTCCCCTGCTGGGATGAGCCAGCTCGAAAAGCAACCTTCAGTGCCGCTTTGACCGTTCCCGAGCACCTCTTCGTTCTTTCGAATATGCCAATCCAGCAGGAAGCCAAGGCGGGGCCGGGGCTCAAGACGGTCCGATTTGAGAACTCCCCGCGCATGTCCACCTACTTGCTTGCTTTCGTAATAGCGGAACTGGATTATTTAGAGGCCAAGGATCGCTATGAAGTACCCATCCGCGTCTGGACCAGCCCTGGCAAGAAGGAACAGGGCCGCTTTGCGCTCGAACAAGCATGTCATACGTTGGCCTATTTTGCGCAATGGTTTGGCATCCCCTATGCCTTTCCCAAGCTGGATATGGTAGCTCTTCCGGATTTTGCCGCTGGCGCGATGGAAAACTGGGGTCTGGTCACTTACCGCGAGACTGCCCTGCTGATTGACCCACAGAATTCCTCCGAGGCCGCCCGCCAGCGCGTGGCCGAAGTGGTAGATCACGAACTAGCTCATCAGTGGTTCGGCAACTACACGACCATGCAGTGGTGGACTGACCTCTGGCTGAACGAGGGGTTTGCTTCTTACATGGGACCCAAAGCTACCGATCACCACTTCCCTGCCTGGAACACCTGGACGCAATATATTGCCGACGACTATCTGGCGGCACTGCACGAAGATAGTCTGAAAAACTCCCACCCTATCGAGGTTCCCGTCAAGAATCCTAACGAAATTCGTGAGGTGTTCGATGCCATCTCCTACAGCAAGGGTTCTGTCGTGAATCGCATGGTGGAGCATTACCTGGGCGAAAAAGATTTTCAAAAAGGACTGAACCGTTATCTGAGCCATTATGCTTACGGAAACGCCACCACCAGCGATCTCTGGAAGGCCCTGGAAGAGGCCTCCGGGAAACCAGTTCGAACAATGATGGCCCGCTACACACGCCAGCCCGGATACCCGGTTTTGTTGGTCCGAGAAAAGAAAGCGGCTAATGGCAAACTCACGTTGGCACTGGAACAGAAACGGTTTCTCGTGGATGGAGGTCATGATCCCAAGAGCCAGCTCTGGCAAATTCCAGTCGGCGTATTAACGGCCCGCACGGCCCAACCGGCATTTGAATATATGAGAGGTCAACGGCACAAGCTGAATGTTTCGGTCTCCGACGGGGATTGGGTAAAGCTCAATCCGGGCCAGAGCGGTTTTTATCGGGCAGCTTACTCGGCGGATTTGTGGCGGCGCTTGGCCGAGGCGGTGAATACCGGAGCATTGCCGACCGTAGATCGCCTTGGAATGCTGGATGACGCTTTCGCCTTGGCGCGGGCCGGATTTATGAAGACCTCGGCCGCTCTCCGGCTCCTGGAGGCTTACCGGGCGGAAACGGACTTCAGTGTCTGGACGGCTATCGCCGGCATTCTGGCTTCGCTGGACAATCTCCTGGCACGAGAACGCTTCCGCCGCAAGCTCCAGCAGAGAGCCCGGCAATTTTTCGAATCCACGGCCAAGCAAAAAGGTTGGGAGAAGCAAGCCACTGACGGACATCTGGACGTGATGCTGCGGGCGCTGGCGCTCCGGAATCTGGGTGGCTACGGCGATCAGCCGACCATCGAAGAAGCCAAAAATCGCTTCGAACAATTCTGCAAAAACGGGATTCTTGATCCCGACCTGCGGCAGACCGCTTACGCGCTGGTGGCTGAAAATGGCGGAGAACCAGAGTGGCACGCCCTGTTGCAAATCTATCGCTCTACGGATTTGAATGAAGAAAAAGTCCGCGTGCTTCGCGGGGCGGGAAGCTTTCGACAAAAAGAACTGCTCCGCACGCTGTTGCAGTTTTCCCTTTCCGACCAGGTGCGGCCGCAAGACACGCCAATCGTCTTAGCCAGTGCTGCTACGCATCCCCTGGGCCGGACACTCGCCTGGAAATTCCTCCAGAAAAATTGGAAAACCTTTGTAGACCGCTACCACGGCGGCGGGATCGGCCTCTTGTCGCGCACGATCGGCATCACGGGCGGCTTTACGGACCGCCAGAGCCTGGAGGACGTGCAGGATTTTTTCCGCACCCACCGAGTCCCGGGCACTGAGCGGGCAGTCAAGAAATCCTTGGAGTATATTCGATCGAACATTCGTTGGCTGGAACGAGACCGCAAGGATCTGAGGAATTATTTTAACGGGCAGAAATTTTAGTGCGAATTTCGCGGCGGCGAGTGTTTAAGGAGGAGTGGAATTGAGGCGGCCTTTCCTGGTTGGCGTTTTGTGCCTTTTCATAGTTGGAGGCGTGGGACCTCTTTTGCCCGCCCAGAATCCTCCAGCCCTCGCGCCACCACGCCCCAGATACGAAACGTTAAGATACGATGAGGACTGGAGTTATCTGCGAGACATCTCCCGTCGCTCGGATTTTTGGGATCCGGTCAAGTATATTCGTCTGAATCCAGATGATAGCTGGTACGTTTCTCTCGGAGGGGAAACGCGCTTTCGGTATGAAGCCTATCATAATTCCAATTTTGGCAGCGACCCATCGAAATACAATGGCTATCTTCTCCAGCGGCATTTGTTTCACACCGATTTCCATTTGGGAGAGCACGCACGCTTTTATGGGCAGATCCTCAGCGCTCTGGAAAACGGACGTGGTGGCGGTCCACGCTCGATAGATGAAGATCGGCTTGACTTGCAACAAAGCTTTCTGGAGTTGAAATTTTCTTTTGCCACCAAATCAGATTTCTTCATTAGGGCGGGACGTCAGGAAATAGACCTGGGCTCGTCGCGATTAGTCTCGACGCGCGAACCTCAAAACGTCCGCCAACGATTTGACGGTCTGCGCCTTGAAATAACCACCGGCAATCACGCCTGGCGCATCGGTGCTCTGGCCACCAGGCCGGTGATCCCGAAATCGGATCTCTTTGACGATGTGCCTGATCACACCGTTACCTTTACGGGAGCTTATGTCATCATGCCAAACCCGGCTATTCCGGGAGGGCGGATGTCGTTTTATTGGGCGGGCTTTGGCCGCAAGCTGTCCCGCTATGATCAAGGTACCGGTCAGGAGTTCCGGAACACCCTGGGCACGCGCTATTTTGGGATATGGAAAAATTTCGATTACAATTACGAATTCATTTATCAGATCGGCTCATTTCGGCAAGGCCGGATTCGGGCCTGGACTATCGCCACCGACAGCGGCTATACGTTCCAAACAGTGCGCTTTTATCCGAGGTTTGGTTTGGGCGCAGATATTTCCAGCGGTGACCGCGATCCGGCCAACCCCGATTTGCAAACCTTCAACGCCTTGTTCGCCAACAATGCCTATTCGGCCAAAGTCGGACTAGTAGGCCCCGCCAATTCCATCAACCTGAATCCTTCGGTCCGCTTCAGGATCGGCGAGCACGTAATCATAGTCTCAGACTGGGCTTTCTTCTGGCGGGAAAGCCTTCGTGACGGAACCTATTTCACCTCAGGAACGTTACAACGCACTGGCCAGAATAACCTGCAGCGTTTTGTCGGTAGCCAGCCTTCATTGCAATTCGTCTACCGCTTCAGTAGCCACCTGGACCTGACCGCCATCTACACGCATGTATTTCCAGGCCCGTTCATCCGTCAATCCCCCCCTGCCAAGCCTTTGGATTACGTAACCAATTATCTAACGTACCGGTTTTGAAGGCGGGGCTTTTCGTTCCCGTCACAGGTTGGTCCCTGTTAAGGACCGGCATCATTCACCCGGCTACATTTCAACTCCCCCGGGGGGATACGATGTGAGTAGGCTATTCCAGGGAGCTATTTGCCTTGACAGGATTGGTTTTTTCCAAATAGCATGGAGGATTAATCTTATTTACGAGCGAGTTTTTGTTTGGGGTATACTCCTGATGGATAAGAAGCGCCTTGAAATTTACAAGAAACGGCTTCTCGAGCGCAGATCGGAATTGCTGGAGACCGTTTCCAAAACAGAACAAGATGGCCGACAGGCGGATGAAGAAGCGGCACGAGACCTCGCCGACAAGGCGAGCAGCTCTTACACGAAAGAATTCCTGTTCAAGAAAAGCAACGACGACCGCTTTATTTTGCAACTTATCCAGGAAGCCTTAGACCGGCTCGACGAAGGGAACTACGGCACCTGCGTTGCCTGCGGCGGCGAGATACAACAGAAACGGTTGGATGCGGTGCCTTGGGCGCGGCACTGCATCGAGTGCCAGGAAAAACAGGAACAGGGAATCCTGGAATAAGGAGGAAATCTTTCGAAGGCTTACTCTCAGTAGGCTCTCACGATTGGAGGAAATCTTCCCCGCAAATCTCCCCTCCGCACAATTAGGATGGCCGGCGGCAAGCGTGCAAGCGTGCCGAACGATAGGGGATTCTTTAGTCTCGCTTCTGTTCCCCGTTTCCTGCATAGTCTGTCAACAATCCATCGAACAATTTACCTGGTCTCCCGTCTGTCCGCAGTGCTTAGAAGCCCCCCGGCCCTGGGAGGGAACAGAATGCGCCCAGTGCGGGCTATTCCTGCAAGGACCGGTTGCGTTGCACCAAACAACACTGTGCGGACTCTGCCGCCGCAACATCTTTCGTTTTGAGCAAGCACGGAGTTTTGGATCGTACGAGGGCACCCTGCGAACTCTGATTCAACGTTTCAAATACGACGGTCTTCGTCCGCTGGCCAAGCCACTAGGAAAATTTTTGGCTGACGCCGTGCGGCGGCTCGGAACAAGTTCCTGGGATCTGATCCTTCCCGTGCCGCTCCATATCCGACGGCAGCGGCAAAGAGGATTCAATCAGTCAGCGCTGCTGGCGGTTCAGGTGTCTAAATTGTTGAAAATTCCGATGGGTTCAAGCGATTGTGTGCGAATCCGCGATACTCGGCCCCAAACGGGATTGCGTGCGGCGGAGCGGCGAAAAAATGTGGCCGGGGCGTTCCATGTTCCTCACCCCGAACGCCTGCGTGCGCTTCGCGTGCTACTCCTCGACGATGTGCTGACTACAGGCGCAACCGTAAACGCCTGCGCCCAAGCCTTGTTAGAAGCCAATGTGCAAGCGGTCTGGGTCGCCACGCTCGCTCGCGCAAACTTGACGAGTTCGGATATATTGTAAATAATGGGTCATGGGACTGATCTTCTCCAAGCCCATCTTGAAGAACGGATGGATTCTACAGGGTCAAAACGAAACGGAAGCATGTTGCATTCCCCCGTACTTGTCTTGAACGCCACGTACGAGCCGGTCAACGTCTGCGCGGCGCGCCGGGCGATTGTCTTGATTTTGAATGGAGTGGCACTGGCGGAAGAGCTTAGCAAGGGAGAGGTCCACTCAACCAGCCTTGTAATGCAAATCCCTTCTGTGATTCGCTTGCTCGAATATCGCAGAATTCCCCATCAGGCGCGTGCACTATCCCGAAAAAATATTTTAATACGCGATCACCATACCTGCCAATTCTGTGGGGGCATCTTACCAGCGGCCGAGTTGACGCTCGACCATGTAATTCCCCGCTCGCAAGGCGGAAAATCCGCCTGGGAGAATCTGGTCGCCTGTTGTTATGCATGCAATAACCGGAAAGGAGATCGCACGCCGGAACAGGCGGGAATGAAGTTGCTGCGACAGCCCCGCCCGTTCAACCTCCATACCAGCCGCCATCTAATGCGATTGATGGCCACGACCGATTCCCAGTGGCGCAAATATCTTTTCTTCTAGTTTCGGGGGAAATTCGAATTAGCAGGAACAGAACGAATAGCCTCCCGGAGCTACAAATCCCACCAACAAATTACCGGTAGCGGACGTTCTGTCCGCTTGTGCTTAATTTGGTAACGGCGACAGGACTCGAACCAGCGACACAGCGGCGGGTTTCGCTCGTGCCTGACCCGGTAAAAGTCAGGCGCCAAAACAATAAACGGTGCCAGAAGTAGTAAGAAGTGTTAAGAAATGCAGTCCAATTTTTTCCCCTCCCCAGGGTTCGTCATTCACCCTTTTCAGTAAGGACGCCAACAAAACGACAACGCACCCGGTTTCGAAAAATTGTCCGTCGCCGGTCACGGGCTAGAAGCTGAAACGTAAAGCAAACTGGATTTGTCTAGAGGTGGTGGAGGTACGTGAAATCCTGCCTACCGATGGATTAATACGACTGGGAGCCCCACTGAAAACCGAACTCCCAGAGCCTCTGGGGCCGCTTAAAGTGGTATGGTTCAAGGGATTAAAAACTTCCATCCGGAATTGCAGGCGCCGATCCCCACCTAATCCAAAATCCCGCTGCAAAGAGACATCTGTGCTGAATACGCTTGGCGCAGTGATCGTATTACGTCCCGCGTTGCCCAAGGTGCCAAATTCTGGAAAAGCATAGATACAAGGATCAAAAAATCGACGTGCAGTGCCTAGCTCTTCTCCAGTTCTTATCGCGCCACAGCCGGAGGTAGTTCCTTCAGTCGCGGGTTTATTGCCATGCGCAGGCTGTAGGTTGGGGCGCTTGGTTTCAAACAAGTAGCCTGCCTTTCGAACGTTCATCCCCGGTGAGAAAGGTGTTCCCGTTCGGTAGCGTACAATCCCTCCGATTCGCCATCCTCCAAACAACCTCGAAAGTACTCCGTAGTTCAACCAGGGTCGACCGCCTCCGAAAGGAAGGGGGTAGAAGTAATTAAAACTTAACTGTTGACGAGTGTCGAAATCAGAAAGAGCTCGATCCACATTCCGGAAATGGGGATACTGTGCCCCCATCTCATCTGCATCATCCACGGATTTGCTCAGTGTATAACTAAATTGAAAGGAGGTTCCGGAAGAGAGTCTCTTATTTGCCGAAACCCGAAGAGAGTTATAAAAAGACTGCCCATCACTGAATGTAATATCCAGCCCGCCAGCAAAGGCAGGATTCATTGGCCCCGCATAGGCACGGCAGAGTTCCAGTTCCCGAGCTTCTGGATTCTCGAGCTGATTGCACTGTGGCGGGAAGAAGAGTGCTCCTCCAGGATCAATCACAGGGAATGGAAACAAATTAAATTCGTAACCTCGGAAAAGATGATTGCCTCGAGAACCGACGTAGGACAATCTAGTGCTCCATCCTCCGGGCAACTCTTGCTGCACCTCGACACCATAGCGGAGGACCATTGGAGTCGTGAGATCATGGTAGTCTACCACCTGCGCTTGGAGTGGGTTGCCTTCCAGGGCGGCTTCGGCTTTCGGGAAGAATGGTCTATGGTCAAAGTTCGTCCGTACCGTTTTTTTAAAGAAAGGGGCGGTATTCTTTTTCGGGCTCATCGTATACGGCAATAATTGATCGTAATAGATTCCGTAACTGGTTCGAAAAACTGTATTCCCGCTCGTCCCTGGGGACCAACTGACACCTAGCCTTGGGGAGAGGTTACGGAGAGAAGGATTATGGTCCAGGTACGGTCCCACTGTGGGATCGGTATCTTGCAATGGGTCGGCAACGAAGACGCTCTTTCCATTCAGGTCGTGGATAAGAGTGCTGAATTCATAGCGGAGTCCCAAATCCAATTGCAAGTTTGGCCGAAACTTGAAGGAATCGTTGATGTAAACACCCAAAAGGGTCTGTCGCCAATGCACGGTGCTATCGGAGTCTGGCAAGACGCCGATCAAAGTTGTGGTTTTGTCTTCGGTTCCATCCGGAGCCCGAAGGAAGCTTTCCAGGCTGTTGAATGACCACACTCCTCCTCTGTTGGCATTCGTAAACGTGTCTGTATGATAACGATGGATTTGAGTGCCGAACTTAACGGCATGTGCTCCCCTCTGCAACACGACATCATCAGAGACTTGAAAGCTATTGAACCGTTCGGAGGACGGCCCTCCTCCATTACCGAATCCGCTCACTCGGGGAATATTGATCTGCCCAAAGTCTGGGGAATCGGAAATAAAAAGCAGATCCCGGGGAATGTCAATTCGGGGAACATTGCGACTCTGAGTGGTCGGACGCGTGTAACCGAGGCGAAGGGAATTGATTGTGGCGGTGCTGAAAACGTGAGTTTCCACGAATGTAAGGTATTGCTGCCGGCTGTCGTTCTTGCCTGGGAACAAATAAACGCTGCCTCCATTAATGGAACGGGCATCATCAAAGCTATATCGGACAAACATGCTATCTCGCAACGAGAATTGGTGATCGACACGGAGGACAAAGAACTCGTCATCGCTCGGTTCGAAGCGAGGATGCCTGTTTTCTGCTACTCCATTTCCCAGTCGTTCGTAGTTGGGAATGGGGAAAAGCTTTAAGTAGGGTACTACCTCCGGGTTCACACTCACGGTACGGAGCAGATTTCCCTCAGCGTCTGTGATTCTCCCCACGCGCGCTTCCTCATCAGGAAAAGTGCCAATATCCGTTTCGCTCAATCGGTCCCGAAGCGCTTCGAAGCCAAACATAAAATAGGTCTGTTCTTTCGAGATCGGTCCGGTAACGGTGAAGCCAAATTGATTACGTTTGAATGGAGGCGGTTCGGAACCATCAAAAAAGTTGCGCGCATCCAGTTTGCTGTTGCGCAGATACTCGAAAAACGTCCCGTGAAATTCCGGTGTTCCGGACCGGGTAATCGAGTTCAGTATACCGCCGCTCCCCCGACCGTATTCGGCAGAGTAGTTCGTGCCAAAAACCAGGACTTGCAAGACAGAGTCCGAAGTCAACTGCGTTCCCGCCGCACTACGTGGGCTCTGATTTCTCATGCCCATAATGAGAGTTCCATCCATCAGAAAGACGTTGGAGGAACTCTGTCCTCCTGATACGTTCAAGCCCCCTCCGGCGAGGCCCCGGGAAGCAGAGGCAGACGAAGTGTCGCTGACTCCCGCCTCAAGAGTCGCCAACTGGTTATAGCTCCGACCATTCAACGGAAGCCCCACCAACTGACTTTCGTCTATTCGGGAAGCAGTGGACGACTGTCTTTCCTGGGACGATTGTTGATTCTGCTGCTGGACGGGAACTCCTGTTCTTTCTTGTGCAACCAATCTCACACTCAAGATACTAAAGAAAACTGCCACGACAGTAATATGAAGGAAGTTCGGCATTTCTCTTGATAGCTGCTTGTAATTCATGAAAGATGCTAAGGCAAACTGGTGAATTTTCAAATTATTAGCCTCAATCGCGCCCAAGAATTAGACGAGGGGTCTCGCTTTGGCGTTTCAGCTTGGTTGCCTTGTCTTACCTCCTACCACTGTCATTAATACGTTGATCCGCGTCGGCAAACTTACCTGGTTCTAGCGTCCCTAGAAGATTTTCCCGCAAGACGTAATAACCGCCCCACACGGTTAGCGCCTTTAATTGGAGCCGGTCGCTCACTTCTCCCGGTCCATAGACTTGTTTGTCCTTATCGTTATATCGATTCATCCCCTTCGTAAGAGAAAAAGACCTTGTGTGGCAAAGGTCGGTCAATTTCACAAAAGTCCCCACAACGTGACGGCTTGAGACGAGGGAAATCCAGGTAACTACTTGAACAATTTGGTAGCGGCGACAGGACTCGAACCTGTGACCTAGGGATTATGAGACCCTCGCTCTGCCAACTGAGCTACGCCGCCTCCAAAGACAATCGGAAGGATCACCCCTCTGGCGGGCCGAAAATCATGGGGTTCCATTAACAAGATACTAGAACGTTGTGGGATCGGCAAGCGCGCGATCCAACGGGTCAAAAGAAGAAAAGCTGTTTTTTACATCCGTTTTGTTCGCGATGTAACGGTAAGGAACTTCACTACCCGGCGCTCATGGAATTGAGGAAGTCGGCGTTGGCTTTGACTTTGGAGAGTTTGTCGAGCAGCAGTTCCATGGCCTCGGTCGGCGAGAGTTGATTTAAGACTTTCCGCAGCACCCACACCCGGTT
>JACQGE010000079.1 GCA_016199675.1 Acidobacteriota bacterium | reverse complement strand
CGTACTGGTTGATGTCGGCGTCAATGGCGCGTTTTGCGGCTTCTTTCACCTCGGGTGGCGCAGGGAAATCGGGATACCCTTGCGAAAGATTCACCGCCCCGTGCTGCAACGCCAGGCGGGTCATCTCCCGAATGACCGATTCCACCAGTCCCAAGGTTCGCTGTGACTGCATCCGGCGTAGCGTCGCTCCCGGAGCCTGCAAGGCCGGATCGGGAAGATTCGTCATGGGGAATCTATTCTAACGGATTTCAGGAGATGAGATGAAGCCCTGTGGTGAAATCAGAAACTGCTGGAGTTATCCGGGTAAAGCTGGCGGTACATGGCGGCGCCCCGCAAAACCGCCTGGACGTACTCGCGGGTCTCGGTAAACGGGATGCTTTCGACAAATTCTGCAGGTTCCTCGAACTCCCCTTCTGCCAGCCATTGCACCACTCGATGCGGCCCTGCATTATAACCCGCCAAAGCATACGCCAGGTTGCCTTCGAAGCGGGCGACTAATTGCTTTAAGTAGTTAGTTCCGTAAATCAGGTTTACTTCTGGCCGATACAATTTCGTAAGCTGGTATTGCCTCGCCTGGCGATCGGGGACACTGCGGGCCACAAGTCGCGCTGTGGAGGGCAACAACTGCATTAGCCCCCGCGCGTTGGAACGGGAGCGGGCCGCGGGATTGAACTCCGATTCCTGTCGGATCAGCCCGGCAACCAAATAAGGGTCCAACTCCGTAGCCGTGGCGCTCTTTTTAATTTCTTCCCACCACGGTAACGGAAACAGCGTCTCCCAGACGGATCGGGACAACTCCGGCAAATCCCGCGCAAAATAGCTGCCCACATACCGCTTCGCATACCGCAACGCCACATGAGACCGCCCCCGCTCCTGTTCCAGACGAGCTAGCATCGGGCCGAGCGTGGTGGCAGAGGAATCCTGAGCGAGCAGTTCCTGTATTTCCGTGATTGCCAGGTCGATCAACCACGCTCCTTCTAGTAAACGCACCCGTGTCAGATTCTTCTGCCAGCGAGCGGCAACATCCGTCTCTGAATTCGCCACTGATCCGGGACGGTGAATACTGGCGAACGGGAGACTGGCGGGAGCGCTCGCAGGAACGATTCCCGATGGCAATGCAGCTAGTCGCTCCCGTGCTTGCAATCCATAGTAATAATTCGGGAAGGTTTCAACGAGTTTACGGTAACAGGCTGCGGCGGCCACCGGCGATTCCTTCTCCATCAACCGCCCCAGCCAGTAAAGAGCGGCAGAGGCCTGCGGGCTTTCGGGATAATTCCGCAGATGCTCCTCAAAAAGCTGTTTTGCTTCCGTCTGGCGGCGCTGCCGATAAGCGTACCAAGCCACTTTCCAATGGCTGATCACAGCATCTTCCCCTTGCGGAAACCGCAGATACACTAGGCGGTAGTAGCGGTCTGCCTGCTCCGGATCTTCCGAGGTCAGGTAATAGTTGGCGGTCAAAAACAGCCCTCTCTCATACCACGGCGACTGGGGATATTTCTGCTCCAGTAGGCGAAGTTGCTCCAGTAAGTTCTTTTCGCGCCCCAAACGCCGGTAGAGAGCCGCAAGAGTGTAAAGCCGCTCGGCATCCAACTCCGGCTCGGATACTGCCAGTTTCAAAAGAGTCGAAAGGGCTGGCCAAGTTTCCCGTGCCTGAAACTGAGAAACACCAACCCGCAGCAGCGCGTGGTCGCGCTCCTTACCCTCTACCATGGCCCCAAGCAATTGATATTCCGACCGGGCTTTTTGCCATTGGCGGGCATCGAAAAGCCGCTCCGCGCGTGCTTGCCGCATCTCGGCGGTCGCGGAGGGATAAGCGGTCCCCATTCGCTTTTTCAGCAAATTCAACTGCCGCTCCGCCACATCCGCCCGGGAAGAAATGGGATGCTGGTAATAGACTCTCCGGTAATATTCCGTTGCCTTGGCCAGTTGGCGATTTTTCAGGTAAGTCTCGGCTAACAACATGTCTGCATCCGGCTGCGGAACCTCAGCTTCCGGAGAAAGCAGCAGCGTAATGACCTCCTCAAAACGACCCAATTCCAGCAGGCTTCGCGCACGCCTTAGAATCGCCTGCGCCGCCAGCGGACTCCATGGATAGCGGGAGGCAAAGCCGTTCAACAACTCCGCCACCGTGCGATGATTGTCCTTCTCACTCAGCGCCAGATAGTATTCCGCATAGTCTCGCACCGCAGAATCGGACTTGCTGGCAGCCTGGAAATATCTTTTGGCATCGGCATCTCGCCTAGCTTGAAAGGCTTCATAGCCCAGAACCAAGTAAGCGAGAACGCCATTCTGATCCTCGGAATATTGCTCCGCAAACTTTTCCAGG